>JBBQAH010000435.1:0-2497 GCA_038316145.1 Burkholderiales bacterium
ACTTAAGCCAATTAGGAGAATCCTTAGTCCCTCGATTAAATAAAAAGCCAGCCAAACATTTTGCCAAAGACGGCAAAATCTGGATTTATGAGAATATCAATGACGAGATGGGATTTGTGGTCTTGACGGTTTCGGATTAAATCAGATCAGTTTATGGCAATATATTTCGCACATCTTTAAAGAGAATTTTGAATCTTCTTAAATTCTAAAATTGGACTGATAGTTTTTTTAGGGGATGAAAAAAAAAATTAAATTCTGAAAAATATAGGTTTACCTAACAATTAATTTGATTTGAGGGTGGAGTCAACGAATATTTTAGAATATTGTTTGGTTTTTGGGTATCGGAAAAGTGCAATATTATAATGAAATGATCTTGCCCATTTGATTCGGATTAGGAATTTGTATAAAAATAATTTAGGTTTTATAAAGTTTTTCCGGAAAGCAACTTTTAGGGATTCCATTCCTGCCCTACATATTGTGAAAGAGGTCTTTTTAAATTTTTGAAAAATGATAATAAATAAAATGCCACGGTTTATCCTTGGTATCACCTTATTGGTGAGTTCTTGTAATCAGGATTTTGGAAAATCTTATTCGGAATCAGGAGGAGATTTATCTTTATCCAATGGATTACTCAATATTTCATTTGAGGTGCTTTCAAGCACTGATTATGAAGGCGATTTTGACAGATTGGATTATCAAGTCCTGTCTTCTATGAATCCTCATGAAGAAATGCAACGTGTTAACTTCGTATTGAATGAAAGTGGTGAATCAGATTTAGTTATTGAAAATGTTGATTTTAGTGAGGGAATCAAAATTCCCCATCAGGATTTACCGGATGATAGGCCTTCGGTCAAAAAAATCCTTATTTCAGGAGGATTTATTTCAACTTATGACAATAGCGGAAATCTTTTGGGCAAGGAAAGTATTGATAGGCTGGATTTTACCTCTTTATTGTCGGATATTAAGGAAATAAAGAACAACAATTCTAAAGAAGATATTTATAAAGCTGTTAATAAATTTCAGTCTGTGTTTTTTAAGAATAGACTGATTGATTTTATCGAAACTGTCAAAAAAAATAAATCTCCGATTTTGAAGACATCCCAGACGTACCAAATCGTGGAGGAAAATGATGCTACAGTTACTTTTAGCGTAGATTTATCACAAATAGAACAGGGACAGCAAGGTAGAAGTTTAATTGTAGTTAACAAAATCAAAAATCGTTTGATAGCTGATAGGACATTTGATGATTTTAATCAAATGGTTCAGACTACTTATTATGGATATTCTAGCGGTGAATTAGAGGTGTTGGATGCGATAAGGACTGAACAACCAATTAAGATTGGTTCGGATAATGAGATTTCCAAGATCACTTGTACAAAAATTTCTAATTTTTCCTTGAACCTAAATTAAACTGAAATGAAAAACTATATTCTTTTATTACTTATTTTCGGCCTCATGAAATTGAGTAATGTGTCAGCACAAGATAAAAACGTATATTGGTTACACGGATTGAATGATAATTCAGGAGCATGGCAGCATTATTCGGAGATATTCAGTTTAGAGAGAAGGATTAACAGCTCAAGACTGGGATATAATACAGATGATGGTGTAAACACTTCCACAGGTACTATCAATAGTTTAATTCCTGCCAATCCCAATAATATTGGGATAGGTCATAGCATGGGTGGAATTGTCCTTAGAAATCTAGAACGGACACAATCAAATTCTTTTAGAAAAATAAACGGTCTTATAACAGTAGCCTCGCCAAATTTAGGTGCGGGAATTGCTAATTCGTTTAATGACAATAGTTTATTGGCTGCCAGCCAGAAAGCTTGTACGGATTTGACTGCTGGGCCAATCACCGAGTTGTTTGGACTTCCTTTTACGACAGTCACTTTGAACATTGTGTCAGCTATCGGAGGCAGTTTGACCACCAAAAATCTATGTGAACTTTTCATTACTAATGATTTATTAGAGCAACTTGCAGGAACTCCGAATGCTAGGGAAGACCTTCGACAGGGGAGCCCATTAATTCAGCAGTTAAATTCACGGATCTCCACCATTCCGCAATTGACTATGGTAGCACAGGAAAACAGCCCTGTTCATTGGAGAATGCTTGGGTCTATTGCAACGAAAAATAGGCCGGTACAAAATGATCAATTTGTAGCAGATGCAGTCAACTTGACTAGGGGAATATACAATGGTTTTTATATTACCAGAACCAGTGGCGCCGTTGTAAGTACTATTTTAGGATTTTTAAATCCTGCTTTTTTTGCAGCAGCAGTGTTAAATGGTATAAAAGCTGCTAGATGGAAAATGGGTAGGGATTGGATAGATGACAGCGAGACGATTTGGAATGGACTGACTAAATCAAGCAGAATGGAAATTCAAACATTCTTTGTACATGTATGGAGACCCTGTCAAGATCCATTTCCACCGATAATGCAAAGAATTAGTTCTTCTCAAAATCAACAATGTGACGTTTGGGTATGGGAAC
>JBBQAH010000361.1:0-1763 GCA_038316145.1 Burkholderiales bacterium
GCACTTGTCTATATGCACTTTTCATGCCGCTATTTCCCGCTCTCCAGCTGACAACCCGATTACTCGTGCCACATGTGAGGGGTTTTTCCTTTGAACCCCTGGCCCGGGAAGTTTAAAATGGTTCAAATGGACATTTGATATGCCGGACCGGACCGGACGCAGTCAGAGTAGTGACCAAGACAACACAACACTCCATCGCACAGCAAGATATCCACGCTCCAGCAGGTAGTGTTGTTCTAATATATTAATATTTTATTATAAAATATTAAAATGTGAACCGAAAACTTTAGATATTAAATTAAAATATTAATTAAAACTTCAGCGACCTGAAATATTAAATAGTAAATTGAAACTAGAAAAATTCCAATATTAAAAGTTTAACATTACAAAAACTTTTTTTCGTACGAAGTTTTTCTGATCATCAAGAGATTTTTTTGCACTCACTCAACTAATTCTTTGATGGGATCATTGAACAGGCTTATTTGGACGTGTTTCCGAGTTGGTTGAGTGATAATCACTGTCAATTACCGTTTTGGACATCGCTCAGTCAATTAAGTAGATATTAAAATGGAATATTAGACTATTAAAATATTTAGATGGAATATGTTTCAATATATTAAAATATTTTTATATTAGTCAGAATTTGCAGAATATTAAAACTGATATTAATTAATACTTAAATCTGAAAGATTTAATATATTAAAATATTATAATATATAAAAAACTGAATATTAGAACAACACTACCAGCAGGTCTGCTTTTTCTCACAAGCCCGTCTCTCCGAAATTCCTAATTAAATACAGTCCATGCAATACACTGTCTGCAGACCAATATTCCTATTTTCTCATTTTATGCAATTTTAAAATGATGGAGAATGTGGCTTGGCTTGACAGGGTCCGAATTTATTGGATACGCGGTGCAAAAATAGCCCCATCGTCGGCAATGTTTTTCGAGATGGGATGCAGGCATGTTTTTGCGATTCCCTCTCCTTCTTGGAGATTGGGGCTATTATATGCAGGCGCACTGGTCAAATAACTTTCAAGAAAATCGCTCATGTACATACACACACTTGAGAAGCTTTTTCGGCAACAACCTTGCCAGTGCTTTGACCCCTCCTGCCACACACCGGCATTATTTTGAAGTTTGAACTCAGGCACCGAAAACTTGATACTACAGCACTCGGCACGGGTCAGCTGGATATCGTTCGTCCCGCAACGGCATAAATTAGAATTTTTTTTACCCATAAATTAGACGTTGCGTAGTATTCTGTTTCCGGTGTTACATAACTAAATTACAAGTTATCGTTTTGTATTTTTTATTTTGCATTACTAAATTGCAATAACAAAGTCGTAATATTATATGTTCAGTTTTGCATTACTAAACTGTAATGAAGTCGCAATATTGTATTTTCACTTTTGCATTACTAAAATTTAATGAAATCATAATATTGTATTTTCGGTATTGTGTCAATAAATTGTAGAGAAATTGTGAACACAAGTAACATTTTGTGATGGCATAAAATTTACTGAACTCAAAATTTCCCAACAATTCACTTTTAAACCAGAGAGAAAACTGTATATAACAATATTGTTGATAAATAACGAGTAATAATATATTACCATAGAATACGACAACAACTCAGCGATGCCAATTCCATGACAATTTTTCAGCCTATTATACAACGGAAAAATAATTACGAGGGTAAAAATGAAAGCCGGGACACCGTCAAAAAGTAATGAAAGTTGGGACACAAGCAAACTTTT
>JBBQAH010000230.1:0-2605 GCA_038316145.1 Burkholderiales bacterium
GGGCAGGCGCAATTCGCGCTCGAGCCAGGCATCGATGGCTGCCGACGCGGCCTCGCTGACCACACCGTCGGTGGGTGCCCCATCCGCGGCATCGAGCAGGCCGTCCTGCATGGCGGCCTGGCGCAGCAACTCGGTGCAGGCACGCTGGCGCAAGACCTCGGTCGGCAAAACTTCGGCGTCGGCATGCAGGGGCACACCGTTGATGCGGGCGACGGGTGGTACGGCCGCCGCCGGCGCGGACACCGGGACAGGCGTCGCCGCCGACCTGCGGCCGGCGCCCACGGCCGCCGCCGGCGCGGACACCGGGACAGGCGTCGCCGCTGACCTGCGGCCGGCGCCCACGGCCGCCGCCGGACGTGGCACGGCACTGACCTGTCCGGTCGCGGCCACCGTGTTGAGGTTGACTGTTTCAACGAGCATGGTGCGTAACTCCTCGGGATCAGACGCCGGCGCCGGGCTGGCGCGGCTGGTTGTGGCCGGCTGGCAGGTTGAGCCGGCGGCTGCGCACGATCTGGTGCGGCCGGAACAAGAAGGTGACGGTGGCAAAGCCGCTCCACACATGCACCAGCCGGCTGAACGGGAACAGCAAGAAGATCGTCATGCCGAAGACGATGTGAAACAGGTAAGGCCAGGGCAGCGTGGCCAGCACCGTGGCATCCACCGGCCGCAACGTGACGATGCGCTGGGCCCAATCGGCCAGGATCAGCATCACGCTGCCATCCGCGTGCTGCCAGGAGAACGGCAAGGTGATCAGGCCCACCACCAACTGCACCCACAGCACCACCAGCACCGCGATGTCGGTGGCGTGGCTGGTCAGGCGGATGCGCGGGTCGAAGACACGCCGGTACAGCAGCATCGACAAGCCGACAAAACAAAACGAGCCGGCAATACCGCCCGCCACCACCGCCAGCATCTGCTTGTTGCCAGCCGTCATGAAGATGCCGTAGACCGCGTGCGGTGTGAACAGGCCGACCATGTGCCCGAAGAACAAGAACAGGATGCCGAAGTGGAACAAGTTGCTGCCCCAGCGCAGCGTGCCTGCACGCAGCAACTGCGACGAGTCGCTCTTCCAGGTGTACTGGTCGCGGTCGAAGCGGAACAGGCTGCCCAACAGGAAGACCGTGAAGCACACATACGGATAAACCTGGAACAGAAAACCGTAGACGCCGGTCATGGCGCGACTCCTTGTGCGGTGTGCGCCTTGCGCACGATGTGAACTGGTTGCGGCTGGCCGGGCTTGGCTTGGCCCTTGGATGAGCAGCCGTCAAACACCACGGGCTCGGCCCAGGCTTCGTCCAGCGGCATCTCGGCCGGCGGCGTGATCGCCTGGGCTTTTTCACCCGCCAGTTCGATCAGCGCGCCCAGCACGCTGGCATAGGCGCTGCCGTGGTGTTGCAGCGCGCCGAAGATGGCGTTGAAGATGTGGCTCATCTCGCCGAGGAAGGCCCGGGCCTCACGCGCCGGCTGGGTCGAGACAAATTCGAGCACGGCGGGCAGGTAGTCGGGCAGCTCGCCCTCGGCCAGCACCAGGCCGGCTTTTTCGTAGGTCTGGCCCAGGTCGATCATGGCCGGGCCCCGCTCGCGCGAGTCGCCGTGCACATGCTCGAACAGGTGCAGCGAGGTGGCGCGGCCGCGGTCGAACAGCTCGACGTAGTCGCTTTCTGCCTGCAGCGCTTCGGTGCGCGCCAGGCTGAGCATCAGCACGTCCAGCTCGGCGCGGCGCGACGGCGCAAGTGCAGCCTCGGTCGCCAGCAGCTCGGCCATCTCGGGCAGGTCGGCGCGCAGCTGTGCACCCGGGTAGCCCAGCAGCGCGGCCAGCACCCGCAGGGTCTTGGCCATCGGCTTGGGCTTGGTTTGATGGAGTGTCAACATGGTCAGACCTCCGCCTTGATCGGGATGGTGCGTTTTTTCTCGCTGCCGAACAGGCTGGTTTCGCTCGTACCCTCGGAGCAGCCGTTGCCGAAGGAAAAGCCACAGCCGCCACGCACGTTGAAGGTGTTCTCGGCGTATTCGCGGTGGGTGGTGGGGATCACGAAGCGGTCTTCGTAGTTGGCAATCGCCATCACCTGGTACATCTCCTCGACCTCGGCCTGGGTCAGGCCCACCTGCTGCAGCACGCCTAAGTTCAGGCGCTGTTCCACATGCTTGTCACGCTGGTAGGCGCGCATCGCCAACATGCGCTCCAGCGCACGCACCACCGGCGCGGTGTCGCCCGCGGTCAGCAGGTTGGCCAGGTATTTGACGGGGATGCGCAGCTGGTTGACATCCGGAATCTCGCCGTTGGTACCCACATGGCCGGCATTGGCGGCTGCGCTGATGGGCGAGAGCGGCGGCACGTACCAGACCATCGGCAGCGTGCGGTACTCGGGGTGCAACGGCAGCGCCACCTTCCACTGCACCGCCATCTTGTAGACGGGGCTGCAACGGGCGGCCTCCATCCACTTGTCGGGGATCCCGTCGATTGCGGCTTGCGCGATCACCTTGGGGTCGAACGGGTCGAGGAAGATGCCCAGCTGCGCCGGGTACAGGTCGCGGTCATGCTCGACGCTGGCGGCCTCCTGGATGCGGTCGGCGTCGTACAGCAGCACACCCAGGTAGCGGATGC
>JBBQAH010000202.1:0-4379 GCA_038316145.1 Burkholderiales bacterium
GAGCGCACCCGGCAGCTGCTGCAGGTCAACACCGAGCTGGTGCTGGCACGCGACAGTGCCGAGTCGGCGAACCGGGCCAAGAGCGCTTTTGTCGCCAACATGAGCCACGAGATCCGCACCCCGATGAACGCGATCATCGGCTTGACCCACTTGATGCAGCGCGACGCCACCGAGCCGGTGCAGCGCAATCGCCTGGCCAAGGTCGGCGCGGCCGCCGATCATTTGTTGCAGGTGCTCAACGACATCCTCGACCTGTCCAAGATCGACGCCGGCAAGCTGGCGCTGGAGCTGACCGACTTCTCGCTGCATGCGGTGCTGCAGCACGGCTGCGCCCTGGTGGCCGACCGGGCCCAGGCCAAGGGCCTGAGCCTAAGCCTGCAGGCCGATGACCTGCCCGACGCGCTGCGGGGCGACCCGACCCGGCTGTTGCAGGCCCTGCTCAACCTGCTGAGCAATGCGGTCAAGTTCACCGACCGGGGCGGCATCGTGGTGCGCGCCGAGCGCCTGGCGCCTGCGGCTGACGCTGCGGCCGACCTGGCCGTTGACACCGCCCGGCCGGGCCCCGCCGGTCGCCGTATCGGGCTGCGTTTCGCGGTGCAGGACACCGGCATCGGCCTGGCGTCCGACGAGCTGAACAAGTTGTTCTCGGTCTTCAGCCAGGCCGACAGCTCCACCACCCGCCGGTATGGCGGCACCGGCCTGGGGCTGGCCATCACGCAGCGGCTGGCGGACATGATGGGCGGCGAGGTGGGGGTGTCCAGCCAACCCGGGCAGGGCAGCGACTTCTGGTTTTCGGCCTGGTTCGACGTGGCTACGGCCGACCTGATCGCGCCGGCGGCGCTGCCCGACGGCGACGCCGAGACCACGTTGCGCCAGCGCGCCATGGGCGCGCGGGTGCTGCTGGTCGAAGACAACCCGGTCAACCAGGAGGTGGCGTCGGAGGTATTGCAGGCAGTGGGCCTGCAGGTGGACCTGGCCGACAACGGCGCCGACGCGCTGGCCTGCGTGCAGCAGCGGCCCTATGACCTGATCCTGATGGACGTGCAGATGCCGACGATGGACGGGCTGGAGGCGACGCGCCGTATCCGCGCCCTGCCCACCGCGGCGGCGCGCATCCCGATCCTGGCGATGACCGCCAACGCCTTTGGCGAGGACCGCGCCGCCTGCCTGGCCGCGGGCATGGACGGCCATGTCGCCAAGCCGGTGATGCCGGCCCAGCTGTATGCCACCTTGCTGCGTTGGCTGCCCGACACGCCGCGCCCCGGCGTGCAGGCCGCGCTGGCCGTGCCGGTGGCGCCGGTCGAGCCGGACGGGCCGATGTCGCCGGACGGGCCGATGTCGCCCGACGGGCCGATGCCGCCGGACGGGCCGGACCAGACCGGCCTGCAGGTGGCCGGCCTGGACAGCGGCCTGGCGATGCGTTACCTGGGCGGCCGGACCGAGCTGCTGCACCGGCTGCTGCAACGCTTTGCCGAGCACTACGGTGACAGCGTGACCGTGCTGGACGGCCCGCTGGCGCGTGTCGACCGGGTGGCGCTGCGCGACTTTGCCCATTCGGTGCGCGGCGCGTCGGCCTCGATCGGCTCGCTGGTGGTGCCGCCGCTGGCCCAGGCGCTGGAGACGGCATCCCACGACGGGCGGCCAGACGCCGAGCTCAGCCTGGCCATCGGGCCGCTGCAGCGGGCGCTGGCCACGCTGGTGGCCGATATCCGCACCGCACTGGCCGGTGGCGTGATGGCGGCGGGTACGGCAGGTGCGCAGGACGCGCCCGCCGCGCTGTCGGCCGAGGCACTGGCCGGTTTCAGGGCCTTGTTGGCGGCCTCGGATTACGCAGCGGTCGCCGCCTTCCGTGCCCACGGGGCGGCGTTGCGGCAGCAGTTTGGCCCCGGCATCGACCGCGTGGCGGCCTGCCTGGACCGTTTCGACTATGACGGCGCCGAGGCCGCGCTGGCCGCGCTCAGCCCGGCTTGAGCCGGGCCCGGGCCGGGTCTGGGCCGGCGTCAGGCGGGCAGCAGGGCCAGGTCCGGCGGGCGCACCGCGGCGGCTGGCGCGGGCGTGTCCCGGGCCGCCAGCCAGTCGGTCAGCGCGGCGGGCTCCAGCGGCCGGCAGTACAGAAAGCCCTGGCCGCGGTCGCAGCCCAGTGCGGTGATCAGCGCGGCCTGTGCGGCGGTCTCGATGCCCTCGGCCACGGTGGCCATGCGCAAGGTGCGGGCCACCCGCACCGTGGCCTCGATCAGCGCACGGTGGTAGTCGCTGTGTTCGGCTTCGACCACAAACGACCGGTCGATCTTGACCGTGTCCACCGGCAACTGGTGCAGGCAGGCCAGCGACGAGTAGCCGGTGCCGAAGTCGTCCAGCGCCAGGGTCACGCCCAGCGCCTTCAGCTCGCGCAGCCGGGCCTGGGCCAGCGGGTCTTGCGCAGCCAGGCTCTCGGTCACCTCCAGCTGCAATGCGGCCGCCGGCATGTGGTTGTCCGTCAGCGTGCGTTGCACCTGGGCCACCAGGTCGTCCTGGCGCAACTGCGCGATCGACAGGTTCACCGCCAGCAGCGCGGGCGCCCTGGGCCCCAGGTCGCGCTGCCAGCGCATGAACTGGCAACAGGCGCTTTGCAGCACAAACAGGCCCAATGCGCCGATCAGCCCACACTCTTCGGCCACCGGCACAAATTGCAAGGGCGGCACCACGCCGCGCTCGGGGTGGCGCCAGCGCACCAGTGCCTCAACCCCGGCGCAGCCGCGCAGGCCGTGCGGGTCGTCCAGCGCCAGCACCGGCTGGTAGGCCACGAACAGCTCGTCGCGCTCCAGCGCGTTGTGCAGGTCAACCTCGACGCTGGCCCGCTCGCTGACGCGCTGGTGCATGCGCGGCTCGAACATCACCCAGCGCCCGCGCCCGCTTTGCTTGGCCTCGTACATCGCGGTGTCGGCGTCGCGCAGCAGGCTGTCGGCGTCGTCGAACGGCAGGTCCGAGGTCACCAGCCCGATGCTGGCGCTGGAGTGCACCCGGTGGCCCTGCACGTCGTAAGGGCGTGACAGCACTTGCAGCAGCCGGTCGGCCACCACGGCGGCATCGCTGCTGTGCTGCAGGCCCTCCAGCAGCACCACAAACTCATCGCCGCCCAGCCGTGCGGCGGTGCGGTCGGCGCCCCTGCCGGGCGGGGCCAGCGCCTCACCCGGCGCGACCACCGCATCGCCCGGCCGGGCGACCGCATCACCCGGGCGCAGCGTGCCCACCAGGCGCTGGCCGATCTGGCGCAGCAGCCCGTCGCCCACGGCGTGGCCCAGCGAGTCGTTGACCTGCTTGAAGCGGTCGAAATCCAGGAACAGCAGCGCAAAGTGCCCGCCCGGTGACGCCCGGTGCCGCGTCACCAGATGGGTCAGCCGCTGCAGCAGCGCGGCGCGGTTGGGCAGGCCGGTCAGCGCGTCGCTCATCGCGCTGGCCTGCAGTTGCTGCTCGAAGCGCTTGCGCTCGCCGATGTCGATGTGCACGCCCACCATGCGCAGCGCACGGCCGTCCGCATCGCGCTCGACCGTCGACCCAAAGGCCTGCAGCCAGACCCAGTGGCCGTCGCGGTGGCGCAGCCGCAGGTCGCAGTAGTACGGCGTGCGCGGGTCGGCCAGGTGCTGGCGCAGCAGGGTTTCGGATTGCGGCAGGTCGTCGGGGTGGATGCGCTCGTGGCAGGTGGCCGCCAGTGGCGCCCACTCGTCCTGGTTGTAGCCCAGCAGGCCGCAGCTCACGGCGCTCCAGGCCGCAGGGCCGTCGTGCACCCGCCAGTCCCAGGTGCCGATGTTGGCGGCGCGCAGCGCCAGTTGCAGCAGCGTGCGCTGGGCACGCTGCTCGGTCACGTCGACAAAACAGGCCACCGCGCCGGTCACCTCACCCGCCGGGTTGCGCAGCGGCTCGCTGTTGACCAGCAGCCAGCGCTGCTCGCCCTGCGGTGTCACCACGCCCAGGCTGGCGCCGCGCACGCTGCTGCCGTCGCGCAGCGAGCGGCTGCTGGGGTGCTGGTCGCCGGGGCAGGGGCTCAGGTCGTCGTTGACGATGCGCCACCGATCATCGACCGGGCTGCGGCCGCGCAGCTGGTCGGGGCTCAGGCCCAGCACCTGCGCGGCAGCGCGGTTGGCCTCGATGATGGCACCGCTGGCGTCGTGCTCGACCACGCCGGTGGGCAAGGCGTCCAGCAGCGCGCGCAGGCGCTGGCGCTGGTAGACCTGCTCGGTGACATCGGTCTGCACTGCGATAAAGCCGGTCAGCGTGCCGGCGTCATCGAACAGGGGCTGGATGTCGATGTCCAGCCAGTACTCGCGGCCGGTCTTGCCGCGGTTCACCAGCTCGACCCGCACACCCTGGCCGGCGTCCATCGCGGCACGCATGCGCAGCAC
>JBBQAH010000246.1:0-1575 GCA_038316145.1 Burkholderiales bacterium
GAGCTCGCCGGTCAGGCGGTAGACGTCGGCCGTGGTCGCGAAGAACTCGTTCATCAGGTTGTGCGGCTGGCCGCGCCAGTCGATGCGGGGGCCCAGCGCGCACAGCGGCGTGCGCACCACGCCGTGGTAGACCAGTTCGCCACCGGCCAGCCGTTCGGCGTCGCTGCGCGCGGCGGTGAGCACCCGGCCGCCGCTGAAGGCGATGACGTCGGTGGTGGTGCTGCCGATGTCGACCAGCACGCCCGCGCCAGCGCCTGCCAGTGCGGCGTGGCGGGCCGTGGCCAGCCAGTTGGCCGAGGCGATGTCGGCCCAGTGGCGGCCCGCGTCGGCCGGGCTGCACCAGCCGCCATCGCCTGCGAACAGGCGCAGCCGCGCCGGCGCCAGCGCTGTCGCCAGTTGCGTGGCGATGCCCTGCACCCCGGCTTCCCGGTGGCTGAAGTGGTCGACCATCTCGCCCGTCATCGTCACCGCATGCAGGGTGTGCGGGGCGTGCAGCTGCGGCCAGCGGTCCAATGCGGCCTGCAGCACGGCGTCGAGCCGGTCCATGCCCAGCCACAGCGGGCAGGGCCATTGCGCCACGTCCCGCACCTGGCCGGCGACGCTGCGCGACAGCTTCAGGTGGGCCCCGCCCACGTCCCAGCCAAAGACCTCAGGCTGGGCCATGTTGTGGGTCCCGGCGCCAGGCGGCGCGCGCGACGGCGGCCTGGCTTAGCGCGGCGTGGGCTGCCGACAGGCTGTCGTGCCGCTGGGTGGCCACGGCGCCGTCTCCCCGTTCCAAGCGATTTGCGGTGAGATACTCAAAAACGACAACGCGTCGCATCAGCATCAGCCTTCGGTCCCCAGCACGTCACGCCCACTGTTTGCCCACTGCATGACCCTCCGCACCGCGCTGATTCCCGTGATCGACCTGATGGGCGGGCAGGTGGTGCGTGGTGTCGGTGGCCAGCGGGCCACGTACCGGCCGATTGTTTCGGCGCTGTGCCGCAGCAGCGACCCCGTGGTCGTGGGGCGCACGCTGACCGCCCATTGCGGTGCGAGCCGGCTGTACCTGGCCGACCTGGACGCACTGATGGGCGGCCCTGTGCAGATCGCCGTGCTGAAGCAGATGCTGCAGGCCCTGCCCGAGGTGACGGAGCTGTGGCTGGACGGCGGCTTCGCCGATGCCGCGGCCGCAGCCGCGGTGGCGCAGCAACTTGGCGAGCTGGCAGAGCGGGTGCTGCCGGTGTATGCCAGCGAGTCGCTGCGCTCGCGCGCCGCGCTGGCCGAATGTTGTGCGCAGAACCCGCAGGCCGTGCTGTCGCTGGACCGCCGCGGCAACCAACGCCTGGACCCGGCGGGCTGCTGGGACGCGCCAGAACTGTGGCCGCCGCGCGTGATCGTGATGACGCTGGAGCGGGTGGGCTCGGGCCAGGGGCCCGACCTGCAGACCCTGGCCGAGGTGCAGGCGCGGGCGCCGGCGGCCCAGCTCGTTGGCGCCGGTGGTCTGCGTTCACCGGCCGACCTGCAAGCGGCTGATGCCGCAGGCGCTGCGGGCTGGCTGGTGGCCAGCGCGCTGCACGACCTGCAATTGCCGCC
>JBBQAH010000363.1:0-2254 GCA_038316145.1 Burkholderiales bacterium
TACACCCAGCAGGTTCTGGCCGCCGAGGCTCCAGGCGTGGAGAAGTCGTGGCTCATGGAGACCCTGACTCAACTCGGCCAGACGCACCTGGAGCAGGGCACGCCGGCCGAGGCCGTGGCCCCCCTGGAGCGGGCGCTGGCCCTCGCAATCGAAGAATCGCGGGATGCCGAGCAACAGGACGCGAGCCGCGCGCTCGTGCGGGCCGCGACCGGCGATGACCCGGGTCATGTGCGAGCGACGATCGAGCTCGCATTGGCCACGGCGCTGTGGGACAGCCGCCTCGATCGCGCGCGCGCGCGGAGCATCGTCGTGAGCAGCGCCGCCTCGCTCAAGGCCGCCGGGCCCGAGGCCGCCGCCCAGCTGCGCGAGGTCCGGCAGTGGCTCCGCCGCCGGAGCACGCGGTAGCGTACGTGCGATCGTGGGGCGGTCGGTGGGCCCTCATTGGACGCAGTCGATACCACCCACGTACACCCACCCGAACCCTCCATTGTTCGCGGCCGAATTATCGTTGACCCTCACCTTGGTGACGATGAAGCCATTAGCGAGGCGCTGAGAGGCCAGGTAATCCAGCCGCTTGCCGCGACCGACCCGGAAGATCCCGTGGCCCATGTGCCTGTCGCCGTGCACCTTTAACCCGTGGGTCATCGAGTCATTCACCACGAACTTGAGGCATTTGGTGGCGCCCAAATCATCGAACTTCGCCAGCGCCCCGCGGAAGTCACAGACGTCGCCGAACAGCGCCTTGTGACTATTAATGCGGGCGCAGGTGTCGTCTTCCCAGGCCTCGGCTTGCTGCGCCGACGCGCCAGCGCGCGCGGTCCACTCGAGCGCGTCGAAGTACGCCGCGAGGGTGTTCGCGCCGGTGCAGAACACGCCGACGAAGCCGATGGCGTTGAGCCCCTGGGACGCGGCGCTCGCAGCCTGGGACAGGAGGTTGCCGAGCAGCGGCGGCACCGGAATGGTGGTCCCCAGCCCGTTGAGGAACAGCGAGAGCCCGCGGTAGAGCCCCGACGAAACGGCCACCACGCGCATCGCCGACTGTTGAGATTTGAGGCCGAGCGACTTCTGAATGCTGAGGAGCAGCGCCTTGCTCGCCGGCGACAGCTGGCTTATCGCATGGACGATGTCGGCCGACGAGGCCGGCGACGAGATGTCGAGCGCCGCCGTCACCCACTGCCCGTGGGTCAACGGGCTCGGGCCGCCGAATTCGGCCAGCGCGGCGACGGTCAGGTCGGCGAGGAAGAAGTCGCGCGCGATCGTCCCACCGACCGCGAAGAGGTCGTCGTAGGCGCTGTCCTGGTGGGCCTGGACGGCGTCCTGATACGACGTCGTGAAGAAGGGGATCTTGCACACGGCATTCGACCACCCCGCGTAGTCAGCGTTCGCCTGCGCGAAGGTCTCGATCCAGCTGTCGTCGCTGAAGCGAAACTCGTTGGCGCTGTCGTCGTCCGAGGTGGTCTGGATCGCCTCGTCGTTCGGATCGCACGCGACGATCGTGAGGGCGACGCAGGCAGAGATGGCGGCAATGTTTCGATACATCATGCAGCGATTATGTCGCGTATATCTCGGAGGTCAACCCTTAATCCGACACTTTCGCGGTCACGGGGCGTACAGATTGACGCCGCCGTTGAAGTATTCATGGTTCGGGTTCAACGGAAATCGTTGATTGATCAGCGACGGGTTCGTGGTCATCCAGCCGCGCTGAAAGTCGACCACGAAGGCCTCTCCGCTCGGGCAGATGCCCGCCGTCACCGCGTGGTCCTGCCGGGGGCCGAGGCGACCATCGTAGGCGCTCGTATCGACGGCGCCGACGCCACCATGCGGGGTCTTGTTGGTGACGAATTGATCGAGCATGAAATTCTCGGTCCGTGTCGGGTCGTTACTCCCCGGCTTCCACAACTTTCCGCCGACGACCGGGGGATGCTCGTAGGGGCGGTCCACGTTGTTGGTCGGGCCGTGCGCCTTGGCGGTCGCGGGCAGCATGACGCGCGGACTGTTGAGGATCCGGTAGCCCGCGGTGGAGCAGTCGCCGCAGTTCCCGTACGTCGTACCGGTCGGGTTCACGAGCTGGGCCAGCATCTGCACGGTGTACGGGTCGAGCTTGAGGTCGCCCCGGGCGTCGAGCCAATCCGGGTGGATCTGACCGGCCGGCGCCCGCTTGATCACGAGATTCTCCATGGGCGCGCCGCCGGGGGAGCCCGGGGCGCGGCTCGCTCCGAGCGCTGCGGACCGGGCACGGGCCGCGCTTGCCGCC
>JBBQAH010000403.1:0-2734 GCA_038316145.1 Burkholderiales bacterium
CCCCCCCGATTGTTTTTTGTTGTTCGAGACGAACAATTTCATCATTTTCAAGTTGAAAACTCGGACTTTGTGGGATTCTGCTCTTTCTTGAAATTCTTATCGTTCCATTTATCTCAGTTTGGGTTGAATGAGTTGAGAAGTAAAACTATTTATGTGCGGAATTGGGAGTCAAAACACGCGAATTGGGTGCCAATCCTTGTACAGTTCTTGCACGGTTACATTACCTCGCTGAACCGGGACACTCCCAGATTCCGCACGCACAAATGAGCTAGGATGTTCAAATTGGCATCCGCGGTCGCGGGGTCACCACGCTTCCTCATAATCGCCGTAAGCTGATGCGCATCCAAAGAAAATGACATTTCCACCTGGCATTGACTTACAGAAATGACCGTTATGACATAAACACATATACAAGAGAAACAACACGTTCACAAACCGTCGCAATAGCCTGAGGCTGGAGTGAATACCATCCATCCTCGTGGTCATCCATCCTCGCACTCTCAACTGCCGAGTTCTGGACGGATCTCCCGGTCAAGCGGACGATGGCAAATGGCCGAGAGGTAGAAAGTTGAAAGCGAACACGGGCATTTTGATTGTTGATCAACCGCAAGGATTGGAAAGATTGAATGGCGTCGCTGCGGGGTGCCAGAATATTGGGCGAGGTTCCCAGATCCGCTTCTCGTGGTGAGCGTTCCAAAACGTCCCCGGCAGCAACCAAAAACAGCATCTGATTCGAGTCCATTTCCACCGTTAATCTGTCAGCACTTTACATATTAAAGGTTCGTAAACTACATAAAACCAGTGGGCAAAGTGAAGGGATAAACAAACTTTGGCAATGTGATGGTCGCTTTCAGACGCATTCGGGTGGTCGGGGCATAGCTGGCGTTCATGAAGCCTTCCCCAATTCCTCGTGTCAGCTGTATATATAGAATGCAATCCGATAATAACTTCCGAAAGAACAAGCAAGCCAATCCAGCTGGAGTATCATGAGAAATAGGAGCAAATAAAAAAACCTCACCCGATCCTTGATTCGTGCATGCCCAATTAAAAGTCCATCGAGTATGTTTGGTCCATCCGCCTTGGCCGGGTCAAAAGTGACACAAACTGAACGTACAACATGGTATTAGTTCCCAGTGGTAAAATATGTAAACATTATTGACGAGGTCACCCAATTCAGGACAGTGTGTTTCAACTCCCGATTCCGGACATTTTTTATGCCTGCTTCTTCATTTCTGATCTGATTCAGCCCAAACTGGCCTTAATCGAACGGGAATAATTACATACAAATTAAAAAATCATACAAGGTATAGTTTTCGAAGTATAAATATCCGAAAACGCAAAAAAAGTCCATCTCAAATATCCGCCCCGCGTTTGTTTTTTGTTTTTTTGAGACGAACAATTTCATTATTTTCAACTTGAAAACTCGGACTTTGTGGGATTCTGATATTTCTTCAAATTCTTATCGTTCGATTTATCTCAGTTTGGGTTGAATCAGATGAGAATTGAAACATTTATTTATGTCCGGAATTGGGAGTGAAAACACGCTGTCCGGAACTGGGGTACGGTGCTTTAAGGGGTCAGATGATTGGAAAAGGTCAGAAAGCGGCCAGACAGCAACGTTTTCTCTCCAACTGCGACAGCTTTACGATTAAAATATTCTGCTAAATTTTTTACGAAGACTTAATTTTGAATTTAAAAAATAAATACAAACCTAATTTTATTATATTGCAGTTTTTTTCGCTTTTTATTTTTTTTAAACTCAAATTTAAGTTTTTATCACTGTTAATTAAACCATAAAATGCACAAAATCTAGGAGAATATTTCGATGTTAAAGGTGTCCCATTTTGAAAAAAAAACTAGCGTTCTGACTGCTTTTTTCCCACTTCCACTCACCTGACCCCTTAAGGCACCGAACCTCGTACGCCGATATACTGTAATACAGTAACAAAAATAATTTACCTGTCTTTATCGAAAAAGCCGGTATGTCCTGCATGCAAAAAAGGGAATGTACAGCAATAAAAAACTTTCTATTCCACGACGCTTTGTTTGAGAGCTGCTTACTAAGCGTTCGGGCGAGACGGAAAAAACGCCATCATCCGGACTGCCGTCCATCTCCGGGAATCCCACGATAGCAATGTAACTCTTCACCATCGGCTGCTTCTCCAGATCCACCACGCAGCCAAACCGGCCGTTTCGTTCATCCGTCTCCTCGACCGCGGTGATCCACCTCACCGTCACAGCTGCAAGACAATTAATCAAGACAAAAAATAACACAAAGACCGTAAAAAACAACTCGTGCTTACAGTATGGAAGGATATTGCGAACCGACACACGGCGCACTTCCGCCGGTGCTAGCGGCGTCTGGGCGCTAAAGCGAAGCAACGGAAGCGTGTCGGGGCGGTCGGTCAGTTGCAAAAACCGAACCGGACTATCCACCACGTGAAATCGTAACGGTAAGCGAACCACTGGTCCATTTTCAATCTAGAAACAAAACAAAAAAACCGCATTCATCGTAACGAATTTATCACATTATCGAATTTACCACATTTATCACAACGAATTTTGCTTCTTCGTTTACGCAGATATAACATGCACTCGTTAAAGAACGAATTACGAGGTGGACTCCTTCATTATGTCAGGATACCTGAAGTTCGTGCAGTCCCGTCAGTTCTTTCTCAACCCTATCGAATTCAACCGAAAGGAACGCGTTTCAATTTTCAATTTTCAATTTTCA
>JBBQAH010000122.1:0-9510 GCA_038316145.1 Burkholderiales bacterium
CGAGATCGTGCGCTGCATCGTGTGCCTGCGCCAGGGCGTGTGGCCCTCGCGCGAGCAGGACGTCGAGGAAGTCGATGTCGAGAAGCTCAAGGAGATGGTCCACGTCACCGACGCCGACATCCAGGGTGCCGCACCCGTTGCGCAGGTGGCCCGATGAAGATTCGCAAGGAGTTGTTGTTCGGCTTCGTCATCATGGGCCTGATCATCCTGCCCACGGCGATCTTCATGCCGTGGTCCAACCTTACCCAGGGCCACCTCGGCCTGATGATGCTGGCGCTTGTGGTGGTCGCGATCATGCTCGGGTTCCCGACCGCCTTCACCCTCATGGGCATGGGCGTGTTCTTCGCGTGGCTCGCGTACCGCGCCGTCAATCCCGACCTCGCCGTGCGCCAGGTGCTGGATCTCATGGTGCAGCGCACCTTCGGCGTGATGAACAACGAATCGCTGCTCGCGATCCCGCTTTTCGTATTCATGGGCTACCTGGTGGAGCGCGCGGCGCTGATCGAGAGGCTCTTCAAGAGCCTGCACCTTGCCCTGTCCCGGGTGCCGGGCTCGCTCGCGGTGGCCACCATCGTCACCTGCGCGATCTTCGCCACCGCCACCGGCATCGTCGGCGCGGTGGTCACGCTGATGGGATTGCTGGCGCTGCCGGCGATGTTGCGCGCGGGCTACAACACGTCGCTGTCCGCCGGCGCCATCACGGCGGGTGGTTGCCTGGGCATCCTCATCCCGCCCTCGGTGCTGCTCATCGTCTACGGCGCCACGGCCGGTGTGTCGGTGGTGAAGCTTTATGCCGGCGCGTTTTTCCCCGGCATCATGCTTGCAACCCTCTATGTCGGGTACGTGATCATCCTGGCGAAGCTCAAGCCGTCGCTGGCCCCGCCACTGCCTGAAGAGGAGCGGCGCGTCAAACTTCCGCCCTCGAGCCTCGCCCTGGCGCCGAAGGGGCGCAACGCCATCGTGGTCCTGGGCAAGTCGCTTTTTGCCCCGGCCCCCGCGGGCGTTTCCAGGCGGTCCATCGCCTCCCAGTTCGTGGTTTCGGTGCTGCCGATCCTGGTCATCGGCAGCATGATCGCGCTCACGCTCCACCTGGCCACGAAAGCGCCGGACGTCGTCGATACGTCGGGGCTGGAAAGCCCCGGGTTCGAATCCTTCTCGAGCGCCCCGCCGGTGGAAAGCTCCGCGCTCTCCGAGGCCCCGGCCGAAAACACCGGGCTCGCCGAACCTCCGGCCGAGACCACGGGCCTGTCGGAGCCTGCGGCCGACAGCACCGGGTTGGCCGCTCCCCCCACGGAGAAGGCCGCCGCCCCGGCGCCCGCCGCGACGGGCGTTGCAGAGCCCAAGGCAAGCGCGCCCGGCGCCAAGTCCGCGGCGGCGAAGTCCGGGACCGCGACGGACACCGCCGCGAAGGATCGCCTTGATGTCCCCACGTGGTTCTGGACCTTTGGCGGCATCCTGCTGGCGATCATGATCCTGGTCTCGTACCTCTTCACGTGGGAGCGGTTTGAGATCTTCAAGATGCTGCTCACGTCGTTCTTCCCGCTCGCGGTGCTGATCCTCGCCGTGCTGGGTTCGATCGTGTTCGGGTTCGCCACCCCTTCGGAAGCGGCGGCGGTCGGCGCCTTCGGAGGGCTGCTGCTGGCCGTGGGCTACCGCTACGTCGCGCACCAGCGCAATGTCGGCCGGGGCCGCGCGGTCGGCGTCACCCTGGGCGACATGGGGTCCATCCTCAAGGACTCGGCGTTCCTCACCGCAAAAACTACGGCGATGGTGTGCTGGCTGTTCGTGGGCTCGGCGATCTTTTCGGCCGCCTTCGCGCTGCTCGGGGGCCAGGAGATCATCGAGCGCTGGGTGCTTTCGCTGGGCCTCACGCCGCTGCAGTTCATGATCCTGGCGCAGTGCATCATCTTCGTGCTCGGCTGGCCGCTGGAGTGGACCGAGATCATCGTGATCTTCATGCCGATCTTCATCCCGCTGCTGGCCAAGTTCAACGTCGACCCGCTGTTCTTCGGCCTGCTGGTGGCGCTGAACCTGCAGACGGCCTTCCTCAGCCCACCCGTGGCCATGGCGGCGTTCTACCTGAAGGGGGTGTCGCCGCCGCATGTGACGTTGAACCAGATCTTCGTCGGCATGATGCCGTTCATGGCCATTCAGGTGGTGGCCCTGGCGCTGCTCTACACCTTCCCGCAGATCGGGCTGTGGCTGCCCCAGGTGCTCTACAAATAGCGGCCCGGGGCGGGTAGCCCGTCCGCCCAGCGCCCGCGTGGCCAGCGCAGTGGCCGCGGCGCGGGCTTCGACGCCCCGCTTTTCGGATGCATGCCGCCAGGTGCTTGTGCACCGAGGATGCCGCCGACGTTGCGGTGGGTCTTGCCCTTGGCCACCCAGGACAGCACCTCGGTTTCACGCGGGGTCAGCGCGGCGGTGGCCAGGCGTGACGCGACCGCCTGACCGGCGGTTTTCAGGCTGAGCAGCCCCATCGCCCCGCCCATGCCGACGTCACCCGCGGCGCCGCCCCGCTGGCCTGATCCGTTCGGTTCACAGGCCGGCTTGCACCTGACCACACAGCTGTCACTGCGAACGTCCAACATCAACATCAACGGCACCGGCTGCGGCATGCCGCGGGCGCGGTACACCTGTCCACAACCCAAGTCCTGAGGATGTCTTCCATGGTCAAAGCTCGCATGTCCCACCGGTTTCCGTCGCTGGCCATCGTCGCCACCGCCACTGCCGCCGCTGTGCTGGCCGGCCCCGCGGCGGCCAACACGCTGACGGGCTGGGCACAACTACCGGCCGCCACCTTCAGCGACGGCCCCACATCCGGCCAGTTCGCCTTCACCAACATCAACAGCCCCGCCAACAACCTGCCCTATCTGAACCAGCAGCCGGTGCAGGGCTTCTCGGGCGTGCTGCAGGGTGCCAACGGCAGCTTCCAGATGCTGGTGGATAACGGCTTTGGCGCCAAAGGCAATTCGGCCGATGCGCTGTTGCGCATGTACGCCGTGCAGGTGGACTGGGCGGCCAAGTCGGTCTCGGCCGCCAGCTTCCAGTCCGGCGCGGTGCTGCCGGGCTATACCGCCGCCAGCCGCATCACGCTGAACGACACCAACCGCAAGATGCCGTTTGCCATCGTGGCCGACGGCACCACTTACCCGGGCAGTGCCATCGCGGTGGATGCGGCGATCACCAGCGGCCGTTTGCTGACCGGCGGTGATCTGGACGTCGAATCGGTACGGCGTGATCGCAACGGCAACCTCTGGTTCGGCGAGGAGTTCGGCCCCTTCCTGGTCAAGACTGACGCCACCGGCACGGTGCAGAGCGTGTTCCGCACGCCCAATGTGTTGAACCTGGGAGCCAACCCGTGGGTGCAGTCGCCGTCCAATCCCATGCCCACCGGCGCCAACAACCTGCCGGGTTCGGGCGGCTTCGAGGGCATGGCGCTGAACGCCAGTGGCACCAGGCTCTACACCTTGCTGGAGCGACCGCTGACGCCCGACACCAACCAGAAGCGCCTGCTGGTGCAGGAATTCGATGTCGCCGGCGAGGCCTTCACCGGCAACTGGTTCGGCTACAAGCTCGATGCCGCCGGCACCGCGATCGGCGACATGACGGCCATCGACGACAGCCGCTTCCTGGTGATCGAGCGCAATGGTGTCACAGCCACCAGCGCCAGCGGCACCCCGTTCAAGAAGGTCTTCCTGATCGACAGCAACCAGAAGGATGTCGACGGCTTTGCCAAGAAGACGGCGTTGGTTGACCTGATGAACATTGCCGACCCCGATGACCTGAACGGCGACGGCAGCACCGTCTTCACCTTTCCCTACGTGACCATCGAGGATGTGCTGGTGCTGGACAGCCAGACGCTGCTGGTGGTCAACGACAACAACTTCCCGGGCGGCGGCGGGCGCAACCTGCTGTCGGACAACACCGAGTTCCTGAAGATCAGCCTGACGGCCCCGATCCCGGAGCCCGGCACCTGGGCGCTGATGGCCGCCGGCCTGCTGGCCGTGGGCGCGCTCGCCCGACGCCGCCGGGTATGACTTTCTCAACCACAGAAGGACCGAACCCATGAACGCCATGCTCCGTACCCTGGTGGCCAGCGCTGTGCTGGCCACTGCCGGCCTGACTGGCACCGCGCCGGCCGCCGCTGCCGGATGGACCACCCTGTCGGGTGCTGCGCCTCTTGTCATCGGCCACCGTGGCGCGTCGGGCTACCGGCCCGAGCACACCCTGGCGGCCTACGAACTGGCCATCGCCCAGGGCGCCAACTACATCGAGCCCGATCTGGTGATGACCCGCGACGGTGAGCTGCTGGCCCGCCACGAGCCGATGCTGGCCCGGGTGGACCTGAACGCCGACGGCAGCGTCAAGCTTGTCAACGGTGCGCCGGTGATCAACCGCACCGACACCAGCACCAATGCCTGGGAACTGCCGCAGTACGCCAACCGGCTGCAAGTGAAGACCCTGGACGGTGTCAAGGTCGGCGGCTGGTGGGCGGAGGACTTCACCGCCGCCGAGATCCGGGCCGACATCTTCGCGCAGGAGCGGCTGCGGGACCTGCGCACCGGCAACAACGCCTACAACAACCAGTACCGCATCCCCACACTGCAAGAGGTGATCGACCTGGCCAAGGCGAAGTCGAGCGCGCTCGGCCGCACGATCGGCATTTATCCGGAGACCAAGCATCCCAGCTACTTTGCCGGGGTGGCACAGGCCAACGGTGTGCAACGCATGGAGGACAAGCTCGTCTCCATCCTGCACGCCAACTACGGCAACAGCGCCAGTGCGCCGGTCTACATCCAGTCGTTCGAGGTCGGCAATCTGCAGTACATCAACAGCCTGACCAACATCCGCATCGCACAGCTGCTCAGCGGCGGCGGTCGGCCGTATGACTTCGTGCTCAGCGGTGACAGCCGCAGCTATGCCGACCTGGCCAAGCTCAACGCCACCGGCCTGCAGTTCATCGACGGCTACGCCGACGGCGTGGGTGCGAACACCAACCTGATGATCCCGCTGGTCGGCGGCAAGCTGGGCGCGCCCTCGACCCTGGTGGCCGATGCGCACAGCTTGGGTCTGGAAGTGCATGGCTGGACCTTCCGCGCCGAGAACGTGTTCTTGCCCAATGAGTTCGACAGCAGCACCAACCCGGCAGCCTTTGGCGACATGAAGGGCCAGGTCCAGGCCTTCGTGGCGCTGGGCATGGACGGCTTCTTCACCGACCACCCCGACCTGGGCGTGGCTGCGGTGGTGCCCGAGCCGGGCACCTGGGCGCTGCTGCTCGGGGGGCTGGGCCTGGTGGGCGTGGCAGCGCGCCGCCGCAACGCGGCCTGAGCTTCTTTCCGACGACGGCGCCGTGCATGGGGCACGGTGCCTTCGTCAGCGGCGCGTGTGACTGCGCGGCACGATGGATTGACATCGATTCATTGACGCCGGTTCATTGGCTTTGCCCGTCTTGCGTCGCACGGTGCATGGCGCAGACTGCGGCGTAACGGGTCGACGATGTCATCCCGCCAACACCTGATCGACCAGCGGCCTGGCGGGTAAAAAAAGAGCCGGCATCACGCCGGCCCGACAAATGGCCCTGGATCACAGGGCCGGGCAGAGGATCGTTTCAGACTGTCATCAGGCCAGCAGCGGTGCCAGCACCGTGGTGATGGCCTGCGGTGCGTGCTTCATCGGCTGCATCTGCTGCGCCAGCACCGCCGCTTGGTCACCGCCGGCCAGGCCCAGCAAACCGGCCAGCACACCCGCGGTGAGCACAGCCGCCAGGCCCAGCGACAGGGCTTGTTGCGACAGCGTGGTGTGCAGCGGGGTGGTCGAGACTGGGCGGGTGGTGGTCATGGTGGGCTCCTGCGGGTGGGGTCATTGGGCTGTCGATGGGTGGACTTTAGAAAACGCCCCGTCCCGCCGCCACTGGCTTGCGACCAAGCCACGGCTTTCCAGGACCAACCGCCAAATCGACCGACAGACGGTCAGACGGACAGGCGGACAGGCGGCACCCTGGCCGGGCAGCGGCGCGGCACGTCGGCCGCAAAACACATGCGCTCACGATCGCGTGGTTGTCAAACTCCCGTCACACCCCGCCGCCAAGCTGTGCCAACGCCCAGCTGGCGTGGCACGAGGCCACGCCAAGCCAGGGCGCTAACGAGGAGAAAACCCATGACCCGTGCCACCCCCGCGAGCAGCCTGCTCGTCACCACCCTGGCGCTGGCCGCCAGCCTGTGCAGCGCGCCGGCGCAAGCCACCCCCTGGAACACGCTGGACGGCGCCGCGCCGATCGTCATCGGCCACCGCGGCGCCTCCGGCTACCGGCCCGAGCACACCCTGGAAAGTTACGCGCTGGCGATCCAGTTGGGCGCCAACTACATCGAGCCCGATCTGGTCATGACCCAGGACGGCTACATGATCGCCCGCCACGAACCGATGCTGGGCGGCACCACCAACGTGGCCTCGCTGCCTGAATTTGCCGCGCGCAAGACCACCCGCCTGGTCGACGGCGTTTCCACCAACGACTGGTTCGCGCAGGACTTCACCCTGGCCGAGATCAAGACGCTGGGGGCGATCCAGTCCCGGGCCAGCCGCGACCAAAGCTTCAACGGGCTCTACAAGATTCCCACGCTGGACGAGGTGATCGCGCTGGCCAAGGCGCAAAGCCTGTTGACTGGCCGCACGATCGGCATCTACCCCGAGCTGAAGCACTCCACCTATATGCAGGCCGTGTCGCTGGCCCAGGGCCGCCCGGCCACCTATTTCGAGGACACGCTGGTCAGCACGCTGCACGCGGCTTACGGCAACCTGGCCAGCGCGCCGGTGTTCATCCAGAGCTTCGAGTCGGCCAACCTGCAATACCTCAATGGCAAGACCGACATCAAGCTGGTGCAATTGGTGGATGCCGACGATGTCAATGCCAACGGCTCGATGTCCTTGGTGGCGCCCTTCGACAAGCCATACGACTTTGCGGTCAGCGGTGACCCGCGCAGCTTTGCCGACCTGCTGACGCCCACCGGCCTGGCCTTCGTCAAGAGCTATGCCGACGGCATCGGCCCCTGGAAGCCGTACCTTGTGACCACCGTGGATGACGGCATCGACCGCACCGGCGACGGCAAGATCACCATCAACGACCGCCGCGTCGACGGCAGCACCGGCGTGATCGAGGCGGCCCACGCTGCCGGCCTGCTGGTGCACACCTGGACCTTCCGCAACGACGCCAGCGGTTACGGCTTTGCCGACCCGCAGGCCGAGATGACCTACTACATGAAACTGGGCGTGGACGGCGTGTTCACCGACTTTGCCGACACCGGCGTGGCCGCGCTGCAAGCCGCCGCCGTGCCCGAGCCGCAAACCTGGGCGCTGATGCTGGGCGGCATCGCGCTGCTGGGCGCGCTGCGCCGCAAGCGCTGATCGACGCCGGGCCGCGGGCAGTGCCCGCTCTCAAGGGGCGCTGCCAGGCCGCCGCGCCCCTTGTCTTGAATGCGCCTTGACCCACCCGATCCGCCGCTGGCTGTGCCCGGGCGCAGCCCTCGCGGATGCCCCCGTGATCGAGCTCGCGGCCGCACTTGCAGCCCTCGCCGGCAGCCGCGCGGCGGGGCGCAGGCCGGCCACGCCCAGGTGGATGGCGAGGTGGCGCGAGCAATCAGCATCGAGACCCGCAGCGTCGGCCCGCGGGGCGAAGCGCGGCAAGACAGCTTGTTCGGCCGTCAGCGCACGCCGCGAACGGCGTCCGTCCCGACCTCGGGACGATGGCGCCGGGTGCGCCCGGCGCTGAAGCTGGCAAACCCGCCCGGATCTGCGGTTTGCCCGTAGAAGACCCCGCTGAATCACCGTCACGGCGACCTCTGCTCGGCTGAATCTGGCCGCTACCGACGCCGAACGCTGCCCTGCAGGCCTCCGCTGCCCTGCGAAGTCCGTCTTGCACAGCGGGGCGTGGTCCAGATTGCTCAGGCCGGCGCCATGCTTGGATGCGTGCGTTTGGTGTTGCGCGTGCACGCCGTCGGCGCGTGGCGGCAGAAACAGGTTTCACGGCGCGGCGACGCGGGCCTTGGGTTTAAAACTCTCGATGACCGGGTACACCTTGCAGGGCCCCAGCGTTTCAGTCGCCTCGCCGTGGTGTGCCTCGTGGGGCAAGCTGTGCGCGTCCATGAGGGCGCGCAGGCGCGCTTGCAAGACTTTGACCTGGGGCTTGGGGTCGAAGGACATCGGGCTTTCTGGGGCAGGATGCACTGCGGGGGGGGGTACAGGGCCGCGCTGTAACTGGAGCGCCCTGGTTCGGCGCGGTCGAGCCGGCGTCAGCCCAGTTGCAGCCCAGCCCGCCTGCCCGCCCGGCCCGATGCCGATCGCCAGTTGCGGCGCTGCCGCAATGCCAAGCCCAGCGCGCCGACGGCCATCAGCAGCAGGGTTGCCGGCTCTGGCACGGCGGACACCGTGACCCAGCCGAGACTGGCGACGCCTGCGCTGCGCACGTTGGGGCCGCGGACCTCGAAGCCGCGACCTGGGCACCGCCAATACTGCGCGTGGTGCCCGATGCCGGCCCCGATGGCCAGCGTCACTTTGAACGCTTCGCCGGCCTTCATGGCGCGTACCGGATGTCGAACGAGTATCTTCGACCTGCCGGTCGACGGTGGCGCGTACCTGTTCGGCTATGCCTCGGCCCCACATGGGTTTGTTCCATAGGGGCAACATGGCAAGCGTAATGCTGGCGCTGGTGGCGCTGGTGGCGCTGGTGGACGGCGCCCGCAACGCCGCGAGGCGGCTGAAAACCCGCTGTGGGGCGACTTGCCCGCCTATCGGACCGGCCAGCCGGCCTGCTGCGCCAGCGCAGCGCGGATCGCATCGCCCTGCGCATCCAGCCCCGGGGGCGGCTGGTCGGCGATAGCGCGCTGGCCGTCAAACCGCATCGGGTTGGCCACCAGCGGCATCGGCCGGTCCGCGCCGACGTCCATGGGCGACAGCACACCCCGCGCCACCACCTGCGGATGCTGGAACACACCCGGCAGGGTCAGGATGGGCGCGCAAGGCACGGCGTTGGGTTCGAGCAGGTCGATCCAGGCTTGCGTCGTGCGCTGCAGCATCCAGCCCGCCAGCACAGGGATCAGCGTGTCCCGGTTCGTGATGCGGCCGGCGTTGCTGGTGTAGCGCTCATCCTGTGCCAGCGCCGCATCCCCCGCCAGCTCGCAGAAACGGGCGAACTGGCCGTCGTTGCCTACGGCCAGCACGATGTGGCCGTCCTGGGTGGCAAACACCTGGTAGGGCACCACGTTCATGTGGGCGTTGCCCATGCGCTTGGGCACCAGCCCGCCGACCAGGTAGTTGCTGGCCTGGTTAGCCAGCATGGCGACCTGCACATCCAGCAGCGCGGCGTCGATGTGCCGGCCGCGCCCGGTGCGGCCGCGCTCGATCAGCGTGGCCAGGATCGCGGTGGTGGCGTACAGGCCGGTGAACAGGTCGGCCACCGCCACGCCCACTTTTTGCGGCTGGCTGCCGGGTGTGCCGTCTTTTTCGCCGGTCACGCTCATC
>JBBQAH010000061.1:0-15697 GCA_038316145.1 Burkholderiales bacterium
TCGATGATGACGATGCGCTGCTGCAGCAGCGCCGGCAGCACGGCGGCGCGGGTGTAGGCGGGGGCTTGGAAGGCGGCGGCTCGGCTCATCACCGAATTGTAGGAGCCCGCTGAATGACCTGCCGCCGTGTGCGACCCGCCAGGGTCTGGTCCGCTGCCGTCCCGGACTTGCAATACGCCCCGATCAGTGCAGCAGCACAGGCTGCTGCGCCAGCAGTGTGAACCCGGCGATGTAGTCGTCCAGCGCCTCGACGTCCGGCTCGCCGTGCGCCGCCAGCGCTTGCACACCCTGCTGGAACGATTCGGCCACCGCGCCCTGGATGAAGATCTCCTTGCGCGCAAACTTGTCGACGATCTCGAAGCCGCCCTGCCGGCGCGGCGCCTCGCCGCTGCCCGCTGTGGCGGGCATCTCAAAGGCCACCACCGTGAAACTGTCCGAGTTGTAGAGCGTCTGCATGAAGTTCTCCTTGGTCAGCAACTGGGGACGGGCATGCAGGTTTCAAGCCAGCCGCCCAGATCAGCGCGGCAAGTCAGCGCGACAAGTCAAGGCGGCAAGCCGGGCTCGGCCGCCAGCCGCAGCTCAAACACGTCACCGCTGCGCAGCGAGGTGGTGCGCAGCTGCACCGGCCAATGGCCGCGGGTGGCGTCCAGCCACACCTCGGTGCGCTGGCTGTCGTGGCGGTCGGCCGCATCAGGATCGCGCCGCCAGTGCTGCGTCACCACCCGGCCCAGAGCGGTGTCGAGCACGGCCTCGCCCTGCGGCACAAATCGCCACCAATCACCAGCGCCCCGGGCGTCCACCACAAACAGCGTGATGGCCGACAGCGGTGCGACTTCCGTAAACGCAGCCGCAGCCGCAGCCTGGATCGCCGCCAGCTGCGCCCACCAGCTCAAGCGGTCCTGCGCGCCCGGCCACGCCGGGTAGTCGATCTGCGGGCCCGAGAAGCCGATGCGGCCGATGTCGCGCCGAAAGTTGGCCGCCCGTTGGCCGCGGCCGCGCCGACGGTCGGTGAAGCGCTCGGGCGCCAGTCCGGCGGCATCGATCCCGCCCTGGCTGAGCTGCTCGACCAACGGCTGCACCCGCCCGCTGCGGGCCTCCAGCGCCAGCGCGTAGCGTTGGCCATCGTGGCGCCAGTCCAGCACGGCCTCGCCGGTCTGGCCGTTGAGTTGCAGCGTGTAGCGCAGTTGCACGGGTGCCGGCAGGCGGGTGGCGTAGACCGGGGCCGGCGCGGTGCTGTCGGGTGCGGTGCTGTCGGGTGACGTGGGGCTCGACGCGGCGGTTTGCGGTGCCGCGGCGGCCGAGACCGGCGCCTGCGCGGTCGGCAAGGGTGTGGCCGCAGCCGCCGATGCCGTCGCAAACAGCGGCGGCACCGCGGGCGCCACGAACTCGGGCGTCGGCGTCGGCGCCGGGGTTGGCGCTTGCACCGGCTGACCCGAAGGGCGCGCGGCCAGCGGGTCGGCAAGCCGTCCGGCCGCCGGCGGCGCCAGCGCCCTGTCCGGTGCCGGGTCTGTGGGCCGTGCCGCCACCGTGCGCACCTGCACCGGCCGCACCGGACTGGCCTCCCGCCCACGACCGGCGCCTGGCGGCGGGTGCGGCACCAGGCCGTCCAGCAGCACGCCGTGCAGCAGCAGCACCGCCAGCAGCAGGCCGGCGCCCACCCGCCAGCGCGGCGGCCGCCTGGCCGGCGGGGGTGGGGTCAGGGGTGCGCGCATCGGACAATGCTGCCACCAAGCCCGCCACTGCCACCGCCCAGCGCAAAAAGCCATGAAACTCGCCACCTACAAGGACGGCTCGCGCGACGGCCAGCTGGTCGTCGTCTCGCGCGACCTGGCCCTGGCCCACTTTGCCACCGCCACCGCCACCCGGTTGCAGCAGGTGCTGGACGACTGGAACTTCCTGTCACCCCAGCTCCAGGACCTGTACGTCACCCTCAACCAGGGCCGGGCGCGCCATGCCTTTGCCTTCGAGCCGCG
This sequence comes from Burkholderiales bacterium, assembly GCA_038316145.1. Classification (GTDB taxonomy): domain Bacteria; phylum Pseudomonadota; class Gammaproteobacteria; order Burkholderiales; family Burkholderiaceae_C; genus Pseudaquabacterium. The sequence goes on from JBBQAH010000061.1 coordinate 1,974, forward strand.
CCAGTGCATGGCGCCTTTACCACGCGCCTACCAGTGGGCTGACGGCTCGGCCTACCTCAGCCACCTGGCACGGGTGCGCCAGGCCCGCGGCGCTGAGCTGCCAGCCGACGCTGCAAGCAACCCACTGATGGTCCAGGGCGGCAGCGATGATTTCCAGGGCCCGCGAGATGACGCCTGGTTCGGGTCCGAGGCCTGGGGCATCGACTTCGGGGCCGAGCTGGCGGTGATCACCGGCGATGTAGCGATGGGCGCCAGCCCGGACCAGGCGCTGGACGGCGTGCGCCTGCTGATGCTGGCCAACGGCTGGCGCCTGCGCAACCTGGTGCCGGCCGAGCTGGCCAAGGGCAACGGCTTTTTGCAGAGCAAGCCGGCCACCGCCTTCAGCCCGGTGGCGGTGACGCCGGACGAGCTGGGCGCGGCCTGGAAAGGCGGCCGGGTGCACCTGGCGATGCAATCGACCCTCAACGGCCAGCGGGTGGGCGGGTGCGATGCCGGGCCGGAGATGGCGTTTCACTTCGGCCAGCTGATCGCCCACCTGGCCAAGACCCGCAACGTGCGCGCCGGCTCGGTGGTGGGCTCGGGCACGGTCAGCAATGCCGATGCCGCCAAAGGCTGGCATTGCATCGTCGAGCAGCGGGCCATCGAGACCGTCGAGTTGGGTGAGCCGCGCACGCCCTACCTGGTGACCGGCGACACGGTAAGCATCGAGATGACGGGGCGAGATGGCCTGAGCCTGTTCGGTGCGATCGAGCAGCGTGTGGCCGGGCCGCTCGATCAGTCCGCGCCGCCCGCCGACGCCGACCCGGTGTAGGCCGGCGCGGCGACGGTCAGGGCGCAGCCTGAAGGTGCTGCGCCAGAAAACGTGCCATGCGGCGCGCAAAGTCGAAGCGGTTCTCGGGCCGCAGCCAGCCGTGGCCCTCGTCGGCGTAAACCAGCCATTCCGGCTCCTGGCCGGCGGCCCGCATCGCGCTGCGCAGCTTCTCGCCGTGCTCGATCGGCACCCGCCGGTCTAGCCGGCCATAGGCCAACAGCAGCGGTGTGCGGATGCGTGCGGCCTGGGCCAATGGTGAATTGGCGTTGAGCATCGCCGCGTCGGCCACCGGATCGCCGATCAATTGCGGGTAGGCGAACTGGCGCGACTCGGTGTTGACGTCCGACACCCAGGACCACTCGAACATCAGCCGCGGCTCCGTCACCCCGACCCAGGCCACACCGCAGCGGTAGAGCTCGGGATGGCGCACCAGGCCCATCAGCGTGGCATACCCGCCGTAGCTGGCGCCGGCAATGCACACCCGCTTGGGATCGACCCAGCCCTGGCCCACGCCCCACTGCAGTGCATCGGCCACGTCGTCCTGCATGGCCTGGCCCCATTGCCTGAAACCAGCCCGGAACAGCCGATCGCCATACCCGGTGCTGCCCCGAAACTCGGGCTCGATCACCACATACCCTCGCGAGGCCAGGAACTGCGCGTCGTCATGCCACGCCCACTGACCGCCCCGCACCCACGGCCCACCGTGCACCAGTACCACGGCCGGGCGCGGGCTTGGCCTGGCCGACGGTTTGGGGCCGGCCGGCAGCGTGACCCAGACGGGAATCTCCAGACCGTCACGCGCCTTGAAGCGGTGGAAGTCGAGCGTGGCCATGCGGCGCGGCTCGATGTCCTTGCGCACCGCGCCCACACGCTGCCACACCGCGCCAGCAGCCTGGTAGACCCAGAACTGGCCCGGGTCCTGGTCCGACCAGGACTGCACCAGCAGCACCGCCTCGGCGCTGGCGCAGGCCCGGCAACTGATGCGGTTGATGTGGCCCGGCAGCTTGTCGTCGACCAGCTTTTGCAGGCGGGTCAGGCGCTCGTCGAACCAGACCGTGGTTTCGGCATCGGTCTGCACCCGCACGCCCAGGGTGAAGGCACCCGACCGGGCCTGCGGGCCCAAGTCATGCACCAGGCCGCCACGGAAGTCGAACCCCGGCGTGCGTACCAGCGCGTCGGCCTCGGGTTTGCCGGTGGCAAAGTCGAACAGCCTGAGCTCGCTGGTATGCGCGTCACCGGCGTTGTCCACGGTGACATAGAGCTTGCCGGCCGCGTCCACCTCGCGCGGTGTGAACTTGCGCGCCAGCGCTGGAAACCGGGCCAGCAGGGGCCAGGTGTCGGTGCCCGGCGCCCGCCAATACACCGATACCTGGCCCTCCTGTTGTGACTCGCCGACCCGGGGCTCGCCTTGCGGGTCGAACCACCAACGCGTCACGCCCTCGGGCAGGCCCACGGCCAGTGACTGGGTGCGCCCGGTCAGCACGTTGAGCTTGACCGGCAGCACTGCCTGGAGGTCGCCCGCGCCGTCGTGCTTGAACTTGCCCACCACGACCTCATCGCCGCCGCCCAGGGGCACCGCCAACAACGCGTGGTTGCGATCCAGCGGCTCGCGCACTGCCCGGCTGCTCTCGCCGACGACAAAGTCCCGGTTGGTGCGCACCAGCAGCCTGGGCCGCGCCCCGTCCAGACCCACCGACAGCAAACCCGGGCCCCAGCGCTGGTCAGCACCACCGGCGTCGAGCTCGATCAGGTTGAACACCAGCCGCTCGTCGTTGACCCAGGCAAAGCTGCGCACGTCGGTGCTGCCGTAGTGCGCCACGATCTTGGGCAGCGCGGCGCCAGCCAGGTCGAACACCGCCAGCGCCACCCGCCCCGCCTGGTTGACGCTGACCGCCAGGTGCTTGCCCGACGGCGACAGCCGGGCTGCGCCGATGTCGGCGTGGCGGTAGAACATCTCCACCGGCAACAGCGCAGGGCCAACCACCGGTGCAGCGGCGGCGGCCGGCTGCACTGTGTCCGCGTCAACCGGCTGGCCGCTGGCGGCGCCCGGCGCGAACATCAGCAAAAACACCATTGAAAACGTCAGTGCGACAGCTGCAACCGGGCGGGGCATGCCAGCACCACTTGCGGCACCACTTGCGGCACCACTTGCCTCCCCACTCGCGGCCCCACTCGCGGCCCGGCCGTTGGCTGCTTCCGGCGGGTGAATGACCGTCTTTTGAATGACCTGCTTGTGCATGACTTCCTATCTCTTCCAACACTGGCCGCGCACCGGGGCGGCCATGATGCCCGGACACCCGGTGCAAGCGCCACCTGAGCGCACCCCACACCCGGGCCGTACCGTTCGTTGGCGACCGCACAGACGCTGGCCCGCAGCCGGCTTACCGTGTTTTGAAGGCGCCGGATCGGGCGTCCAACGCATCACACCTCAAGCCAGGAAGAACCACCATGTCCCATCGAGACGCCTACGTCGCCAAGATGAAGCTCCAGCTCGACGAGCTGAATGCCAAGATGACCGAGCTGGAAGCCCAGGCCCGGGTTAGCCGGGCCGAGGCGCGCGACAAGTATCAGGCCGAGATGTCCAAGCTGGCGTTGAAATCCAAGGAAGCCGGCGTCAAGCTCGACCAGATGATGGCCGCCGGCGAGGACACCTGGGAGGCGATGGTCGCCGAGATGGAGAAGGTGCGCGATGCCTTCTCCAGCTCCTTCAACTACTTCAAGTCGCAGTTCTGAAATAGGCCCGAACCGCCAGGCGGGCGGGGCGTCAGGCCCGCCGCGGCCCCCGGGCCGGGCGGCACCTTGAAGGACCTGGCCGGTTTCGTGGCATCGTCCGGGCATGACGGACTTTCCGCGCACGCTCAAGCACATCACTTTCTGGCTGTTGCTGGGCACCGCCGTGTTCCTGGCGCTGCAAGCCTGGCAGACCCGGCAGCGGCAGAGCCAGTTCACCGCAGCCGGCGGCGTGGTGGAGTTGCGGCGGGCGCCGGACGGGCATTTTCACTGGCCCGGCCGCGTCAACGGCGTGGCGGTGGAGTTTTTGGTCGATACCGGCGCCACCCGCAGCGCGCTGCCGCAGGCGCTGGCGCAGGCCGCCGGGCTGGTGCACGAGCGCAGCGTGCAATCGTCCACCGCCGGCGGCACGGTGCAAGGCTGGACCGGCCGTGCCGACTTGCAGCTCCAGGGTGGCCTGCGTATTGATCGGCTGCCGCTGACCGTGCTGCCCGCGCTGGCGTCACCCTTGCTCGGCATGGACGTGCTGGGCAAGCTGTCGTTCAGCCAGGCGGACGGCGTGCTGCGCCTGCGTCTGCCCGCACCATGAACGGCGCACTGCACAGGCGGATGCGCGGGCCTGCCCGGCTGCGGACGGTCTGTCTGGCGTCTTCCATCGGCCTGGTCTGTTGCGTGGGCCTGGCGTTGGCAACGGCACCGGCAGCACAGGCGCAGCCCGCGACGGCGCGCACCACCGCCAATTGCCCGCCCATCGCCCAGACCCCCGACGCAGCGCAGCAGCGCCAAGCCCAACCGGGCGCAACCGACCGCGGCCTGCTGTGGCGCATCAGCAAGGCGGGCCACAGCAGCTGGCTCTACGGCACGCTGCATGTCGGCCGGCTCGACTGGGTCAGCCCCGGGCCGCGCATCCGCCAAGCGCTGCTGTCGGCCGACACGCTGGCGCTGGAGATCGACACCGCCGACCCGTCGATGGCTGCGTCGATGGCACGTGGATCGGCCCGATTGCGACAAGCCGAGCACAGCACACCACCGCCCGCTGCGCTGCTGGCCGGGCTGGCAGCCCAGGCGCACGCCGACTGCCTGGATGCACCCGGCTTCCTGGCGCAGCCGGCGCTGCTGCAGGTCACAGCGCTGACGGTGCTGGCCGGCCGGCGCGACGGGCTGGATCCGGCCTTCGGCCAGGATCTGGCGCTGGCCTCGCTGGCCCGCGCCACCGGCAAGCGGCTGGTGTCGCTGGAGGACCCCGAATCCCAGCTTGCCGCCCTGCTGCCCGACGACCCGGCCGAGCTCGACGCCCTGCTGCGCAACAGCCTGGCGCAACTGGAGGACGGCAGTGCGCGCCAGCTGCTGGTGCATTTGGCCGCGCTGTGGGCGCAAGGCGACCTGGCCCGCCTCGCCGACCCCGCCGCCTGGTGCAACTGCCTGACAACAGGCGCCGACCGGGCGCAATTGCGGCGCCTGAACGATGCCCGCAACCCGGCGCTGGCCGACCGCATCGCCGCGCTGCACAGCCAGGGCCACCGGGTGTTTGCTGCGGTGGGCGCCCTGCACATGACCGGCGCCATGGCCTTGCCGCGGCTGCTGGCCGCGCGCGGATTCAACGTCGAACGCAGCCCGCTGGCGCCTGGCGCCGCACGCTGAAACACCCCCGCCAACGCAAGCGCAGCCATCCAGCCGGGGCTACCATGCAGCAGGCAACACAACAGACCCCCAAGGAGAAAACATGAGCGATACAACAGGTGGATTTGCCAACATGGTGCCCGGCTTCGACTTTCTGCAAAACCTGGTCAAGAGCGCAGGCGCCGCGATGCCCGGCGTGGGCCAGTGGATCGCCCCCACGCTGGACCCGGAGGCGCTGGAAAAACGCATCGGCGAGTTGCGCACGGTGCAGTTCTGGCTGGAGCAGAACGCCCGCCTGCTGGGCACCACGATCCAGGCGCTGGAGGTGCAGCGCATGACGCTGACCACGCTCAAGAGCATGAATGTCTCGCTGGGTGACTTGACCGAATCGCTCAAGATCAAGATGCCCGAGGCCGCACCGGCACCTGCGCCTGCGCCGGCCAGCGCACCTGCCCAAGCCGCTTCGTCCAGCGGCGCTGCGGACGCGCCCGTCGCGCCAGCCGGCGTGATCGACCCGATGCAGTGGTGGGGCGCGCTGACCCAGCAGTTCAGCGAGCTGGCGGCCAACGCGATGAAGGACAGCAACACCGATGCCGCCCGCAACCTGGCCGGCGACATGGTCAAGCAAGGCATCGAGGCCGCCGGCGCCACCCTCAAGCAGGCCACCGCGGTGCCCATGGCGGTTGCGCAGACCGCCGTAGCGTCGGCGCAGAAGATGGCGGGCGCCTCTGCGGCAACGCCCGCCAAGGCCGCCCGGGCACCGGCCAAAAAGGCCAAGGCAGCTGCCAGCCGCAAGGCCGGCTGACCTACAGGCCCGCGCGACCCCACCACACCCCGCAACCACACCCGCACCGACCCCCGCATGTTCATCACCGCGCACGCCACCCACCCCGACGCCCACATGGCGCTGGCATTGGTCGCTGCGCAAATCGATGCCCAACGCGCCACACGCGGGCCCGGCTTTGTCGCCACGCTGGGTCTGGTCTACCTGAGCGACCGGCTGGTCTCGCAGGCCGACACCTTGCTGGCCGAGCTGCAACACCGCTGGCCCGGGGTGCACTGGGCCGGCAACGTCGGCGTGGGGGTGTTGGCCAGCGGGGTCGAGTACATCGACGAGCCGGCCGTGGTGCTGATGCTGTGCGACCTGCCGGCCGACAGCTTCCAATTGTTCAACGGCCGGCAGCCGCTGGCCGCGCAGCAGGCCTACAGCGCATTGGTGCACGCCGATCCGGCCACCCACGACCTGGACGATCTGCTGATCGAGCTGGCCGGCCGCACCCGCAGCGGTTACCTGTTTGGCGGGCTCACCGGCTCGCGCGGCCGGCACTTGCACATCGCGGACGGCGTGTTCGAGGGCGGGCTGTCGGGTGTGGCTTTTCTCGACGACCCGGTGCCGCCAGCAGCGGGCAGCGCGGCGCTGCCCGCTGGCGCAACCCGCCTGGTCTCGCGCGTGACCCAGGGCTGCCAGCCGCTGGGCCCGGCACGACGCATCACGGCGGGCGAGCGCAACCTGGTGCTCGAACTCGACGGCCAGCCCGCGCTGCCGCTGCTGCTGGCCGACCTGGGCATCTCGCTGGACGCACCCCGGCAGGCCATGGCCACGCTGCGCAGCACGCTTGCAGGGCTGACCGATGGCAGCGATGCGGTGCTGTCGCGCGGCGGCCAGTTCGGCACCGACACCCGGGTGCGCCACCTGATCGGCATCGACCCGGCGCGGTTCGGCATCGCGATGGCGGACCAGGCCAGCGTCGGCCTGCAACTGACTTTCTGCCGGCGCGACGCAACCGCCGCCCGGCGTGACCTGGTGCGCATCTGCGCCGAGATCCGCGACGAGATCGAGGCGGAATCCCCCGCCGCCGCCACGGCCGACGCAGGCAACGCCCGGCGTGAACCCCCTGGGCACACCGCCGCAGCCGGCCCCGGCGTCAGGCCGCCCGGCGCGCACATCGTCGGTGCGGTTTACGTCTCTTGCTCGGGCCGCGGCGGGCCGCATTTCGGCGCACCGTCGGCCGAGGCTTTGGTCGTGCAACACGCGCTGGGTGATGTGCCGCTGGTCGGCTTTTTTGCCGCCGGCGAGATCGCCCGCCACCACATTTACGGCTACACCGGCGTGCTGACGGTGTTTGTGGCCGGCTGACGCCCGCAGGGTGCAGCCTGCCTGGCGCAGACCCGGCTGGCGCTGCAGGCCTTGCGCCAGATGCCCGGCCAGCCCCAGGACGCAGCGCCGGCAACACGGCTGCGGCTGGCCGAGCAGAACGGCAGCTTCCAGATCCTGCAGGACTCGCTCTCGGGCATCACCGAGGACCGCCGGCTGCAACTGCTGCTGATCGCGTTTTGCTTCGGCGCTTTTTCCGAGGGCGCGGCCGGCTTCGGCACGCCGGTGGCCGTCACTGCTGGTGGCGCTGATCGCCTTCCTGCGGGTCTGGCAGCCCAAGAAAATCTGGACCTCGCCGTCGATGCGCGGCCATGACATCAGCGCCGCCGAGGCCAAGCCCGCCCGCGCGCCCGTGCGCCACAGCCGGGCCGACCTGGTGCGCGCCTGGACGCCCTGGGCCATCCTGACGGTATTTGTGTTTGTCTGGGGCCTGCCGCCGGTCAAGGCCTTCCTGAACGGCATCTTTGCGCCCGCCTTCCCGATCGAGGGCTTGCACAACCTGATCCAGGAGGTGCCGCCTGTGGGGCCCAAGCCGCATTTCGAGTCGGCGGTCTACACCCTCAACCTGCTGTCGGCCACCGGCACCGGCATCCTGCTGTCGGCCATCCTGGGCGCGCTGGTGATGAAGTACAACCCGATCGAGATCCTCAAGACCTGGCTGCGCACGCTGTGGCTGGTGCGCTACTCGTTGGTCACCATCGTGCTGATGCTGGCGCTGGGCACGCTCACCCGTTTCTCGGGCACCGACACCACGCTGGGCCTGGCGTTTGCCAACACCGGTGTGTTCTACCCCTTTTTCGGCACGCTGATGGGCTGGATCGGGGTGGCGATGACCGGGTCGGACACCGCCAGCAACGTGCTGTTCGGCGGCATGCAAAAAGTCGCGGCCGAGCAACTGGGGCTGAGCGCCAACCTGATGGGCGCGGCCAACAGCTCGGGCGGGGTGATGGGCAAGATGATCGACGCACAGAGCATCGTGGTGGCGTCCACCGCCACGCGCTGGTTCAACCACGAGGGCGACATCCTGCGCTACGTCTTCTTCCACTCGATCGCACTGGCCTGCCTGGTGGGCCTGTACGTCACGTTGCAGGCCTATGTCTGGCCCTTCACGCTGATGGTGGTGCATTGATCTAGACTGCCGACGCCCTGTACCGGGTGCTCAGTCCACACCCGAGGTTCGCCGCATGAACGCCCCCGCCGATCTGTCCTTGTCCGACGCTGCACTGCAGGCCGAACGCAGCGCACGCAGCGCCCGCCAGGCCGAGGTGGTGGCCGCGCTGCGGGCGGTGCTGCCGGCGCATGCGCTGCTGTACCGGCAAGAAGACACCGTGCCCTACGAGTGCGACGGCCTGACCGCCTACCGCCAGCTGCCGTTGGTGGTCGCCCTGCCGGAGACCGAGGCGCAGGTGGCCGCCGTGCTCAAGACTTGCCACGCCCTGCAGGTGCCGGTGGTGGCGCGGGGCGCGGGCACCGGCCTGTCGGGCGGTGCGATGCCACACGCGCTTGGCGTGACGATGTCGCTGGCCAAGTTCAACCGTATCGTCAAGCTCGACGTGCTGGCCCGGACCGCCGTGGTGCAGTGCGGCGTGCGCAACCTGGCCATCAGCGAGGCGGCAGCACCCTTCGGCCTGTATTACGCGCCCGACCCCAGCAGCCAGATCGCCTGCACCATCGGCGGCAACGTGGCCGAGAACTCCGGCGGCGTGCACTGCCTCAAATACGGCTTGACGTTGCACAACCTGCTCAAGGTGCGCGGTTTTACCGCCGACGGCGAGCCGGTCGAGTTTGGCGGCGACGCGCTGGACGCGCCCGGCCTGGACCTGCTGGCGGTGGTGGTCGGCAGCGAGGGCATGCTGGCCGTGACCATCGAGGTCACCGTCAAGCTTTTGCCCAAACCCCAGCTGGCGCGCTGCATCATGGCCAGCTTCGACGACATCCGCGCTGCCGGTGATGCAGTGGCCGCGGTGATCGCCGCCGGCATCATCCCGGCTGGGCTGGAGATGATGGACAAGCCGATGACGGCGGCCGTCGAAGACTATGTGCATGCCGGCTACGACCTGGACGCCGCCGCGATCCTGCTGTGCGAGAGCGACGGCACGCCCGAGGAGGTGACTGAAGAAATCGAGCGCATGCAGGCCGTGCTGCTGGCCCACGGTGCCAGCCGGCTGGCGGTCAGCGAAAACGAGGCCCAGCGGCTGCGGTTCTGGAGCGGACGCAAAAACGCCTTTCCGGCATCGGGCCGCATCAGCCCCGACTACATGTGCATGGACTCGACCATCCCCAGAAAACGCCTGGCCGACATCCTGATCGCGATTGCCGCGATGGAAAAGAAGTACCAGCTGCGCTGCTGCAATGTCTTCCATGCCGGCGACGGCAACCTGCACCCGCTGATCCTGTTTGATGCGGCCGACCCGGACCAATTGAGGCGCTGCGAGCTGTTTGGCGCCGACATCCTGGAAACCAGCGTGGCACTCGGCGGCACCGTCACCGGCGAGCACGGCGTGGGCGTGGAAAAGCTCAGCTCGATGTGTGTGCAGTTTTCGCCCGAGGAGCGTGAGCAGATGTTTGCCGTCAAACGGGCGTTTGATCCGGCCGGCGGGCTCAACCCCGGCAAGGTGATCCCCACGCTGCACCGCTGCGCCGAGTACGGCCGCATGCATGTCAAGAAGGGCCTGCTGCCGTTTGCCGAGCTGGAGCGGTTTTGACGGTGGCCGATACCGCACTCGACAACCTGATCGACCAGGTTCGCGCGGCCCGCGCCGACAAGACGCCGCTCAACATCCTGGGTGGCAGCACCAAGGCTTTTTACGGCGAGCCGCAGCCCGCCGGCCCCGCACTGGCCACGCTGGACACCCGGCCGCTGGCCGGCATCAGCAGCTACGAGCCCAGCGAGTTGGTCGTCACGGTGCGGGCCGGCACGCCGCTGGCCGAGCTGGAGGCGGCGCTGGCCGAACAGCGCCAGTGCCTGCCGTTCGAGCCGCCGCGTTTCCTGGCGATCAACGCGGCCGGTGGCAAGGTCGGTGGCATGGCTGGCGGCACCGTCGGCGGCATGGTCGCGGCCGGGCTGGCTGGCCCGGCCCGCGCAGCGGTGGGCGGGCTGCGCGACTACCTGCTGGGCGCCACGCTGCTGACCGGCCGGGCCGAGCTGCTGAGCTTCGGCGGGCAGGTGATCAAAAACGTCGCCGGCTACGACGTGTCGCGCCTGCTGTCCGGGTCGATGGGCCTGCTGGGCGTGGTCTGCGAGGTCTCGCTCAAAGTGCTGCCGGTGGCCGTAGCCACGGCCACGCTGCGCTTCGAGCAGGGCGAAGCCGCCGCGTTGAAGCAGCTCAACACCTGGGGCGGCCAGCCGCTGCCGATCAACGCCAGCGCCTGGTGGGACGGCATGCTGGTGTTGCGCTTGTCGGGTGCGGCGGCCGCGGTGCAGTCGGCGGTGCAAAAGCTGGGCGGTGAGGTGGTGGACCCGGCGCTGGCAGCCGCCTTCTGGACCGGCCTGCGCGACCAGACGGATGAGTTTTTCAGCAAGGCGCTGGTCGCCGTTGACGCTGGCGCCACGCTGTGGCGGCTGGCCATGCCGCAGACCGCACCGCCGATGGCGCTGGCCGGTGAGCACCTGGTGGAGGGGGGCGGCGCCCAGCGCTGGGTCGGCACCACCACGCCGGCCAGCGCGGTGCGGGATGCGGCAGCGCGCGGCGGCGGCCATGCCACGGTGTTCCGCAGCGGCCGCCCCAGCAGCGCCGGGGCTGCCGCCGGGTTCGACGGGCCACGCTTTGCGCCGCTGTCGGTCCCGCTGATGCGCATCCATCACGAGCTGAAAACCGCATTCGACCCGGACCGCCTCTTCAACCCGGGCCGGCTCTACGCCGGTCTGTGACGCGCCTGACGATGCCCGCACTCACTGCCGAGCCCGGCCCGGACACCCGAGCCACGGCCGCCGGCATGGCTGCCTACTACGCCCGCCGCGCCGCAAGCTACGAGCAGGTCTACGCCAAGCCCGAGCGACAAGCCGACCTGCGCTTGATGGAATCTTGGCTGGCCGGCCAGTTCAGCGGCCGGCGGGTGCTGGAGATCGCCTGCGGCACCGGCTGGTGGACGCCGCATGGCGCCGCCGCCGCTGCCCACTGGCGCGCCACCGACTTGAACCCCGAGACGATGGATGTGGCCCGGCACAAGCCCATGCCGGCCGGCATCGTGCAGTTCCAGACCGTGGACGCCTACACGCTGGACGGCCTGCACGACGCGCACTTCGACGCCGCCTTTGCCGGCTTCTGGTGGAGCCATGTGCCGCTGGCCCGCCTGCCCGGCTGGCTCGCCACGCTGCACAGCCGCCTGACGCCCGGTGCCCGCATCGTGATGCTGGACAACCGCTGGATGGCCGGCAGCAGCACCCCCGTCAGCCGCAGCGATGCCGACGGCAACACCTACCAAATACGCCCGCTGCCCGACGGCAGCCGCCATGAGGTGCTGAAGAACTTTCCGTCCGCTGCTCAGGCCATCGCGGCGCTGGGGCCGCGCGCCCGCGATGCCCAGTGGATCGAGTTCGAGCACTACTGGGTGCTGCATTACCGGCTGGCCGAGACACCATGACCGTGCTGCAAGGCCTGGCCTGGTTGCTGCTGTGCCAATCGGCGGGCGAGGCCCTTGCCCGACTGGGCCACCTGCCGCTGCCCGGGCCGGTGCTGGGCATGCTGCTGCTGATCGCGCTGCTGCAGTGGTCGCGGGTGCGCGCCGCCATCGGCGCGGCGTCCGACGCGCTGCTGGCGCACTTGTCGCTGCTGTTTGTGCCGGTGGGCGTGGGCGTGATGACGCACCTGGGCCTGCTGTCTACCTACGGCCTGCGGCTGCTGGTGGCCATCACGCTGTCGACCTGGATCGGCCTGGCCGTCACCGCCGGCGTCCTGCGGTGGCTGCTGCGGCCGTCCGAGGCGCCTGACGCGCCCACCGGACCGGCGCCATGACAACGCTGCAGACGCCGGCCATGGCGGACTTTGTCCAGCTCTGGGTCTACCTGTCGGCCACGCCGCTGTTCGGCCTGACCGCCACGCTGGTGGTGTACCTGCTGGCGCAGGCCTTCTACCAGCGTGTGCAGCATGCGCCCTGGGCCAATCCGGTGGCCTGGACGGTGGTGGTGCTGGCGCTGCTGCTCAGCCTCAGCGGCACGCCGTACCCGACCTACTTCTCGGGTGCGCAGTTCATCCACTTCCTGCTCGGGCCGGCGGTGGTGGCGCTGGGCTGGCCGCTGTGGCAACGCCGGGCACAACTGCGCCGGCGTGGCCCGGCCCTGCTGGCGGCGGCGCTGGTCGGTGGCGGCGCGGCGGCGGCCAGCGCCGTGGCCATCGGCTGGGCGCTGGGCCTGCCGGCCGACCTGCTGCGCACGCTGGTGCCCAAATCGGTGACCGCGCCGGTGGCGATGGGCATTGCCGAGCAGATCGGCGGCATCCCGGCGCTGGCGGCGATGTTTGCGCTGATCACCGGGCTGGTCGGTGCGCTGACGGCCAAGTACCTGTTCGACGCGCTGGGCGTTCGGTCGCCCGAGGTGCGCGGCTTTGCGCTGGGCACTACCTCGCACGGCATCGGTGCGGCACGCGCGATGCAGGTCAATGCCGACGCCGGCGCTTATGCCGGCATGGCCCTGGGCCTGCAGGCGCTGCTGGCTGCGCTGCTGATGCCTTTGACCGTCTCGCTGCTGCTGCCCGTGCTGCAGCGCTTTTTTTAGTCCCTGCGCTTTCCGAGCCCCCCGCCATGCAAACCGCACTTGCTCCACAGTACCAAGGCACGCCCGACGGCGAGGCGGCCCAGGCCATCCTGCGCAAGTGTGTGCACTGCGGTTTTTGCACCGCCACCTGCCCCACCTACTTGCTGCTGGGCGACGAGCTGGACGGCCCGCGCGGCCGCATCTACCTGATGAAACAGGTGCTGGAGGGTGCTGCGCCCACCCGCGCCACCCAGCAACACCTGGACCGCTGCCTGACCTGCCGCAACTGCGAGACCACCTGCCCCAGCGGCGTGCAGTACGGCGCCCTGGTCGAGATCGGCCGCAAGCTGGTGGACGCGCAGGTCGAGCGGCCGGTCGCCGAGCGCGCTGTCCGCTGGCTGCTCAAGGAAGGCCTGACCTCGCCCTTGTTCAAGCCGGCGATGGCGCTGGGCCAGCTGGTGCGTCCGTTGCTGCCCGGCGTGCTGCAGGACAAGGTGCCTGCCGCAGCCCACCCCCGCGCCAAGGTCTGGCCGCAGCGCACACACGCCCGCAAGGTGCTGATGCTGGCCGGTTGTGTGCAGCCCGCGATGATGCCCAACATCAACAGCGCCACCGCCCGGGTGCTGGACGCCGCGGGCATCCAGACCCTGGTGGCCGACAAGGCTGGCTGCTGCGGTGCGCTGCGCACCCATTTGAACGACACCGACGGCGGCCTG
>JBBQAH010000054.1:0-17015 GCA_038316145.1 Burkholderiales bacterium
GCCTAGCGGACCTGCCAACCTCCCCCACCGGAGCACCCCATGTCCGACGTTTTCCCGCTGCCCACCGTCTCGCGCCTGCCCGCACCCTGCCGGGACGAGGCCGCCGTGCTGCAAGACCTGCTGGCGGGCTTGCAGCACGGCAGCGGCGCCGGCCTGGACTGGGCGGCCGTGATCGAAACCGCCCGGCCCTGGGTGCAGGCGGTGCGCGACAAGCCGGCGCCGTTCTGGGCGATGGAGTCGCTGCTGCGCGAGTACCCGATCTCCAGCGCCGAGGGCCTGGCGCTGATGCGCCTGGCCGAGGCGCTGCTGCGGGTGCCCGACGCCCAGACCGCGATCGCGCTGACGGCTGACCAGCTGGGCCGGGCCGATTTTTCAAACGCGGCGGCCGACGGCTCGCCGCACAAGCTGCTGGCCGGGCTGTCGGCCAGCGCCATCGGCCTGGCCAAGCGCTTTTTGCCGGGAGACGGCAGCGGGCAAGGCGGCCAGCCCGGCCTGATCGACCGCTTGGGTGCCCAGACCGTGGTGGCCGCCACGGTGCGTGCCATCGGCCTGCTGGGCCGCCAGTTTGTGCTGGGCCGCCACATCGCCGAGGCGCTGGGCGAGGCCCGCAGCCAGCGGCGCGGCCAGCCCCGGCTGCGCTTTTCATTCGACATGCTGGGCGAAGGTGCGCGCACCGATGCCGACGCGCTGCGCTACGGCGCGGCCTACCGCGAGGCGCTGCAGGCGATTGCCGCGTCGGAAGCAGCCGCAGTGGTCACATCACCCACCGCCAATGCGCTGCGTGGCCCGGCCGAACGCGACGGCCTGTCGATCAAGCTGTCCGCGCTGCACCCGCGCTATGAAGAATCGCAAGGGGACCGGGTCATGGCCGAGCTGGTGCCGCGTGTCATCGCACTGATCGACATCGCCGCCGCCGCCGACCTGAACCTGACGATCGACGCCGAAGAAAGCGACCGGCTGGAGCTGTCGCTGGCCGTCTTCGACACCCTGGCCCGACACATCCAGGCCACTGCGCCGCACTGGACCGGCTTTGGCCTGGCGGTGCAGGCCTACCAAAGCCGCGCCCGCGAGATGATCGACGCCGTGGCCGCCATAGCCCGCGAGCGTGGCCTGCGCTTCATGGTGCGGCTGGTCAAGGGCGCCTACTGGGACGGCGAGATCAAGCGCGCCCAGGAGCTGGGCCTGGCCGGCTACCCGGTGTTCACCCACAAACACCACACCGACATCGCCTACCTGGCCTGCGCCCAAACGCTGCTGGGCCACCACGCGGTGATCCTGCCGCAGTTCGCCACCCACAACGCCGGCACCATCGCCGCCCTGCTGCAGATGGCCGAGGCCGCGCGCCGCACCGACCCGGCCGCCGGCCGCTTCGAGCTGCAGCGCCTGCACGGCATGGGTGAAGGTGTGTTCCGCGAGCTGATGGCCGCCCGCCCCGACCTGAGCCTGCGCATCTACGCCCCGGTGGGCGAGCACCGCGACCTGCTGGCCTACCTGGTGCGGCGCCTGCTGGAGAACGGCGCCAACTCGTCGTTTGTGCACCAGCTGACCGACGCCGGCGTGGCGGCCGAGGACTTGCTGCGCTCACCGCTGC
This sequence comes from Burkholderiales bacterium, assembly GCA_038316145.1. GTDB lineage: Bacteria > Pseudomonadota > Gammaproteobacteria > Burkholderiales > Burkholderiaceae_C > Pseudaquabacterium. Next base: position 1,592 of record JBBQAH010000054.1, read on the forward strand.
AGCCCGCCAGCGCGCCCGGCCAGCCGGCGCCGGCCACGCTGTACGGGCCGGCACGGGCCAACAGCCGCGGCCTGGACCTGGCTGTGCCCGAGCAACGTGCGCCGGTGTTGACAGCGGTCAATGCCCTCAAGACAGCCCCGCCGCCCGCCGTGCCCGAGGTGCCCGCCGCCCAGGTGACCGAAGCCGTGCACCAGGCCATGACCACCCTGGCTGCCGGCTTCACCGCCTGGTCGGCACGCCCGGTGGCCGAGCGCGCCGCCATCATCACCCGCGCCGGTGACCTGCTGGACCAGCGCCTGGCGCAGTTTTGCGGCCTGCTGGTGACCGAGGCCGGCAAGACCGCCGGCGACTGCGTGGCCGAGGTGCGCGAGGCGGTGGACTTCTGCCGCTACTACGCTGTGCAGGCGGACGAAAAACTCAAGCCCCTCACCCTGCCCGGCCCCACCGGCGAGAGCAATACGCTGCGGCTGCACGGCCGCGGCGTGTTTGTCTGCATCTCGCCGTGGAACTTTCCACTGGCGATTTTTGCCGGCCAGGTGGCAGCAGCCCTGGTCACCGGCAACGCCGTGGCCGCCAAACCGGCCGAGCAGACGCCGGGCGTGGCCGCGGCGTTTGTGGACCTGCTGTTCGAGGCCGGCGTGCCGCGCGACGCGCTGGCGCTGCTGCACGGCCCGGGTGAGACGGTAGGCGCCGCCTTGGTGGCGCATCCGGCCACAGCGGGCGTGTGCTTTACCGGCAGCACGCCGGTGGCCAAGGCCATCAACCGCGCGCTGGCGGCCAGCGACGGCCCGATCGTGCCGCTGATTGCCGAGACCGGCGGGCTGAACGCGATGATCGCCGACAGCAGCGCGCTGCCCGAGCAGGTGATCGACGCGGTGGTGCAAAGCGCGTTTCGGTCCGCCGGCCAGCGCTGCTCGGCACTGCGCTTGCTGTGTGTGCACGACAGCATCGCCGACAACCTGATCACGATGCTGGGCGGGGCGATGGCCGAGCTTCGCCTGGGCGACGCCGCCGACCTGGCGACCGATGTCGGCCCGGTGATCGACGCCGAAGCCCACGCCGGCCTGGGCCGCCACATCGAGCGCCTGGGCCAGCAGGCCCGCCTGCTGGCGCGCAGCCCTATGGCTGCATGCTGGGCCGCCAGCCACATCGCGCCGGTGGCGTTCGAGATCGACCAGGTCGAGGATTTGCGCACCGAGGTCTTCGGCCCGGTACTGCATGTGCTGCGCTGGCGCGGCGATGTGGAGGCGCTGGTGGCACGCATCAACGCGCTGGGTTACGGCCTGACGCTGGGGGTGATGACACGCATCGACAGCCGGGCGCTGCGCATCGCCGATCTGGCGCGGGTCGGCAATGTCTATGTCAACCGCAACATGATCGGCGCGGTGGTCGGGGTGCAGCCGTTTGGCGGCGAGGGCCTGTCGGGCACCGGGCCCAAGGCCGGCGGGCCGCACTACCTCTACCGTTTCTGCGCCGAACAAACGCTGACCATCAACACCGCGGCAGCCGGCGGCAACGCCGCGCTGCTGGCCGGCGGCGACGGCAGGGCCTGACCGGTACGGACTGATGTCACGAAAGCCAGCGCGCCAAACGCCGGACGTGGGCGGGCCTGGGTCATAATTTTCGGCGGTGGATCCGGCCAACCGCCCGACTCAGCCATCCGGCGATTCAACCCAAGGGGCTTCCTTTGACAAAAACGATCAATTCCGGTGCCCTGCGGGCCACGCTGCGTCCCGTCCTGCTGGCCGCGCTGGTGGCGGCTGCGCTGGGGGTGTCAGGCTGCGGCGGGTCCGGCGAGGCCAACCTGCTGGCGTCGGCCAAAGCGCATCTGGCCAAGCAAGAAATCGACGCCGCGCGGTTGCAGATCAAGAACGTGCTCCAGAAAAACCCGGAATCAGGCGAGGCGCGCCTGATGCTGGGCAAGCTGATGTTCGAGACCGGTGACATGGCCGGCGCCGAATCCGAGCTGGGCCGGGCACTCGAGCTGGGCCAACCCGAAGTGGCCGTGCTGCCCAGCCTGGCCGGCGCGCTGGTGGCGCAGCAAAAAGGCCGGGTGCTGGTGCAGCGCTATGCAGCGCTCGACCTGCCCGACCCGGTTGCCGACGCCGAACTCAAGACCCAGCTGGCCACTGCCGAGGCCATCGACAACGACCTCAACGCCGCCGAGGCGATGCTGACGCGTGCGCTGCGCAGCGCACCCCAGCACGCCCCGGCGCTGCTGCTGCGCGCCCGGGGCGACAACGCCGCCGCCCTCAGCCAGCTCGACGCGCTGCTGGCGATCGCGCCCGCCCGCGGCGAGGCCTGGCTGCTCAAGGGCGAACTGCTGCAGCGCGCCACGCCGCCCGATCTGACCGGCGCCACGGCCGCCTACACCCAGGCGGTCAAGGTCCAGCCCGACCTGGTGGCGGCCCACAACGCGCTGGTCCTGCAGTTGCTGGCCAAGCCCGACATCGCAGCCGCCACCGTGCAGTGGACCGCGATGCAAAAGGCTGCGCCCAAACACCCGCAAACCCTGCTGCTGGAGGCGGTGCTGGCCGAGGAAAAGGGCGACCACAAACGCGCCCGGGAAATCACCCAGCTGCTGCTGCGCGGGTCGCCCAACAACCCGCAGGTGCTGATGCTGGCCGGCCAGGCCGAGCTCAAGCTCAACGCGCTGGCCCAGGCCGAGGCGCATTTTGCCAAAGCGATGCAGGTGGTGCCCAAGGCAGCGCAGCCGCGGCGCCAGCTGGCCCAGGTGCAGCTGCGCACCGGCCAGGCCGACAAGGCCATGCTCACGCTGCGGCCGCTGGTGGACGCCGTGCCGCCGGATGCCCAGGCCATCACGCTCTTTGCCCAGGCCCAGTTGCTGACCGGCGACACCAAGGGTGCCGAGGCCAGCTTTGCCCGGGCCGCCAAGCTCAAGCCCGACGACCCGCGCCTGCGCACCACCGTGGCCCTGTCACAGCTGGGCAAGGGCCAGGACGCCACCGCGCTGGCCGAGCTGCAGTCCATCGCCTCCGCCGACAAGGGCAACTCGGCCGACCTGGTGCTGATCACCGCCCGCATGCGCCGCAACGACTTCGATGGCGCGCTCAAGGCGGTGGACGTGCTGGCCGCCAAGATGCCCGGCCAGCCCTTGCCGGACCAGATGCGCGGCCGTATCGCCCTGCAGCGCCGCGACCTGGCCGGCGCCCGCAAGCATTTTGAGGCAGCACTGACCAAAAACGCCGACTACCTGCCCGCGCTGGCCGGCCTGGCCGCGTTGGACCTGGATGCCAAGCAGCCCGACGCCGCCAAGGCGCGTTTCGAGGCAGTGCTCAAGCGCAACCCGAAAAACGCCAGCGCGATGCTGGCCTTGGCCGAGATCAGCAAACGCAGTGGCAGCAAGCCTGCAGACACCGCCAAGTGGCTGGACCAGGCCGTCAAGGCCGAGCCGGCCGAGCTCACGCCGCACCTGCAGCTGGTGGACCACCACCTCGACAACCGCCAGGCCAAGGCGGCCATCAACGCCGCGCAAGCCGGCCTGATCGCCCTGCCCGACAACGCCGAGTTGCTGGACCGCCTGGGCCGCGCCCACCTGATCGATGGCGACACCCAGCAGGCCATCACCGCCTTCAACAAGCTGGCCGCGCTCAACCCCAAGTCGCCATTGCCGCAGCTGCGCCTGGCCGACGCCCAGGCCGCCGCCAAGAACAAGCCCGCGGTGGCCGCCGCTGTGCGCAAGGCCAACGAGATCGCGCCCAACCAGTTGATCGTGCAGCAAGCGGTGGCCAACCTGGCGATGATGGACAACAAGCCGGCGCAAGCCCTGGCGGTGGCGCGCACCGTGCAGACCCAGCAGCCCGACGGTGCCGCCGGCTTCCTGATGGAAGCGGAAGTCGAGATGCGCCAGAAAAACTGGGACGCCGCCGCCGCCGCCCTGCGCAAGGCACTGACGCGCCAGCAACCCGGTGATGCAGCGCAACGCCTGCATGCGGTGCTGGTCGCGGGCAAGAAGCAGGCCGACGCCGACAAGATGGCCGCCGACTGGCGCAAGAGCCACCCCGCCGACCTGGGCTTTGTGCTGTACCTGGGCGATGGCGCCATGGCCGCCGACAACGGCAGCCTGGCCGAGCAGCACTACCGGACCGTGCTCGAGACCCAGCCCGACAACGTGCTGGCGCTCAACAACCTGGCCTACGTCATGGCGCTGGCCAAAAAGCCCGGGTCGGTGGCGATGGCCGAACGGGCGTTGAAGGTGGCGCCGGCCTCGGCCGCGGTGATGGACACGCTGGCGTTTTGCCTGGCCGCCGAGAACCAGCTGCCGCGCGCCATCGAAGTCCAGACCCAAGCCGTGGCCGCCGCGCCCGAGGCCGCGCAGTTCCGCCTGCAATTGGCCAGGTTGCTGCTGCAAGCGGGCAACAAACCCGCCGCCCGCACCGAGCTGCGCACATTGGAAAAACTCGGCCCGGCGTTTGCCCGTCAGGCCGAGGTGGCCGAGATGATCAAGTCCACCGGCGGTTGATCGCGCAGGCCGGCCACCGCAGCCGCCTCAGCCGGTTCAGCCGCCTGCGCCGCAGGCGGTGTACAGGCAACGCTTGTACTCGAACCAGAACGGGTGCCAGAAGCCCATGAAACGCTGCGTCATCACCACCCCGGCCAGGCCGGTGGCCGGCGAGACAAACCAGTGGGTGCCGGCCAATCCGCCCCACTGCAGCTCGCCCACCGCCGCCGCGGGCTGTATCGCCGAGGCGCGCCGGGCGTAAGCGCCGCCCAGGCCAAAACCCAGGCTGGGCACGGCGCCGCTGGCAAAAAACTGCACGCTGCGCGCGGCCGGCACCTGGTCTTCAAACATCGCCGCCAGCGTGGCGGATTTCAGCAGCGACGGCCGGCCCGGCATCAACTGGCGCAGCAGGCCCAGCATGTCGGCCTGCGTGGTGAACAGGCCACCCGCGCCCGACTGGCGCGGCACCGGCTGCAGGTAGGCGCCCGGCCAGGGCGTGTCGTTGAGGCGGTGCAGGCCGGGCTTCATCTCGTCCACCGGATCACCCCGGTACAGCGCGGCCAGGCGGGGCACCTGGTCGGGCCGCAGCACAAAGCCGGTGTCGGTCAGGCCCAGCGGACCGAAGAGGCGTGATTGCAGCGCGGCGCCAAAGCTTTGCCCGGTGACGATCTCGACCAGCCGGGCCAGCACGTCGATGCCGGTCGAGTACTCCCAGCCCTCGCCGGGCTGGAAACACAGCGGCAGCGTGGCCAGCAAGTCCATCTCCTCGGCCAGCGTGCTGTCGGGCCGCCGCACGCCCGAGGCAAGATAGGCGTTGTAGATCACGGTGCCGGGGTCGAACACGCCATGGCTGAAGCCGGCCTGGTGGCTGAGCAGGTGACGGACCGTGATGTCGCGCTGCAACGGCTCGGTGTCGGTGATCGCCTGGGCGCCGGGGCGCAGCACCTGCAAGCCGCCCAACGCCGGGATCCAGGCCTTGATCGGGTCGTCCAGCCCGTAGTGCCCCTCATCGGCCAACAGCAGCGCCAGCACCGAGGCAAACAGCTTGGTGTTGGAAAACGCGCGGTGGATATGGTCGGGCCGCAGCCGGGTGCCGGCCTGCAGATCGGCCTGGCCGCTGCAGAACAGATCGACCAGCTCGCCGCCCTGCAGCGTGGCGGCGGACACACCGGACAGGCGACCGGCGTCCACCTCGCGCTGCAAGACGGCGTGGGCGGCGCTGAAGTCGGGCGTGGCGCGGGTCAGCGCAGACTCCAGCGACCGCCGGTCTGGCCACCGGTCTGGCCACCCTCGCTGCCGGCCAGGTGGTGGGCGCGGCCGTCGGCCTGCAACTTGAGCAGATGCGCCCGCAACGAGCGCAAGGCCACGCCGTGCAGGTGCGCCGGCGTGTCGGCATAAACCTGGGCCAGCAGTGCTGCCTCGTCCACCGGTGCACTGGCGGCCAGGCTTTGCAGCGCGGCAAAAACCTTGGCTTCACGGCCCAGGCGGTGGGCGATGGTCTTGTGGACGACGGTGTGCGGTACGTCGATCAAAAAGCCATGGCCGGGCGCCAGCCAGTCCAGCTCCTCGTCCAGCAGACGGCGCAGCGAGGCAAGGTAGACCGCCATGTCGCCGTCGGGCGGGTTGATCACCACGGTGCTGCCCTGCATCAGGTGGTCGCCGGTGAACAGCAGTTTTTCTTCTTCCAGCAGGTAACACAGGTGGTTGCTGGCGTGGCCGGGGGTGTGGATCACCCGCAGCGTCACGCCATCCCCCAGCACCAGCCGGTCGCCATCGGCCAGCACGTGCGTCGGCTGAAAGCCGGTGTCCTGCCACTCCGGGTGCGCCGCCACCTGGCCGTAGGTGGGCGCGCCGGTGGCCGCGGCGATGGCGGCAGCGGCGGGTGAGTGGTCCTTGTGGGTATGGGTGACCAGGATGCGGGTGATGCGGCCGGGCGCGGCGGCCAGCAGCGCCTGGACGTGGCCGGCAAGGTCTGGCCCCGGATCCAGCAGCGCCCAGTCGTCGCTGCCGGGCGCGCCGATGAAATAGGCGTTGGTACCCGGGCCGGTCATCACGCTGCCGTTGTCTGCCGTGACCCGCAGCACCCGCGGCGACAGCCAGACCGGCACGCCCGGCGCCAGCTCGACACTGGCCGTGCCCTGGCCCTCGGGGTCAATGCGGCCAAGCTCGGCAAACGCCCAGTCGCCCGGGTTGATCGGCCGGCGCGCCTTGCCGGCCAGGCCGATGCGGGGCCGGATCAGCGGCACGACGTCTTGGGCGCGGGCCCAGGCCACCACATCGGCGGCCCGTGCAAAGCTGGCCAGGTGCTTGAGCGTCAGCTCGGTGACGTTGAGTAATTTAAGCGCCCGCGCCTTGTCCAGCGCCTCGGCGGGGGTCAGCCACAACAGCTCGACGGTCTCTTTTTCGTCGTGCACCGCCGTCTGGCCCAGCGGCGCCTGGGTGATGAAAAACCGGGTGTCGAAGATCTTGGGCAAGCCGATCGGCGTGATCCAGTGGCTGTAGTAGGCCAGCCGGTCCATCGCCAGCCGCACGCCAAAACGCTCGCAGACATCGGCCATGCCGGTCTGGTTGGCGTGCAGCGCATGGCGCATCGCCAGCACCTCGGCCGGCGGCAGGCCGTGCAGATCGACCAGGGCACCGGACGCATCGTTGGCAAACAGCAGGCCGGCCTCCTCGAAACACTCGCGCACCGCCGCCACCCAGTAGTGCAGACCGTCCTGGGCCAGGCCCATGCGGGCGCTGGCGGTCACATCGTCCATGCCTTGGCAGCGCTCGTAGTGGCCGCGGTCGCTGGCATCGAGCAAGCCGCCCGGGAACACCGCCGCGCCGCTGTTCTGGTCGCCGGGCCGCTCGGCACGCTTGAGCATCAGCACCTCCAGCCCGCGGGGTGCGTCGCGCAGCACGATCAACGAGGCGGCGGCGCGCGCCACCGGCGGCGGCGCGCCGGGTGGCAGGCTGAGCAGCGGCGGGCGGTGCGGGTTGTCGGTGCGGGGGTTGTCGGTGGCCATTTCAGTCTCCTGCCGCAGCGCCAGCGGCACGCAGTGTTTTGATCTCATCGGCGCTGAAGCCGGCCTCGGCCAGGACCGCGTCGGTGTGGGTACCGGGCTTGACGGCCGGCGTGGGTTGGCCCGGCTGGCTGCGCGAGAAGCGCGGTGCCGGCGCCGGCTGGGTGACGCCGCCCACCTCGATATGGCCTTGGCGTGCCACGGCATGGTGATGGGCCGAAGCCTCGGTCAGCGTCAGCACCGGGGCGAAGCAGACATCCGTGCCTTCGAGCAGCGCGCTCCAGTCGTCACGGGTCTTGGCGCCGATCAGCGCGGTGATGGCGTCACGCATCTCGGGCCAGCAGCGGCGGTCGTACTGGCGCTTGAGGTATTTGCCGTCCAGGCCGATGCGCTGCACCAGCTCGGCAAAAAACTTCGGCTCCAGCGAGCCGATCGAGACCCATTTGGCGTCGGCCGTGGCGTAGGTGTCGTAAAACGGCGCGCCGCCGTCCAGCAGGTTGGCGGCGCGTTGCTCGACGTTCCAGGCGCCGGACGCGGCCATGCCGAAGAAAATGCTCATCAGCGACGACGCGCCGTCCACCATCGCGGCGTCCACCACCTGGCCCTGGCCCGAGCGGCTGCGCTCGAAGATGGCGGCCAGGATGCCAAAGGCGAGGTAGAGCGCACCGCCGCCGTAGTCGCCCACCAGGTTGAGCGGCGGCACCGGCTTGTCGGTGATACCCGCCCGACCCCCCGCCCCACCCCCCGAACCGGCGCCGATCGCGTGCAGCGCACCGGTCAGCGCGATGTAGTTCAAGTCGTGCCCGGCGGCCTGGGCCAGCGGGCCGGTCTGGCCAAAACCCGTCATGCGGCCAAACACCAGGCCGGGGTTGCGCGCCTGGCAGGCCTCGGGCCCCAGGCCCAGGCGCTCGGCCACGCCCGGCCGCCAGCCTTCGATCAGCACGTCGGCGCGGTCGATCAGGCGCAGCGCGGCGTCGCGGCCGGCGGGCTGCTTGATGTCCAGCGCCACCGAGCGGCGGTTGCGGCCGGAGACGTCGAACTTGACATCCATCGGCACGCCCAGGCCGCTGGGCTCGGTGCGGTCGATGCGCAGCACCTCGGCGCCCAGGTCGGCCAGCAGCATGGCGCACAGCGGGCCGGGGCCGATGCTGGCCAGTTCAACAACGCGCAATCCGGTCAAGGGTCCCATGTCGGGGTCTCCGTGGTGTCTGTCGGGGCGGCGCAGCGAGGCGCCAAACGGCAAAGTGTGCACCGACCGCCGGTCGCGCCGGTGTCATGCGGGGGACGCCAGGGCTGGTGGCGGCGGTGCGCCGATGTGGCCGGCTGCGCCGGGCGCCGGTCCTGCTGGCGCGTTGCCAGGCCCGTCGGGGGCGGCGTCGGGCGGCTGCGCTGGCGGCCTCATCTGCCAGGCCGCCAGCGCCGCCGCGCCGGTCAGCAGCGCCATCAGCACAAACACCTCGTGGAAGGCGCGCAGCGTGCCCGCCGGCCCCTGCGCGGCATGGGTTTGCAGCCGCGCGCCCAGCAGGATGCCGACCAGGTTGACACCCACCGCGCCGCCGAGCTGGCGCAAAAAGTTCATGGTGCTGGCGCCGGCGGCAATCTGTGGCAGGTCCAGCACCCGCATCGCCGACAGGCTGAGCGAGGGGATGACACAGCCCAGGCCGATGCGGCCCAGCACCGCAATCAAAGTCAGCCAGGCCACCGCCGTGGCGCTGCCGACAGCCGTCATCACCGCAAACGAGGCCGTCATCACCAACAGGCCGATGGTCAACGTGCGGTAGAGCGGCGCACGGTCGGCCAGGCGCCCGGCCAGCGGGATGGTGAAGGCCAGCGCCAGCCCCGCCGGCAGCAGCACCGCGCCGACCGTGGACGCCGGCATGCCGAGGGCCACCAGCATGAACACCGGCAGCAGGTAGGTCGAGCCGAACAGCCCGGCGCCGTAGATCACCGCCACCAGCGCAGCGCGGCGGAACACCGGGTGGCCGTACAGCGACATCTGCATCAGCGGCGTGGCCACCCGGCGTTGGCGGACGATGAAGCCCGCCACCAGCGCGGCGGCCAGCGCCAGTTGCGCGCTGCCCGCCAGCGTGTCGCCACCTTGCAGTGTGACCAAACCGTTGAGCAGGGCCGCCAACAGCACCGTCAGCATCAGCAGGCTCCAGGCGTCGGGTGGCCGCGCCAGCGGGTTCACCGGCAGGCCGCCGGGCGCCACATGCGGCAGGCAGCGCCGCGCCAGCACCGCGGCCACTGCGCAGAACGGCAACACGAAGAAGAAGATCGCGCGCCAGCCGAACCAGTCCACCAGCAGCCCGCCCACGCTGGGGCCCAGCGCCGGTGCCAGCACCGTGCCAAAGCCGAACACGCCCATCGCCCGGCCCTGCTCATGCTTGGCAAAGGCATGCATGATGATCACGCCCGGGATGGTTTGCAGCACCCCGCCGGCCAGGCCCTCGACCATGCGCATCGCCAGCACCAGCCCCAGGTTGGGCGCCAGCCCGCCGACCAGCCCGCCGGTGCCCAGCAGGCCCAGCATCACGGTGTAGCACCGCCGGTAGCCAAAACGCTGCAGCAGCCAGGGCGTGGCCAGCATCGAGACCGTCATCGCCCCCATGAAACTGGTGGCCAGCCACTGCGCGTCCTGCTGGCCCAGCTGGAACTGCCGGCTGATCGCCGGCACCGCGACGTTGATGGTGGTGGCCGCCATCAGCGCGGCCATGTTGCCGATCATCACCGTCAGCAGCACCCACCAGCGGTGGTTGGGGCCGTAGCGCAGGCGCAGCGCGGCCAGCGAGTGGTGCGCATGGGCCGGTGCGGTGCCGGCAGCGACACTTTCAGCGGGGGGTGTGGCAGCGCCTTCGGCAGCCTCGGCGGCAGCTTGGGCGGCGTTTTGGGGGTCGGTCGGCATGCCCAGACCATTGTGCGCGTTGGCCTGCACCGGCACCCGGCGCGCACAAAGGCCCGATCGCTTTCGCCCAGGCGTCATGTTGTCCTACGTGCGGTGGCGCACACAGCAGCTACCTTTGAAGCTCCAGTTTTGGAACGGCCACCGCGAGAAATCCCTTGACGACCGCCCTGCTCTCCCGCCTCCCCACCGCCACCGTGCGCCCGCAGCCCCTGACAGCCGTGATGCGTGCACTGGCGCCCGACCCTCGACGCAACCACCTGCTGGCGGCGCTGTCCGAGACCGAGCGCCAGCAGTGGCTGCCCCACCTGGAGCCGGTCACCCTGGAGCTGGGGCAGGTGCTGAACGAGCCGGGGCGCACGCTCAGCCATGTGTACTTCCCGACCACCGCCATCGTCTCGCTGCTGTACGTGACCGAAAGCGGCGCCAGCGCCGAGGTGGCCGTGGTCGGCCGCGAGGGCATCGTCGGCATCTCGCTGTTCATGGGCAGCGATGTCACGCCCAGCCAGGCAGTGGTGCAAAGCGCGGGCCAGGGCTTCCGGCTCAAGGCCTCGGCGATCAAGGAGGCCTTCAACCGGTCGGTGCCGGTGATGCAGTTGCTGTTGCGTTACACCCAAGCGCTGATCAGTCAGGTGGCGCAGACAGCGGTGTGCAACCGGCACCACTGCCTGGACCAGCAGTTGAGCCGGCTGTTGCTGCTCAGCCTGGACCGGCTGCCCGGCAGCGAGCTGGTGATGACCCAAGAGTTGATCGCCAACCGCTTGGGCGTGCGCCGCGAGGGCGTGACCGAAGCCGCGCTCAAGCTGCAGGCCGCGGGGGTGATCCGCTATGCCCGCGGCCACATCCATGTGCTGGACCGCAACGGCCTGGAGCAACGCGCCTGCGAATGCTACGGCGTGGTGCGCCGCGAATACCACCGGTTGTTGCCGGCCGAACTGCTGATGTAGCCTGGGCTCAGCGGGTCGCCACGTCGATCGACTTGCGCAGTTTGGCCATCGCCGCGCTGACATCGGCCTCGACGCTTCTCCACTTGGCGGCACTGGCCTTGCGCAGGGCGGCCAGCTTGGCCTCGGCGGTCTTCAGATCCTGCTTGAGCGCCACCGACTGGGCATCGAGCTTGACCTTGGCTTCCGCAGTGGCGGCGCTGGCTTGCTTGTCCAGCTCGGTCAGCTTGGCGCGGGCCTTGGCAAGGTCCTGGTCGGCTTGGGCCGCAAACTGCTCACGCCGGCGCTCGTCGGTGGCGTAGTCGAAAGCCGGCATGGCCTTGACCGAGGCCTTGGTTGCGCCGTCCATCACCAGCTTGCCGCCCTGGTCCTGCACCTGCGCCACTGGAATGGCCACGTCGTGACGGCCCATGCCGATGAAGCCCCCCGCACCGATGATCAGGTACGAGACGGTCTTGTCGGGCGAGATGATCAGGTCGACCACCGAGCCGACCTTCTCGCCGCTGCCGTTGTAGACCGCCTTGCCCAGGATGGTCTTCTTGACGCTCCAGCCCAGCGCCAGTTCTTGCACCTCGGTCAGCGTGACGCTGCGGGCGGTGCTGCCTGCCACCTGGGCGCTGGCGGTGCCCAGCATGCCTGCGCTGGCGGTCAGGGACAAGGCGGCAATCAGGACGATTTTTTTCATGGTGTGGTTGTGTGCAGTGAACGGTTGGGTTGACAGGCCGGGCGCTGCGGCCAAAAAGGCTGGGCTCCCTGTCCTGGCGCCGGTTGTAGCGGGCACCCGGCCGCGCCGTCTGTGCGCTGGCGAACCGCACCGCAACGCTGTCATCACCCACACTGGCCCGCCGCGACCGGTTCTGCAAGGTCCGGCAACGTGACCCTACACCCTGCACCGGAGCGCCCATGAGCAGCATCCAGATCGCCGTGATCGTCGGCAGCCTTCGCCGCGACTCGTTCAACCGCCAGCTGGCCACCGCGATCGCGGCGCTGGCACCAGCGGATTTCAGCTTCGAGCCGTTGGAGATCGGCGACTTGCCGCTCTACAACCAGGACGACGACGGCCAGCAATCCGCCGCAGTGCTGCGGCTCAAGGCCGGCATCGCCGCAGCGCAGGGCCTGCTGTTTGTCACCCCCGAGTACAACCGGTCGATCCCGGGCGTGCTGAAAAACGCACTCGACCAGGCCTCTCGCCCCTACGGCCACAGCGCCTGGGCCGGCAAGCCGGCCGGCGTGCTGGGGGTGTCGGTCGGCGCCATCGGCACAGCGATGGCCCAGCAACATCTGCGCAACGTGCTGGCCTACCTGGACGTGCCCACGCTGGGCCAGCCCGAGGCCTTCATCCAGGCCAAGCCGGACCTCATCGATGCCAACGGCGGCATCGGCGCCGGCAGCAAGGCTTTTTTGCAAGGCTGGATGGACCGCTACGCCGCCTGGGTGCGCCAGCACATCGCCGGATGAATCCTGCCGCGTTGTCCCGGCCCGCCCCGCAGCAACTGACGCTGTCGGGCAGCTGGACTGCGCACGGGCTGGGCCAGGGCGGTGACTTGTTCGAGACGCTGGCCCCGGCGGCACAACCAACGGACGCGCAGCCCGGTGCCCCAGCGGCCACCGCAGCGCTTGCGGCCGATGCAACCCAAGTCGAGGCGCTCGACACCGCCGGCGCCTGGGTGCTGCACCAGGGCCTGCAGCGGCTGCGGGCGCAGGGCGCGACGGTGACGCTGCAAGGCCTGCGCCCCGCCTTCACCCAATTGCTGGCGCTGGTGGACAAGCCCGCGGCCGACGGCGCGCCGTCAGATCCCCAAAATCCGGCAAAACCAGACGACACGCCGGTACCGCCGCGGCCCGGTTGGGTCAACCGGCTGGGCCACAGCAGCACCGAGGCGCTGAAAGACGCCGCCACGCTGCTGGGCTTTGTCGGTGAAGCCGCTTTGGCACTGGCAGGCTGCATCGCCCACCCGTCCCGTTGGCGTTGGCGAGCGATTGGCCACAACATCCGCACCGCCGGCGTCGATGCGCTGCCGATCGTCGGTCTGCTGTCGTTTTTGCTGGGCGTGGTGGTGGCCTACCAGGCAGCCGATCAATTGCGGCGCTACGGCGCCAACATCTTTGTCGCCGATCTGGTGGGGCTGTCGATGCTGCGTGAGTTTGCGCCGCTGATCACCGCCATCATCATCGCGGGCCGCTCGGGGTCGGCCTTTGCTGCGCAGATCGGCACCATGGCCGTGACCGAGGAGATCGACGCGCTGCGCACGCTGGGCATATCACCGCAAGAGTTGCTGGTCTTGCCCAAGATCATCGCGCTGGTGATCACCCTGCCCCTGCTGACCGTGTTCGCCGACGTGCTGGGCGTGTTTGGCGGCATGGTGATGGCGCGGGCCCAACTGGGGGTGGGCTTTGCCGACTTTCTCGACCGTTTCGTCAAGGCCGTCAGCGTCACGTCCTACCTCACCGGCATCGGCAAGGCGCCGGTGTTCGCCGCCATCATCGCCACCATCGGCTGCTACCAGGGCATGCGCACCCGCGGCGGCGCCGACAGCGTGGGCCTGCAAACCACCCGCAGCGTGGTGCAGGCCATCTTCGGCGTGATCGTGGCGGATGCCCTGTTCTCGGTGGCCTTCAGCGTGCTGGACTTGTGAGATGACCGCCGAGTTCGCCACCCATCCCGAGGCCGGCGCCGATGCCGACTACCGGGCCGACACCGACACCGAAACCGACACGGTGATCGAGTTGCGCGAGGTGGCGACCCGCTTTGGCGAGCACATGGTGCACGACGGGCTGAACCTGAGCGTGCGCCGGGCCGAAATCTTTGCCCTGATCGGCGGCAGCGGCTCGGGCAAATCCACGCTGCTGCGCGAGATGATCCTGCTGCACCGCCCCGATGCCGGTCAGATCCGGGTGCTGGGCCAGGACCTGCTGACGCTGGACGCCGCGCAGGCCGTGGCCTTGTGCCAGCGCTGGGGCGTGATGTTTCAGCACGGCGGCCTGTTCGGCTCGCTCACCGTGCTGGAAAACGTCGGCCTGCCGCTGCGCGAGCACACCGGGCTGGATGACCGCCTGATCGACCAGATCGCCGGCTGGAAGCTGGGCCTGGCAGGCCTGGCGCCCGAGGTCGGTGCGCTCTTCCCGGCCGAGCTCAGCGGCGGCATGGTCAAACGCGCCGCGCTGGCCCGCGCGCTGGCGCTCGACCCCGAGTTGCTGTTTCTCGACGAGCCCACCGCCGGGCTCGACCCGGTCAGCGCCACCGGCGTGGACACGCTGGTGCGTCAGATGCGCGACCTGTTCGGCCTGACGATCGTGATGATCACCCACGACCTCGACACCCTGTGGCAAGTGGCCGACCGGGTGGCTGTGCTGGCCGAGGGCAAGGTGCAGGCTGTGGGGTCGATGGCCGAACTGGCCCGGCGCGACGAGCCCGCCATCCGGCAGTTCTTCGACGGCCCGCGCGGCCGGGCCGCGCAGGCCGGCGCTGCAGCCGCCAAACCATCCCGGGAGTCACCATCGACACCAAAGTGAACTTCACGGTGGTCGGTGCGTTCGTGCTGGCTTTGGGCACGTTGCTGATCGCTGGCGTGCTGTGGCTGGCCGCGGGCGGCATCACGCGCAACGCAGAAGACCTGTACCTGGCGATCGAGGACGAGTCGGTCGCCGGCCTCAACCTGAACGCGCCGGTCAAGTACAACGGCGTGGATGTGGGCAAGGTGCGCAGCATCGCGCTCGACCCCGCCAACCCGGAGCGGGTGCGGCTGGTGTTTGCCATCGAGCGCGGCACGCCGATCAAGGTCGATACCGTGGCGGTGCTCAAAACCCAGGGCTTGACCGGCATCGCCTATGTCGAGCTGGCCGGCGGTGCCCGCGACGCCGCGCCGTTGCTCGCCACCGTGGACGGTCAAATGCCGCAGATCCGCACCAAGCCCTCGCTCAGCGCCCGCCTGGAAAACGTGCTGACCCACGTGCTGACCCAACTCGACAGCACCTCGAACAACCTCAATGCCATCCTCAGCGACGCCAACAAGGCCGCTTTCAGCCAGACGCTGATCAACAGCGCACAGGCCTCGCAGACGCTGGCCGAGTTGCTGGCCAAGAACCGGGGCGCGATAGACCGCACCGTCGC
>JBBQAH010000008.1:0-34398 GCA_038316145.1 Burkholderiales bacterium
CGTCTGAGGCGCCGATCAGGTCTGCAGTCAGGGTGAAGTGGTCTGCAGGCGCCGGGTTTGGCGGGGAGACCTGCAGGGCGCGCGGCGGCCGGAACACGGCTGTGTCAGCATAAAACCCCGGGTCGCGGTTGTCAGGCCACCAGCCCGGCACGCCCAGCACGGGCAAGGGCCAGAACGGTTTGGTGGCCCAGCCGGCGGCATCCAGCGCCAGCGGGTCGGCCAACAGCACATGGGCGGTGAGCGCCTTGCGCGGCGCGGTGCTCAGCTTCTCCAGCAAGGCATGGCCGACCAACGTCAGCCGCGCCTCGGCCCAGCGATGGCGGTGGGTGATGAACAGCGCGGCCCAATCCCGCTGGCGCAGCGCGGCCAGTAGGGGCTCGGGCGCCGCCAGCACCGCGCCGTTTTCATCGAACAGGGTCAGTGCGTCACGCAGCGGCCCGCGCACCATGCCAATGCCGGTGCGCTTGATCTCTTCGGCTTGCAGACCATTGAGCCGGCGTTTGATCGCCGGCTGCTGCAACCAGACCAGGCCGTTGAAAAAGTCATGCAGGTTGTCGCGAGTGGGCACCTGGCCCGTGCGGTGGATGAAGGCTTCGTAGGCCTCGCCAGTCGGCAAGTCGGCTTGCGGCACAAAGCACCGTGGCGGGGCTGTTGCTGTTGGCAGACCGGCAAACGCCCGGTTCAATGCCAGCGCCACCGGGCTGGCCTGCGGATCGGACTGCTGCCAGCAGTGCAGCGCCTGGTCCAACGTTGGTCGCAGCGGCGCCAGCCACGGCCGATCAAGCTCGACCATTGGCGCGCTAGTGGCCGCCAGCGGGCTCAATCCTGCTGACGCCAGGCCAGGGTTTCGCCACCGCACAGCGGCTTGAGCTGGGCATCACCAAAGGGCAAGGTCACGGGCAGCACCCAAGGCTGGCGCAGCAGCGTGACGGTGCCGGTGTTGCCTGGCAAACCGTAAAACGCCGGGCCGTGCTGGCTGGCAAAGCCTTCGAGCTTGTCGAGCGCCCCGGCCGCATCAAACGCCTGGGCGTAAAGCTCCAACGCGCTCAAGGCGGTAAAACAACCGGCACCGCAGACCGAGGCCTCTTTCAGCGCTGCGGCGTGCGGCGCGCTGTCGGTACCCAGGAAAAACCGGTCCGAGCCCGAAGTGGCTGCGGCTACCAGCGCCTGGCGGTGCGTTTCACGCTTGAGCACCGGCAGACAGTAGTAGTGCGGCCGCAGGCCGCCCAGGAATATCGCGTTGCGGTTGAACAGCAGGTGGTGCGCGGTGACCGTGGCGGCGGTGTGGGCGCCAGCGCTGGCGACATATTGCGCCGCATCTTTTGTGGTGATGTGCTCAAACACCACCTTCAACGCCGGAAAGTCGCGCCGCAGCGGCACCATCACCTGGTCGATGAACACCGCCTCACGGTCGAACAAGTCCACCGCCGGGTCGGTGACCTCGCCGTGCACCAGCAACAACAGGCCGGCACGCTGCATCGCCTCCAGCGCGGGGTAGGTCTTCCGGATGTCGGTGACGCCGGCATCGCTGTTGGTGGTAGCGCCGGCCGGGTAGAGCTTGACCGCCACCACGCCGGCGTCCTTGGCGCGACGGACCTCGTCTGCCGCCAGCCGGTCGGTCAGGTACAGCGTCATCAGCGGGGTGAAGTCCAGGCCGGCCGGCAGCGCGGCCAGGATGCGGTCGCGGTAAGCCATTGCCGCCGCCGCCGTGGTGACCGGCGGCTTCAAGTTGGGCATCACGATGGCCCGGGCGAACTGGCGTGCGGTGTAGGGCAGCACGGCCGCCATTGCGGCGCCGTCACGCAGGTGCAAATGCCAGTCGTCGGGGCGGGTGAGGGTCAGCGTGTCGGGTGCGGCTGTTGTGGCGGTCATTGGCTGATTTTCGCATCGCCTTTGCGCATTGAGGCTGGCGTGAGGTGCCCGTCAACTGCCTGCGCCTGGCACCCAGTTCAGGATGAAATTGCGCTGTTCGTCGGTTTCGGGCGATACCGGCGCCCTTGCCCGCTTTGCCATCACCTGCCACTTGCGGGCGATCAGCGCCAGCGCCTGGTTCGGCATGTAGCCGTGCTCGACCAGCAAGCAGCCGACGACGGTGCCGGTGCGGCCGATACCGCCGTGGCAGTGCAGGTAGAGCGGCTGGCCGGCTTGCACCGATTGGTGCACGGTGTCGAGGATGCGGCGCATCAACGCCACGTCCGGCACCGCGAAGTCGGTGATCGGCAGGCGGTGCAGCTGCACCTGCAGCTGCAGGCCGCGCGACGCGGCGCAGCGGGTCAGCGCATCCCGGTAATCCGGCAATTGCTCGGCTGGCGCGCTCAAATCCAGCCACTGGCGGATGCCGGCATCCAGCAGAGCGCCGACAGCAGCAAGCTGCGCAGCAGGGGCGAGCGTGCCGGGATGCTGCCCCGCCAGCAGCAGGCCGGGCAGCAACCAGTAGCAGTTGTCGTGCGGCCTGGGCCAGGCATCGCCGGGTGCCTCGAACGCCGGGTCACCGGCAGCCGGCGCCGCGTTGGGCATCGGCCGAGGCCCGTTCAGTGCGTCAGGATCTTGGACAGGAAATCCCGCGTGCGCTCGCTTTTCGGGTTATCGAAAAAATCATGCGGCGGTGCCTGCTCGACGATCTGGCCCTGGTCCATGAAGATCACCCGGTTCGCCACCGCCTTGGCAAACGCCATCTCGTGGGTGACACACAGCATGGTGATGCCCAGGCCGGCCAACTCGACCATCACGTCCAGCACCTCCTGGATCATCTCGGGGTCGAGCGCCGAGGTCGGCTCGTCGAACAGCATGATCTTGGGCGTCAGGCACAAGGCGCGGGCAATCGCCACCCGTTGCTGCTGGCCACCCGAGAGCTGCAGCGGGTACTTCTGGGCCTGCTCGGCAATGCGCACCCGTTTGAGCTGCTGCATGGCGCGCTCTTCGGCCTCGGCCTTGGGCAGCTTGCCCACCCACATCGGTGCCAGCGTCAGGTTCTCCAGCACGGTGAGGTGCGGGAACAGGTTGAACTGCTGAAACACCATGCCGACATCCTTGCGGACCTTCTCGATAGCCTTGATGTCGTCGGTCAGCTCGGTGCCATCGACGATCAAATGGCCTTGCTGGTGCTCTTCGAGCCGGTTCACGCAGCGGATCAAGGTGGACTTGCCCGAGCCCGAAGGCCCGCAAATCACGATGCGCTCACCGCGTGCCACATGCAGCTGGATGTCGCGCAGCACGTGGAAGTCGCCGTACCACTTGTTGACGCCGTTGAATTCGATGATCGGGGCGGTCGTCGTCATGGGAGCTGCCATGGGGGCCGTCGTCGTCATGGGTGCTGTCGCTGGTGGGGTGATCATGGGGCGCCGCGGTCAGGTGAGGTGGGGGTCAATGACGGCGGGTTCATTGACGGCGGGTGCCGGTGTTGAGGTGGCCCTCGACCCAGCGGCTGTAGCGCGACATCGCAAAACAAAACACGAAGTAGATCGCCGCCACAAACAGCTGGCCTTCAAGAAAAAACTTGCGCCAGTTCGCGTCGCCCAGCGCCAGCTGCAACGCGCCGGTCAGGTCGTAGAGGCTGACGATGGTGACGAGCGAGGTGTCCTTGAAGGCGCCGATGAAGGTGTTCATGATCGACGGCACCACCAGGCGCAGTGCCTGCGGCAGCACGATCTTGCGGGTGGTCTGCCAAGAATTGAGGCCCAGCGACTGCGCTGCCTCGACCTGGCCCTTGGGCAGCGCCTGCAGGCCGCCGCGCACCACCTCGGCCAGGTAGGCCGCGGTAAACAACGTCATGCCCACCAGCACCCGCACCAACACGTCGATGGTGGTGCCCAGCGGCATGAACAGCGGGAACATGAACGAGGCCATGAACAGCACCGAGATCAACGGCACACCCCGGATCAGCTCGACATACAAAACGCAGATCGTGCGGATGCCCGGCATCTTGGACTGCCGGCCCAACGCCACCGCCACCGCCAGCGGAAACGCCAGCACCAGGATGATGGTCGACAACAGCAGCGTGAGCGGGAAGCCACCCCAGCGGGCGGTCTCGACCGGCACCAAGCCGGCCACGCCGCCAAACATCAGGCCAAAAAACACCGCCAGCACCACCACCCAGGCCAGTAGCAGGCTTGGTTTCCAGAAACCCCGGTAGCAGCTGGCCACCAGCAGCCCGATCAGTAACAAGCAAGCCACCAGCGGCCGCCATTGCTCGGCAAACGGGTAGCGGCCGAACAGGATCAAGCGGTACTTCTCGGCAATCACGCCCCAGCAGGCGCCGTGCTCGGCAGCGGCGCGGCAGGCGGCGTTGTCGGGCGCAAACACCGCGTTGAACACGCCCCAGGACAGCAGCGGCGGCACCGCGTACAGCAACAACGCCAGCACGATCAACGTGGCTGCCGTGTTGCGCCAGCCGTCGAACAGGTTGGTGCGCAGCCAGGCCACCGGACCTTGCGCCGAGCGCGGTGGCGACCGGCTGGCTATCACGGCAAATTCAGGCACAAATTCAGGCTGAAAGGCCAGATCGGACGTTGATGCGGTAATGGTGGTGGCCATGGCGCGCTCAGCGTTCCTTGATCAGTGAACGCTTGTTGTAGGCGTTCATCAGGGCGGCCGTCAGCAGCGACAGCGTCAGGTAGCAGGCCATCACGATGGCGATGCATTCGATGGCCCGGCCGGTCTGGTTGAGCGAGGTGTTGGAGATCGACACCAGGTCGGGGTAGCCCACCGCCACCGCCAGCGACGAGTTTTTGGTCAGGTTCAGGTACTGGCTGGTCAGCGGCGGGATGATGACACGCAACGCTTGCGGCATCAGCACCAGGCGCGTCTCCATGCGGCTGGACAGGCCCAGCGCAGCCGCCGCCTCATGCTGACCAAACGGCACGGCCTGGATGCCGCCGCGCACGATCTCGGCGATGTAGGACGCGGTGTAGATCGTCAGCCCGATCAGCATGGTCAAGAACTCTGGCGTGACCGACCCGCCACCGACGATGTTGAGCTCGGTCTTTTCGGGCACGTCCAGCGCACCCGGCGAACCGCCCGCCAGCCAGCCCAGCAAGCCGCCGGCGATCAAGAGCGCCAGGCCCGGCAAGACCACGGGCCGGCTCTTGCCGGTTGCAAACTGGTGCTGCCGCGCCATGCGTGCCCACACCCACACCGCCATCCCGCCCAGCCCCAGACCCGCCAGCGTCATCGCATGGCCCGGCGCCCAGTGCGGGATCGGGTATTGCAGGCCGTTCTTGCTGAAGAAAACGCCGTGCAGCGGCCGCATCGCCTCCTCGATCGGCGGCAGCAACTCGGTCATCACAAAGTACCAGATGAAGAGTTGCAGCAGCAGCGGCACGTTGCGGAATATCTCGACATAGGTACTGCAAACCGTGCGCACCAAAAAGTTGCGCGACAGCCGCCCCACGCCCACCAGCGTGCCCAGCAGCGTGGCCAGCACGATACCGATCAACGCCACCCGCAACGTGTTGGACAGCCCGACCAGAAAAGCCTTGCCGTAACTCTCGGACGAGTCGAACGGGATCACACTCTCGCCGATCGAGAACCCGGCCGGCTGGGTGATGAAGTCGAAGCCGCTCTGGATGCCCCGCACCCGCATGTTCAGCAGGGTGTTGTGCACCAGGTAAGCCCCAGCCGCCAGCACCAGCGCCACCGCGACGATCTGGTAGATGACGGCACGGAACGACTTGCTGCGCCAGGTCCACTGGCGGGCTTTCGGGGGTGGGGCCGTGGCCATCATGGGGCTGCGCTGCGGGGCTCAGGCGGTCAGCGCACCGGCGGGGCGTACATGAAGCCGCCCTTGTTCCACAGGTTGTTGGCGCCGCGCGGCAGCTTCAGGGCCGATTTCGGTCCGACGTTGCGCTCGAAGATCTCACCGTAGTTGCCGGTGGCCTTGATGGCGCGGTAAGCCCAATCCTTGTCCAGCCCCAGCAGCTTGCCGGTGTCCTCGGACGTGCCCAGGATGCGCTGGACCACCGGGTCCTTGCTGTTGGCCTTGAGATCGTCCACGTTGGCCTGGGTGATGCCGTATTCCTCAGCCTCGATCAGCGCAAACACCACCCACTTGGCAATCGCGAAGAACTCGTCGTCGCCGCGACGCACCGACGGGCCGAGCGGCTCTTTCGAGATCAGCTCGGGCAGGATGACGTGGTCGTCAGGGTTGTTGGCTTCCTTGTTGCGCACCGACGCCAGGCCCGACGCGTCGGTGGTGTAAGCCTGGCAGCGGCCGGCAAAGTAGGCCTTGTTGGTGGCTTCCTGGGTCTCGAACACCACCGACTTCATGTTCAGGCCCAAGGCCTTGGAGTAGTCGCTCAAGTTCTTCTCGGTGGTGGTGCCCGACTGCACGCAGACCGTGGCGCCTTTCAACTGCTTGGCGCTGGTGATATTGGCGCCGGTGACCTTCTTGGTCTTGGGATCGACCTTGGCCTTGGGCACCATGAAGCCCTGACCGTCGTAGTAGGTGGTGCCGGTGAAGTGCATGCCCAGCGACGCATCGCGGGTCAGCGTCCAGGTGGTGTTGCGCGACAGGATGTCGATCTCTCCGGCCTGCAGCGCGGCAAAACGCTGTGCGGCGTTGAGCGGCACCCATTTGATCTTTGTGGCATCGCTCAGCACGCTGGCGGCCAGCGCCTTGCAGATGTCGACGTCCAGGCCGGCCCAGTTGCCCTGGCTGTCGGCCGCCGAAAAGCCCGGCAGGCTGGGGTTGACCCCGCAGACGAGCTGGCCTCGCTGCTTGATGGTGTCGAGCGTCTTGCCGGCATGCGCCGGCAGTGCGGCAGCCAGGGCACCGAGTGCCAGCAAGCCACCGAGCACGGTCTTGAGGGGGGTCTTGATCATGTGAAATTCTCCAGAATTGACGGCAAAAATTCCCCGCAAATCTCAGGGGCGGCGGAGTATAGGGCGGGGTTACCGGCCGGCGACATGCCTGTTTATCCGGGGGTCATGCGCTTGTTGCATGACCATGCCAGCATGATTCATACCTGGCGGACAACACCCGTGCGATGCGCCTGGAAACCTGCCCGCCCTGGGCGCGCACGGCAAAGGCGCTGCCGGTCAGTCGGGGCGCTTCAAAAAGTCCCAGAGCGCCTGAGCGGCCGGCTTGGCGTGACGCGCCACCTCGGTGCGCTCGCGGTAGATGCGCACCTCCATGGTCAGTTCGCCCACGCCGGGCGGCGCAGCGGCCACCAGGCGCCGGCTGCGCAACTCCTGGCGTACCGAGCTGGCGGGCAGGAAGGCCAGGCCATGACCTTCCACCGCCATCGCCTTCAGGCCTTCGGCCATGTCGGTCTCGTAGGTCGTCTCCAATGACGGTGGTACGGGCATCTGGCGGATGATCTGCTCGACCATGTGACCCATGTAAGCGCCGGCGGCGTAGGCCAGCAGCGGTGTCGGCGTGTTGCCAGCCCCCAGCCGAAACAGCGGCTGCCCCTCGCCATCACCCTTGGCAAAGGCCGCCAGCGTCTCATGGCCCAGCGACAGCATCTCGTAGCGGTCGGGGCTGAGCTGCAGCGGCTGCGAAGCATGGTGGTAGGCGATCAGCAGGTCGCAGCCACCCTCGGTCAGGCGCAATACGGCGTCGTGCACGTTGAGCGCGATCAAGCGGGTCTTGACGCTGCCGAAGCGACCGCGCAACGCCATCAACCAGTGCGGGAAGAAGGTAAACGCCAGTGTGTGCGGGATGGCGAACTCGATCACGTCCTGGCCGCTGGCGCGGTGCGAGCGCATCAGATTGCGCGCGGCTTGCAGCGCCACCAGAATCTCCAGCGCCTGCGCGTGCAGCGTCTCCCCGGCCGAGGTCAGGCGGGTGGGGTAGGACGAACGGTCGACCAGATCGATGCCGGCCCAGGCCTCCAGCGCCTGGATGCGACGCGAAAACGCCGGCTGGGTGACATGCCGCAGCTGTGCCGATCGGGAAAAGCTGCGCGTCTCGGCCAGGCTGACGAAGTCTTCAAGCCATTTGGTTTCCACCGTGGCAGTCTAATAGCGGTAATCGACCCCACATTCAAGGGGTTGCCGCAGCCACCCCCCCTGAACCAAGGGGAAGACTTCACGCCCGATTGGCTTTTGCTTCGCTACAGTCCGTTTCATACCGAACCGATCACCGTTGCCACTGGGCAGGTGAGTCAATTCCACAAAACAGGCGTCGCTCATCATGTCATCAAAATTTCGTGCGTTTTCGCTGGGCTGCGTTGCAGCGGCGCTGTCTTGGTCGGCGCAGGCAGCACAGGTGACACTGGATTTCGAGACCATTGGGCTGGCTGCGTCCAGTACCGGTACGGCTGTTGGCAACACTTTGGGCAACGGTTTGACCTTCAGTGCCAACGCGCTGGCGTTTCACAACGGCAAATTGACTGAGAACGACCTTTTCACGTCTATCCCGACGCGCCCGAACAATTTTGGCTATGTGCGCGGCTTTTACGACGGCAATAACTTCACCAGCTTTACGATCAAAGTCGACGCCACCAAGAGCTACGACAGGTTCGCGCTAACGGTCGGCGTGGCCGCACAGGCGGTCGAAATCTATGCCTACGATGCCTCTGGCGTCGTATTGAATACCGGCCTTCATTCGTTCCAGAGCAACAACTTGTTTCAGTGGATGACGTCGCCTTACACGCTGGTGGATGGCTCGAAAGGCAGGAATATCGACCACATCACATTCAACGTCGCAACCCTGAGCGCTTTTGCCATCGATGATCTGCAATTCACCGAAGCTGCCGGCGGCGGCGGCACCGTGCCTGAGCCGGCAGGTTTGGGTCTGGTTGTTTTGGCGCTGGCTGCAGCTGGCGCGGCATCGCGGCGCGGCAAGTCGGTCTGATCGGCAAGTAGAGGCCGCAGGGCAAAACCGCGCTCCGACTCGCAGCACCTCAAAAGCCCGCTGATCAGCGGGCTTTTTTCATCGCGCGGTCAGTTCAGGGCGCAGCAGCGGCGGCGTCGGATTCACCATCATCCGCCTGCTGCAGCCGCCACATCTCGGCATAGCGCCCACCCCGGGCCAGCAAGTCGGCATGGGTGCCTCGCTCGGCCACCCGGCCGCCGTCCAGCACCACGATCTCGTGCGCATCGGCCACGGTGGACAGCCGGTGCGCGATCACCAGTGCGGTTTTGCCCTGGGCGGCGCTCTTGAGCTCGGCCTGGATGGCGCGCTCGTTGGCCGAGTCCAGTGCCGAGGTGGCCTCGTCAAAAATCAGCACCGGCGGGTTTTTCAGCAACGTCCGGGCGATGGCCACCCGTTGTTTCTCGCCACCGGACAGCTTCAAGCCGCGCTCGCCGACCATCGTGGCGTAACCCTTGGGCGTGCTCGCGATGAAGTCGTGGATGTGGGCGGCACGCGCCGCAGCTTCGACCTCGGCCGTGCTGGCCCCGGTGCGACCGTAGCCGATGTTGTAGCCCACCGTGTCGTTGAACAGCACCGTGTCCTGCGGCACGATGCCGATGGCCCGGCGCAGGCTGGCCTGGGTGACGGCGCGGATGTCCTGGCCGTCCAACGTGATGCGGCCGCCGGTGACGTCGTAAAAGCGGTACAGCAGCCGCGCCAGCGTGCTTTTGCCGGCCCCCGAGGCGCCCACCACCGCCACCGTCTTGCCGGCGGGGATCTCGAAACTCACCCCGTGCAGGATGGGCCGGCCGGCGCTGGCGCCGGGTACACCCTGCTCGTAGGCAAAGCTCACGTTCTCGAAGCGCACGGTGCCGTCGCTGACCACCAGGTCGCGCGCGCCGATGGCATCGGCCACTTCACGCTCACGCTCCAGCAGCACAAACATGCGGTCGAGGTCGGTCAGGCTCTGCTTGACTTCGCGGTAGAGCACGCCCAGGAAGTTGAGCGGGATGTAGAGCTGGATCAGGAAGGCGTTGACCATCACCAGGTCGCCCAGCGTCAGCCGCCCGTCCACCACCCCCTGGGTCGCCTTCCAGAGCATGGCCACCAGGCTGAGCGCGATGATCAGCTGCTGGCCGGTGTTGAGCATCGACAAGGTGCTCTGGCTCTTGACCTGGGCCTGGCGGAAGGCCTCCAGGCCTTCGTCATAACGCCGCGCCTCGAAAGCCTCGTTGTTGAAGTATTTGACGGTCTCGTAGTTCAACAGCGCGTCGATGGCCCGGCTGTGGGCCTTGGAATCGGCCTCGTTCATCTCGCGCCGGAAGCGTGAGCGCCACTCGGTCACCGTCACCGTGAAGGTGATGTAGACCGACAGCGCCGCCAGCGTGATCCAGACATAGCCCATGTCGAATCGGATGCCCAGAAAGGCCAGCACCAGCGTCACCTCGACCAGCGTGGGCACGATGGTGTAGAGCGAGTACGACACCAGCGACTGCAGCGCCCGGGTGCCACGCTCGATGTCGCGCGACATGCCGCCGGTCTGGCGCTCCAGGTGAAAGCGCAGACTCAGCGCGTGCAGGTGGCCAAACACCTCCAGCGCAATCTGCTTGGACGCGCCAAACGAGACCTTGGCAAAAACCAGCTCGCGCAATTCGGTGAACAAGCTGGTGCACAGCCGCAGGCCGGCATAGGCCAACAGGATGCCCGCCGGCACCACCAGCACCGCGCGGGCGTCGCCGGGCTTGAGGGCCAGGGCGTCGACCAGGTGCTTGAGCAGCACCGGCACGCCCACGTTGGCCACCTTGGCGAGCAACAAAAACGCCAACGCCAGCCCGACCCGCCAGCGGTATTGCCAGAGGTAGGGCAGCACTTTGCGCAGGGTTTGCCAGTCGGTGCGGGCAGCACCCGGAAGGGTGGGCGTGGGCAGGGAGGGGGCGGCGGCGGAATGGCGCATCGGCAGAGGCAAAAAGCAGGAGACAACCGGCGGCCGGCTGCGTGAAAGAATCAGGCGTCAACAACCCACCCAGGTGATGCCGATGAGCGACTCCGCAAGCCCCAGCAACCGGCAAACCCTGACCGGACCCTTGAGTTTGCCTGACGGCAGCGAGCTGGTGCTGCGGGTGATGCCGCTGCCGGCGGATGTCAACGGCAATGGCGACATCTTCGGCGGCTGGCTGATGGCGCAGATGGACCTGGCCGGCGCGGTGCTGCCCTCGCGCATCGCCAAGGGCCGCATCGCCACCGTGGCGGTCAACCAGTTTGTCTTCAAGCAGCCGGTGTCGGTGGGCGACCTGGTCAGCTTCTACGCCCGGGTCACGCACGTCGGTACCACTTCGATCACTGTGCATGTCGAGGTCTACGCCGAGCGCAACCCGGCCAACCTGCAGTGCGTCAAGGTGACCGAGGCCAACCTGACCTACGTGGCGATCGACAGCCAAGGCAAGCCCAGGCCGGTGCCCAAAGACTGAGTCCGCGATACCGGCAGGCAGGCCGACCGGCGGCTGGGCTCCGGCCAGTCAATCCACAAAGAAGTCCGGGATCAAGTCCTTCGTGCCCGGCACCACCGCGTAGCGCTCGAAGTCGATGACGCCGTGCAGCGCCAGCAACTCGTCGTCGATGTAGAAGTTGCCGCTGTGCAGCTTGGCGTCGCCAGTCAGGATCAGGTGCGCGGCGTCGGACAGGATCTGCGGCGTGCGGCACTTGTTGGTGTCCACGCCGGGGATCATCTGGAGCGCAGCGGTATTGATCGCCGTGCGCGGCCACAGGCTGTTGACGGCGATGCCGAAGCGGCGGAACTCGCGGGCGTGGCCCAGCGTGCACATGCTCATGCCGTATTTGGCCATGGTGTAGGCCACGTGCGGCGCAAACCAGTGGTCCTTCATGCTCAGCGGCGGGCTCATGTTGAGCACCTGCGGGTTGCGCCCGGCCGCACCCGACTTGATCAACTCGGGCAGGCAGGCCTGGGTGCAGCAGAAGGTGCCGCGTGCGTTGACGCCCATCATCAAGTCGAAGCGCTTCATCGGCGTGGCGGCGGTGGGCGTCAGGTTGATCGCGCTGGCGTTGTTGACCAGGATGTCGATACCGCCAAAACGCGCCACCGCTGCCGCCACCGCCTGGGCGACGGCGGCCTCGTCCCGGATGTCGGTGGCCACTGCCAGCGCCTGGCCGCCGGCCGTCTCCACCGCCAGCACCGATGCCGCCAGCGTGCCCGGCAGCTTGGGGTTGGGCTCGGTGGTCTTGGCCAGCAGCACCAGGTTGGCGCCGTCCTGCGCGGCGCGCACCGCAATCGCCAGGCCGATGCCGCGTGAGGCGCCGGTGATGAGCAGGGTCTTGCCTTTGAGGGATCGTGTGTCCATGCGGGTCTCCTGGGGTGAATGGGGTCGATCAGGCTTGGGCCGCGGCGGCAGCGCAGAGCCGGGGCCAGACGGCGCTGGCGATGTGCTCGGCCAGAGTCTCGCCCCACAGCCGGTACAGCGGCGCGCCGGGATGAAAGCCATCGCGCGCCAGCATTGTCGGGTCGTGCAGCGGCAAATCGAACGGCAAGTGGCTGATGCCGGCCTGCCGTGCGGCCCAGCCGGCCAGCGCACGCTCATGCGCAGCGGCGTCGCGCCCGGCCAGCCAACGCAAGGGCTGCGGCAGGCCCGAGAATTTGTGCATTGGCGGCACGGGGGTCAGCACCACGTGGCGCACGCCGGTGCGCTGGCGCAACGCGGCGATCAATTCGGCTCGTGCGGCCAGCGCGGCAGCGGGCCGCACCTGGTCAACCACATCGTTGACACCGGTCACCACCACCGCCACATCGGCCGGCACGGCATCAACCAGCAAACCGGCGGCCCGGGCGGTGGTTATGCCCGAGCTGGCGCAGAGCTGCCACTGCACCGCCATGCCCAGCCGCCGCGCCAGCGCCTGGCTGAGCCGGCCGGCCAGCGCGTCGTCCTGCAGGTCCACGCCAACGCCTGCGGCGGATGAATCGCCAATGATCAGCAGGCCCAGGTGGACATGGGCCGGCGCGCCGTCCACCGTGACCTGACCCTGGCGTGGGCCGGCTGCCTCGGGCAACTTGGGCAGGCGCCAGCGGGTATGCACTGCTTGGGCCAGCAACAGCGGCGACAGGGCCAGCTTCAACGCAAGGTCGGCCATGTGGGGGTTAGCGCACAGGTCGGTTCAGGCCGATGGCCAACGCCGCGACAGCCAGTGGCCCGGCCCTCAAAACTGGCTGAAATCCGGCTTGCGCTTCTGGAAGAAGGCCTGAAACGCCTCCATCGCCTCCGGGCTGCGCAGCCGGGCGGCAAACAGCGCAGCCTCGGCCGCCATCACCTCGCGGATACGGGCTTTTTGCGGCTCACGCATCAAGCGCTTGGTCTCGCGCACCGCCTGCGGCGGCAGGTTGTTGAAGCGCTCGGCCATGCGCCGGGCATGGTTGACCACCTCAGCTGCAGGCAGCACGGCGTTGGCGATGCCGCAGTCCACCGCGTCGCTGCCAGAAAACGGCTCACCCAGCATCAGTTTCTCGGCCGCCTTGACATGGCCCAGCAGCGCTGGCAGCAACAGGCTGCTGGCGTACTCGGGCACCAGGCCCAGGCTGACAAAGGGCATCGCCAGCCGGGACTCGTCGCTGACGTAGACCAGGTCGCAGTGCAGCAGCATCGTCGTGCCGATGCCGACTGCCGCGCCCGTGACCGCTGCCACCACCGGCTTTTCGCAATCGAGCAGCGCGTGCATGAAGCGGACCACCGGCGGCAGCTCTGCCCCCTCGCCAGCCTCACCAGCGGCCGGCGGGCGCTGCATGAAGTCCTCGATGTCGTTACCCGAGGTGAACACCCCCGGCTGGCCGGTGATCAGCACCGCACGCACGCCGACGTCGGTGTTGGCGGCGACCAGCGCGTCGGCCATGGCGCTGTACATCGCCTGGGTCAGCGCGTTTTTCTTCTCGGGCCGGGCGATCTCGATCGTCAGCACCTTGTTGAAGGTGGCAGTGCGGATGCTCATGCAGGACTCCTGTGGTTGTTGATGCGGGGCTGTATCGGGTCAGGTTCAAACCCGCTCGAAGATGCCGGCAGCGCCCTGGCCTGTTCCCACGCACATCGTGACCATGCCGTATTTCAACTTGTGGCGGCGCAGTGCATGCACCACGGTGGCGGCGCGAATGGCGCCGGTGGCACCCAGCGGATGGCCCAGCGCAATCGCGCCGCCCATCGGGTTGACGACTGCCGGGTTCAGGCCCACGGTGTTGATCACCGCCAGCGCCTGGGCCGCAAAAGCCTCGTTCAGCTCGATCCAGCCCATGTCGGAGAGCTGCAGGCCAGCGTTCTTGAGTGCTGCCGGGATCGCCTCGATCGGGCCGATGCCCATCAACTCGGGCGGCACACCGCGTGAGGCAAAACTGACGAAACGTGCCAGTGGTGTCAGGCCAAACTGCTTGACGGCCTTTTCGCTGGCCAGGATCAGGCAGCCGGCACCGTCGCTGGTCTGTGAGCTGTTGCCGGCGGTCACGCTGCCCTTGGCGGCAAACACCGCCCGCAGCTTGGCCAACGCAGCCAGCGTGGTCTCGGCGCGCGGGCCTTCGTCCAGGCTGACGGTGCGGGCGCGGATGTCGACCTCGCCCAAGGTCTCGCCCAGCGCCAGGTGCGGTGTGCGCTCCAGCACCTGCACCGGGGTGATCTCGTCGGCAAACTCGCCGGCCTGCTGGGCGGCCAGCGCCTTCAAGTGGCTCTGCAAAGCAAATTCGTCTTGCGCCTCGCGGCTGACTTTCCACTGCTGCGCCACTTTCTCGGCCGTCAGGCCCATGCCGTAGGCGATGCCGACGTTTTCGTCCTTGGCAAACACGGCAGGGTTGAACGACGGCTTGTTGCCCGACATCGGCACCATGCTCATGCTCTCGGCACCGGCGGCGATCATGACATCGGCCTCGCCGACGCGGATCCGGTCGGCCGCCATCTGCACCGCGCTCAAGCCGGACGCGCAAAAGCGGTTGACGGTGATGCCGCCCACCGAGTTGGGCAGGCCGGCCAGCAGCGCACCGACCCGGGCGATGTTCATGCCCTGCTCTCCCTCGGGCATGGCGCAGCCGACGATGGCGTCCTCGATGGCCTTGGGGTCCAGCCCCGGCACCTGGCGCAGGGCGGCCTGGATGGCGTAGACCAGCAGGTCGTCCGGCCGGGTGTTGCGGAAAAAACCGCGGTGGCTCTTGCCGATCGGTGTGCGGCTGGCCGCGACGATGTAGGCGTCTTGCAGTTGTTTGCTCATGTTCCGTGCTCCGATCAATTCCGAACCGGCTTGCCGGTCTGCAGCAAACCCATGATCCGCTCCTGCGATTTCGGGTGTTCCAGCAGGCTGCAGAAGTGCTTGCGCTCCAGCGCCATCAGGTATTCCTCGCTGACAAGCGACCCGGCCTCGACCTCGCCGCCACACACCACGTCGGCGATCAGGCTGGCGATGTGAAAGTCGTGCGCGCTGATGAAGCCGCCGTCGCGCATACCGACCAACTGGGCCTTGATGGTGGCGATACCCGAGCGGCCCGCCACCGGAAACAGGCCCTTGAGCGGTGCGCGCCAGTTGCTGGCCGCCATCGCCTTGACCTGGGCGACAGCAATGAACAACAACTCGTCCTTGTGCGCCACGATCACGTCGTCTTTCTGCAGGTAGCCCAGCTTGCGGCTGTCCAGCGCGCTGGTGCCCACCGCGGCCGTGGCCGCGGCCTGGAAACCGTCCTTCACAAAGGCCAGCAAGTCGGTGCTGTTGGCCGCCGCCGCCGCTTCTGCAGCGCGGCGGGCGATGTAGGTCAGGCCGCCACCGCCGGACACCAGGCCCACACCGACTTCGACCAGGCCGACATAGGTTTCCATGTGCGCCACCCGCCTGGCGCAGTGCACGGCGATCTCGCAGCCGCCGCCCAGCGCCAGGCCGCGCATCGCCGCCACCGTGGGCACGGCGGCGTAGCGCAGCCGCAGCAGCGCGTCCTGCAGCTTGGCGATCTCGGGCGCGATGCCCTTGGCGCCCAGCTTCATGAAGGTCGGCAGCATGGCTTCGAGGTTGGCGCCGGCCGAAAACGGCTCGTCGCCCGACCAGATCACCAGGCCGTCGTAACCTGCCTCGGCCAATTCCACCGCCTTGAGCAGCCCCTCCATCACGCCCGGGCCGATCAAATGCATCTTGCTGGTGATGCTGGCAATCAAGACCTCGCCGTCCAGCGTCCAGAGCCGGATCTCGTCGTTCTTGAACAACTCGGTGCCGGCCACGATAAAGGGCTGACCGCCCTCACCGGCCAGCGACTCGGGGAAATGCTGGCGGGCGTAAACCGGCAGCGTCGAGCGCGCCAGCAGCTTGCCCTGGGCGGCGCTCCACGAGCCGTCGGGCGTGTGCACACCCGTGCGCCCATCGAAGACCCAGTCCGGCAGCGGCGCGCTGGACAGCGCCTTGCCCGCGTCGATGTCGTCCTTGACCCAACCGGCCACCTGCTGCCAACCGGCCTCTTGCCAGAGCTCAAACACGCCCTGCTTCATGCCAAAGCCCCAGCGCATCGCCAGGTCCACCTCGCGGGCGGACTCGGCCACCTCAGCCAGGTGCACCGCCGCATAGTGAAAGCCATTGCGCAGGATCGCCCACAGGAACTGGGCCTGCGGGTTGCCGGACTCGCGCAGCAGCTTGAGCCGCTCGGGCGCCGGCTTCTTGAGGATGCGGTCGATCAGCGCGTCGGCCTTGCCGCCGGCCGGCACATAGCCGCCTTGGCCGCCGTTGGCGCTCAAGTCGAAGCGCAGGATGTCCTTGCCCACTTTCTTGAAAAACCCGGCCTGGCTTTTTTGCCCCAGCGCGCCGTCGGCGATCAGGCGTGCCACCGCGGCAGGCGTGGCGTAGCTGGCGTAGAACGGATCGTTGGTCTGGTCCGGCCCCAGGTTGTCTTGCAGCGTCTTGACCACATGGGCCAGCGTGTCGATGCCCACCACGTCGGCGGTTCTGAAGGTTCCGCTGCTGGCGCGGCCCAGCTTCTTGCCGGTCAGGTCATCGACCACGTCGTAGGTCAGGCCGTAGTTCTGTGCCTCCTTGATCGTGCCCAGCATGCCGGCAATGCCGATGCGGTTGGCCACGAAGTTGGGCGTGTCCTTGGCCCGCACCACGCCCTTGCCCAGGCACCGGGTGACAAAGGTTTCCAGATCGTCCAGCACCGCCGCATCGGTGCTGGGCGCAGGGATCAACTCGACCAGCTGCATGTAGCGCGGCGGGTTGAAAAAGTGGATACCGCAAAACCTCGGCTGGATCGATGCCGGCAGCACCGCTGCCAGCTGGGTGATCGACAGGCCCGAGGTGTTGCTGGCGACGATGGCATGGGCGCTGAGGTGCGGCGCCACCTTGGTGTAGAGGTCGAGCTTCCAGTCAAGCCGCTCGGCGATGGCCTCGATCACCAGGTCGCAGCCGGCCAGCAAGTCCAGGTGCTCGTCGTAGTTGGCGGGCTGGATCAGGGCCAGATCGGACGCGACGCCAATCGGCGACGGCTTGAGCTTCTTGAGGCCCTCCAGCGCCTTCAACACGGTGCCATTTTTGGGGCCGTCCTTGGCCGGCAGATCAAACAGCAACACCGGCACGCCGACATTGACCAGATGAGCGGCGATCTGCGCGCCCATCACGCCGGCGCCGAGCACCGCCACCTTGCGTACGTTGAAACGATTCATGTTGACTCCGAAAAAATCAGGGGCCGACCCGGCCAAAACCAGTTCGACCAGTGGTGGCTTGGCAGCCAATGCGGCCCGCGCAAGGGCTACTCGGCCCGAATCCAGGTTTGTGTCTTGCCAAACAGTGCCACGCCGATGAAGCCACGAACTTCCAGCTTTTTGCCCCCGTCGACGGGCTTCAGACGCAGCTTGTAGACCTTGCCATCGTTGGGATCGAGGATGTCACCGCCTTCCCAGATCAGCTTGTCGGCATCGGGACGGGCGTTGCGCAGGATGGTCATGCCCAGCACCGGCTTGTCCTTGCGTTCATCGCTGCACTGTTCGCATTTCGAGTCCTGTTTTGCAGGATCGATGATCTTTTCGATCTTGCCGCTGAGCACACCACTGGCGTCAGTGATGCGCACAAAGGACTTTTCGGTCTTGGTCACGTCGTCGATGGTCTTCCACAGCCCCACCGGGGTGGACTGGGCAAGCACGGCGCCTGCGGCAGCGGCCAGCGCCAGCGCGATGAATGTCTTTTTCATGGGTGTCTCCTCGGGTTGATCAGAACAGGGCTTCGTCCATCGCCATCAGCGGCGCTGAGCCCGCGCGTGCGGTGCGGATCAGCGTTGCGGTCTCAGGCAGCAGCTTGGCAAAGTAGAAGCGCGCAGTAGCGAGCTTGGCGGTGTAAAACGGATCGGCCGCCTTGTCACCCTTTTTCTGCTGGTCGAGTGCCACCCGCGCCATGCGGGCAAAGAAATACGCAAAACACAAATGGCCCACCACGCGCAGGTAGTCCACCGCCGCCGCGCCCACCTCGTCGGCGTTGCCAAACGCCTTCATGCCCAGCTCGGTGGTCAGCTTGGTGACCTTGTCGCCCAGGTCGGCCAGCGGGTTGATGAACTCTTGCATCGCCTCATCGGTGCCCTCGTCCTCGACAAATTCGGCGATGCGCTTGCCAAACTTCTTGAGCTTGGCACCGTTGTCGCCCAGCACCTTGCGGCCCAGCAGGTCCAGGCTCTGGATCGTGTTGGTGCCCTCGTAGATCATGTTGATGCGGGCATCGCGCACAAACTGCTCCATGCCGTTGGCATGGATGTAGCCATGACCGCCCAGCACCTGCTGGCAGTGCGAGGTGGCGATCCAGCCGTTGTCGGTGATGAAGGCCTTGATGATGGGCGTGAGCAGCGCCACCGTGTCTTCGGCGTCCCGACGCTCGTCTTCGTCGTCGGTCGAGACCAGCACGTCGAGATGCAGCGAGGTGTAGATCGCCATGGCCCGGCCGCCCTCGGCGTAGGCGCGCGCGGTCAGCAGCATCTTGCGCACGTCCGGGTGCACGATGATCGGGTCGGCGGGCTTGTCGGGCGCCTTGGGGCCGGACAAGGACCGCATCTGGATGCGGTCGCGGGCATAGGCCACGGCGTTCTGGTAGGCCACCTCGGTCAGGCCCAGAGATTGATTGCCGACGCCCAGGCGGGCCGCGTTCATCATCACGAACATCGCCGCCAGGCCCTTGTGCGGCGCACCCACCAGGGTGCCGACGGCGCCGTTCAGCACGATCTGGCAGGTGGCGTTGCCGTGGATGCCCATCTTTTGCTCGATCGCGCTGCAATAGAGGCCGTTGCGCTCGCCGACGCTGCCGTCAGCCTTGACCAAGAACTTGGGCACCACAAACAGCGAGATGCCCTTGCTGCCGGCCGGTGCGTCGGGCAGGCGGGCCAGCACCAGGTGCACGATGTTGGCGGCCAGGTCGTGCTCGCCGGCCGAGATGAAAATCTTCTCGCCGGTGATGGCGTAGCTGCCGTCACCCCGAGGTTCAGCCTTGCTGCGCAGCAGGCCCAGGTCGGTGCCGCAGTGCGACTCGGTCAGGCACATCGTGCCGGTCCACTCGCCGCTGGTCAGCTTGGGCAGAAAGGTGGCCTTCTGCTCGGACGTGCCGTGGGCATGCAGCGCCTCGTAGGCACCGTGCGACAGGCCGGGGTACATCGTCCAGGCCTGATTCGCCGAGTTCAGCATCTCGTACAGGCAAAGGTTGAGCGTCAGCGGCAGGCCCTGACCCCCATAGTCCGGGTCGCAGCTCAGCGCCGGCCAGCCACCCGCCACGTACTGGGCATAAGCGTCCTTGAAGCCTTGTGGCGTGGTGACGACATGGCTGGCGACATCCAGCGTGCAGCCCTCGGCGTCACCCGACAGGTTGATCGGCGCGGTGACCTGGGCGGCAAACTTGCCGCCTTCTTCCAGCACCGCGTTCAAGGTGTCGGCATCCATCTCGGCATGGGCGGGCAGCGCCTTGAGCACGCCGACGGCGTCGAACACCTCGTGCAACAGGAACTGCATGTCACGCAAGGGGGGGGTGTACTGGGGCATGGAAGCGCTCCTGGGCCAAGAAAATGAAAGAAAAGCGGAAAAAACCGACTCAGAATCGGCGGCTGCTCAGCGCGCCGGCGGCGTCTGGCCAGCCATCGCGTCGGGCATCAGGTAAAACTGCACGATGCGGTCGAAGGCCCGCCTGGCCCGGTCCACGGCACCCGGCAGGCGCAGAAACCGGGCATCGTGGTGCAGCGCCAGGATGAGGCCATGGATCTCGAACAGCATCTGCAGCGCGTCGGTGTCGGGCTGCAGGTGGCCGGCCTCGATCGACAGGCCGATGGCGCGCTGCAACGCCGCCTGCCAGGCCCGCACCATCGACGCCAGCGCGTCGCGCACCGGGCCGGGCCGGTCATCGAACTCGACCGCACCGCTGATATAGATGCAGCCTGAATCCAGCTCGACCGACACCCGCCGCACCCAGCGGTCGAACAGGGCGCGCAGGCGCGGCAGGCCACGCGCTTCGCTGACAGCAGGGAAAAAAACCTCCTCCTCGAAGCGGGCGTGGTACTCGCGGATCACCGCGATCTGCAGTTCCTCGCGAGAGCCAAAATGGGCAAACACACCCGACTTGCTCATGTGCGTGAGCTCAGCCAGCGCACCGATCGACAGGCCCTCCAGCCCCATGTGCGACGCCTGGCCCAGCGCAGCGTCGAGGATGGCGGCGCGGGTCTGTTGGCCCTTGTGCAGGGCCCGGGAAACGTTGCGCGCTACGGGGCGGGCAACCGCCGGGTTCAAGGAGGTGACGGTCAAGCTGGGCTTCAGAATGAAACGAACGATCGTGCTATTTTGCAGAATTTGCAGCGATCGTGCCGCTATCTCGCCCGGCTTTTTCTAGACGATGGCGACTAGTTCACGCGGACCGGCCGTATGCCGACCCACCGCGGTCAGACCGGACGCACGGGGCGCAAGCCGCTGCCGCTGGCACACGGTTGAAGCGCTCCGGCCGGATGCAGTACGCTCAAGCCTCGATTCGTGGAGGATGTTTCCGTGGACGTGCTGCAACTCGATGTGTCCGGTCGGCCGCAAGCGTGGATCACTGCCCGCGAGGCGGCCGTGCTCTACGCCTGCGACGGTGTAGCCTGGACCTTGGGCCGCACCTGCCAGGTGCTGCGTGGCGGCATCCAGCGCAGCACCGGGCTGCAGTCGCGCATCGAGGTGCATTCCATCATCGCGGTGCGCGGCATCATCCCCAGCCGGGCCTGGCGGACGGCGCCGGCGATGACCAATCCCAAGCTCTTTGTGCGCGACCGCCACATCTGCGCCTACTGCGGCACCTGCGCCGGCTTCGACAGCCTGACCCGCGAACACATCATTCCGACCTCGCGCGGCGGGCGTGACACCTGGATGAACTGCATCACCGCCTGCAAGTCCTGCAATGGCCGCAAGGGCAACCGCCTGCCCGAAGAAGCCCGCATGAGCCTGCTCTACCTGCCCTACATCCCCAGCCTGCACGAGGACATGATCCTGCGCGGGCGCCGCATCGTGGCAGACCAGATGGCGTTTTTGCTCGCCAGCGTGCCGCGCTCCAGCCGCCTGCACGGTTGATGCCGCAGCGCGGGCTTGCCGTGCTGCAGGGGCGTGCAGCGCCAGTCGTCGATCGGCGGGCCGGCGACGCGGCGGTCACCCTGCCTGCTGTCTTTGCCGCAGTCCCTGCGGCTTTCTTGGCGGCCGCGCTGGCTGGCTCGCCTGCTGAAACTTTGGCCGCGACGCCGCCTGCCGCCCCGGTGGTGTGCCCGACACCCTGGCCCAGCGCCTGCAGCCCTGCATGGCCTGCCACGGGCCCGACGGCCGCGCCAGTCGCGAGGGCTACCTGCCGCGCATCGCCGGCAAGCCTGCGGGCTACCTCCACCAGCAGCTGCTACAACTTCCGGGACGGCCGGCGCAGCAACAGCGCGATGGCCGGCTTGCTGGTGCACCAGCACGACGCCTACCTGCGCGAGATGGCCGGCTACTTCGCTGGGCTGCACCTTGCCACAGGCCGCCGTACCGGCGATGCCGGTGGCAGCCGACCTGCTGGCACGCGGCGCGCTATTGGCATACTACGGCGACCCGGCCCGCCGCCTGCCCGCCTGCAGCACCTGCCACGGCCCCACCCTGGGCGGCATACCGCCGGCCGTGCCTGGCCTGTTGGGCTTGCCGCGCGACTACCTGATCGCCCAGCTCGGCGCCTGGCAAACCGGCCAGCGCCACGCCACCGCACCGGACTGCATGGCCGACATCGCGCGCCGGCTGGGCCCCGACGACGCCAGCGCGGTGGCTGGCTGGCTGGCAGCCCAGCCGGTGCCGGCCGGGCTGGCAGCGGGCCTGGCGGGCTCCGGCCCTGCATCTACCGGGCCCTGGCCGGCAACCGGGCGGTGACCCGAGCCAATCCACGCAATCTGGTGCCGGCCCATCACCCGCGGCGGATTTTCACCTGCCACCGACACCAACCCTCGGCCCTACGGCATGTCGGCGTTCGGTTTGCCCCATGCCGACCTGGCCGCACTGGGCAGCTGGTTGCGCGCGTTCTGGGGCCAACAGGCCGCCCCGGTGTCCGCGGTAGGCCTGCTGCTGGTGCGCTGAGCCGCGCGGGTGGCGTCGACAACCTTGGCCGTTTTGTCTGCCGGCCCGGATTTACCCAACTTCACACCCGGCTGGCTGCAGGCGTCGGAACCCTGCCCTCGCCGCCGCACTCGAAAAAGCTGCGTCAACGGCCCCGCACGCCAGACCGTTGTAGCAGCACCCCACACCAAGGATGACCATGCTTGATTCCAAAATCGCTCTGGCCGTTTGCGCCGCCCTCGCCGTCACGCTGGCCGGCTGCGCCACCAGCAGCCCGGACGTGATCAGCCGCAACGACGCCCAGCGCATGTCCAGCGTGATCGACGCCACCGTGCTGTCCACCCGGCCGGTCACGGTCGATGGCAGCCAGAGCGGTGCAGGCGCCGTGGCGGGCGGCGTGGTGGGCGGCATTGCCGGCTCGTCGGTCGGCGGACGCCGCGATTCGGCGGTGGCCGGCGTGCTGGGCGCGGTCGCCGGGGCCATGCTGGGCAATGTGATCGAGCGCACCGGCACACGCGAAGAATCGCTCGAGATCATGGTCCAGCTGCGCAGCGGTGAGCGCCGCGCCATCGTGCAGGCCAAGGGGACCGAGAGCTTCGTGCCCGGTGAGCCGGTGATCATCGTCACCACCGGCAGCAAGGTGCGGGTGACGCGTGCGCCAGCGGTATCGCCCCAGGCCGCGCCCACCTACAACAGCCTGCCGATGCCGGCGCCCGGCAACCGCAGCTGAAGCCGCTCACGGCCCCGGCGCTCAGGCCCGGGATGCGCTCAGGGCAAGGCCTGCGTCTGCGGCGTGCGTTGGAACGCCGCGGCTGCATAGCCCAGTTGCTCGGCACGGGCCAGCGCGGCGGCCAGATCGGCTGGCGGCAACTGTGGAGTGCGTGACAAGACCCAGCCGTAACTGCGCGTGGGCTCGCCCACCAGCACCCAACGGTAATCGTCGGGCAGCGCCAGCACCCAATAGTCGCCATAAAACGGCCGAAAAAAACTGACCCGCAGCTTGGCGTTGGCGCTGCCGGCCACCGGCTTGGCCACGCCCGTGGCCTCGGACACCGAGCCGTCGCTCTGGCGACAGCGGTTGAACACCTCGATGTCATCGCCCTGCAAGCGGTAGCGGGCCTGCGTGTCGGCCACGCACTGCTTTTGAAACCGGTTGGGCACCACCGCGATCTCGTACCAGGTGCCCAGGTATCGGCCCAGATCAACCGCCGCCACGGTAGGCAGTGGCGGGCCCGGTGGCGATGAACTGCAGGCCACCAGCCCGGCCAGCGTGGCAGCCGCGGCAGCGCCGGCAAGCCCGCGGTAGAAAGCCAAAGCAGTTTTTTTGCACATGTTCCCGTGTCCCGACAGCAAGGTGAAAGTTGGCCCCACCCAGCCGTGCCGGGGCAATGGCGACATTGAACCGTATTCCGCGGTCGCGCTCAGTGCGCTGCGACACACCCCAACGGCCGCCCTGGGGCCACAAACTTCGTGCTGCACGAACTTCGTGTATTATTTCCTCGCTGCCGGAGGGGCGATGAAAAACGTGACCGTCACGATGCAAGACAGTGTTGCCGAGTGGGCCCGCATGGAGGCAGCGCGCCAGAACACCAGCGTGTCGCGCCTGCTGGGCGAGTTGCTGGCCGAAAAGATGCAACACGACGACGCTTACGCCCGCGCCATGCGCGAAGCGCTGGAGTTCCGCAGCTTCGGCGCGTCCGAGGGCCGCTACCCGGGCCGCGGTGATTTGCACCTGCGCCCCACGGGGCTGGGCACGCGATGAGCCGCACTGTCTTTGTCGATGCCACCGTGCTGTTGTATGCGGTGGACGACCAGGATCTGGCCAAACGCGACCAGGCCCGGCGCTGGCTGGCCGCCTGCTGGGAGCGGCGTTGCGGCCGGCTCAGCCACCAGGTGCTCAACGAGTTCTACCTGCAGGCGCGCCAGAAATTTCCGTCGGCGGTATCGGCCGGCGACGCCCGCGCCGAGGTGCGGCGCTACCAGAACTGGCGGCCCTGGGCGAGCGACCACCCGACCGTCGAGGCCGCCTGGGCGATCGAAGCCCGCTACCCGCTGGGCTTCTGGGATGCCTTGATCGTTGCATCCGCACAGCAACAAGGCTGCGACAGCCTGCTGACCGACGCCCTGCCGCACGGCCAGCAGATCGACGGCGTGCACATCCTCAACCCCTTCACTGTCGGGCCTGAAACCCTCGACCCACCCGCGCCATGACCCCACTTGATGCCTGCATGCGCCGTGTGATCCGACCCGACATCCAGGGCCTGCATGCCTACGCCGTGCAACCCAGCGCCGGCTTGGTCAAGGTCGACACGATGGAGAACCCCTACCGCCTGCCCGAAGCGCTGCAACAGGCGCTGGGCGAGCGCCTGGGCCGCGTCGCGATCAACCGCTACCCGGCCGAGCGTGGCGACGACCTCAAAACCGCGCTGGCCGCGCATGCCGGCCTGCCCGAGGGCAATGCGCTGATGCTGGGCAATGGGTCGGACGAGCTGATCACGCTGCTCAGCCTGGCCTGCGCGCTGCCAGGTGCGGTGTTCATGTCGCCACTGCCCAGCTTTGTGATGTACGGCTTGTCGGCGGCCTTGCAGGGCGTGCGTTTTGTCGGCGTCCCGCTGACGCCTGACTTCGAGCTGGACGAGGCCGCGATGCTGGCTGCAATAGCCACCGACAAGCCCGCCCTGCTCTACCTGGCCTACCCCAACAACCCCACCGCCAACCTGTGGGACGACGGCGTGATCGAGCGCCTGATCGACGCCGTGGGCCGCCACCACGGCCTGGTGGTGATGGACGAGGCCTACCAGCCCTTTGCCGAGCGCGATTCGATGGACCGGCTGCAACGCCACCCGCATGTGCTGGTGATGCGCACGATGAGCAAGTTTGGCTTGGCCGGTGTGCGCATCGGCTACCTGATGGGCCGCACCGCGCTGATCAACCAGATCGACAAGCTGCGCCCGCCCTTCAACATCAGCGTACTCAATGCCGAGGCCGGCCTGTTTGCGCTGGAGCACGTGGACGAGTACCGCCGCCAGGCCGCGTTGATCCGCAGCGAGCGCGAGCTGCTGCTGGCGCAACTGGCCCAGCTGCCCGGTGTGCGGCCCTACCCCAGCCAGGCCAACATGGTGCTGGCCCGGGTGCCGAATGCGGCGGCCGCCTTTGCTGGCATGAAGCAGCGCGGTGTGCTGGTCAAGAATATCTCGGCGATGCACCCGCTGCTGGCCAACTGCCTGCGCATCACGGTGGGCACGGTCGAGGAAAATAGGCTGACACTGGCCGCGTTGGCAGCCAGCCTGTGAGCCAGCAGCCCGCAAGCCAAGTGCCGGCGAACCCACCCACCCCCGCCCCTGATCACCCGAAAGCGCCCATGGCCAGCCCCGCAGACCGCATTGCCGAGGTGCAGCGCAATACCAAAGAAACCCAGATCCGCGTGCGCATCAACCTGGACGGCAGCGGCCAGGGCACGTTTGCCACCGGCATCGGCTTTTTCGATCACATGCTCGACCAGGTGGCGCGCCACGGCCTGATCGACATCGACGTGCAATGCCAGGGCGACCTGCACATCGACGGCCACCACACCGTCGAGGACGTGGGCATCACGCTGGGCATGGCAGTTGCGCAGGCAGTGGGCGACAAACGCGGCATCACCCGCTACGGCCACAGCTACGTGCCACTGGACGAAGCGCTGTCCCGGGTGGTGGTCGATTTTTCGGGCCGGCCCGGCCTGCACCAGGACATCGCGTTCAAGTCCGGCATGGTCGGCGCGTTCGACACCCAGCTGACCTTTGAGTTCTTCCAGGGCTTTGTCAACCACGCGCTGTGCACACTGCACATCGACAACCTGAAGGGCGACAACGCCCACCACCAGGCCGAGACGGTGTTCAAGGCCTTCGGCCGCGCGCTGCGCATGGCGCTGACACCCGACGCCCGTTCGGCCGGAATGATCCCATCGACCAAGGGATCCCTCTGAAATGACCAAGACCGTCGCCGTCGTCGACTACGGCATGGGCAACCTGCGATCGGTGTCGCAGGCGGTGATGCATGTGGCGGCCCAGTCCGGCCACCAGGTGATCGTCACCCAGCGACCCGAGGACGTGCGTGCTGCCGAGCGGGTGGTGCTGCCCGGCCAGGGCGCGATGCGCGACTGCATGCGCGAGTTGCACGACTCGGGCCTGATGGACGCCGTGCTGGAGGCCGCCGCCAGCAAGCCGCTGATGGGCATTTGCGTGGGCATGCAGATGCTGCTCGACCACAGCGAGGAGCAGGACACCCCCGGCCTGGGCCTGATCAAAGGCCAGGTGCGGCGCTTCCGGCTGGACGGCAAGCTGCAGCCCGACGGCAGCCGCTTCAAGGTGCCGCAGATGGGCTGGAACCAGGTCAACCCGACCGCGCACGGCGGCAACCTGCACCCGGTCTGGGCCGGCGTACCCGACGGCAGCTACTTCTATTTTGTGCACAGTTACTTCGCGGCGCCGGCTGACGCCCGTCACAGTGCGGCCACCACCGACTACGGCGACCGCTTTACCTGCGCCGTGGCAAGGGATAACATTTTTGCCACCCAGTTCCACCCCGAAAAAAGCGCTGACCAGGGCTTGCAGCTGTACCGCAACTTCCTGGCCTGGGCGCCCTGAACCGCACTGCGCTGGCGCTCCACACTCCCCTGCTCCCCCACCCCCAACCTGCCACGGCCATGCTGCTGATCCCCGCCATCGACCTGAAAGACGGCCACTGCGTCCGCCTTGAAAAAGGCGACATGAACGTCTCCACCACCTTTGGAGAGGACCCCGCCGCGATGGCACGCCGCTGGGTGGACGCCGGTGCGCGCCGCCTGCACCTGGTGGACCTGAACGGCGCGTTTGCCGGCAAACCGATCAACGAGCCGGCGATCCGCGCGATCCTGAAGGAGGTCGGCAGCGAGATCCCGGTGCAGCTGGGCGGTGGCATTCGCGACTTGGACACCATCGAGCGCTACCTCGACGACGGCATCAGCGCCATCATCATCGGCACCGCAGCGGTCAAGAGCCCGGGCTTCCTGAAAGACGCCTGCACCGCGTTTGGCGGTCACATCATCGTCGGACTGGACGCCAAGAACGGTCTGGTGGCCACCGACGGCTGGAGCAAGCTGACCGGCCACGAGGTGATCGACCTGGCGCGCAAGTTCCAGGACTACGGCGTCGAGGGCGTGATCTACACCGACATCGGCCGCGACGGCATGCTCACCGGCATCAACATCGAGGCCACCGTCAAGCTGGCGCAGGCGCTGACCATCCCGGTGATCGCCTCGGGCGGGCTGTCCGACATCGCCGACATCGAACGCCTGTGCGCGGTCGAGTTCGAGGGCATCTCGGGCGTGATCTGCGGCCGGGCGATCTACTCGGGTGCGCTCGACTTTGCGGCGGCGCAGCGGCGCGCCGACGAACTGGCGGGCTAAGCCGCCACGAAGCAGGCCAAG
Source organism: Burkholderiales bacterium (assembly GCA_038316145.1). Lineage (GTDB taxonomy): Bacteria > Pseudomonadota > Gammaproteobacteria > Burkholderiales > Burkholderiaceae_C > Pseudaquabacterium. The sequence continues at coordinate 27,800 of JBBQAH010000008.1, forward strand.
CGGCCTCTGCCGCACAGCCTGCGTCAGGGCATCAGGCGGACTGACGCCGCTTGGCGGCCCAGCCGATCAGGCCCAGGCCGGCCAGCATCAGCGCGTAGGTGGTGGGCTCGGGTACCGGGGCCAGAAAGCCGCGGATCGCGCCCCCGCCGTAGGCCGCGTTGTGGAGGTTGACATAAGCCTTGCCGGCCATGATCCCGGTTGAGACGGTAGTGAAACTGGCTGGCGCCAAGGTGAAGACCTTGTCATACGTGCCCGCCATCGCGGCCGGGAAGTCGGTAAACCCCACAGCCACACCGCTGCTGCCCGCGCCTGCAAATGCCGTGCAGCAATGGATATGGCCAGCGCTGGCGTTGGCCGACAGCCCGGCGAAGCTGAGGTGCACGGTGACCGTGTTCAGCGAACTGTCCAATGTGACAAGCGCCGTCCCGGTGCCGGGCGAGGTCGGATCGGGCTCCAGCGTGTTGGTCAAGGTGGTAGAGAACTGGGTAACGACGGCTGACGCCGGCGCAGCCAGGCCAAAAGTCAGGGTGCTCGCCACAGCGAGCAAAGTCAGGGATTGACGGATCATTGCAAAGTACTCCTGGAGGTGGAAGGTGGACCGCAAAAGAAGCTTTCAGGCTCCTTACCGGAGACTACGTTTCAAACGGTGACGGAATTCCGTTATGGTTTCTTTGTGCCGACTTCAAACAAGGGGGCGGGTCAACCCGTACCTGACACCATGCTCGCCAAACGCATCATTCCCTGCCTCGACGTCACCGGCGGCCGTGTCGTCAAGGGTGTCAACTTTCTCGAACTGCGGGATGCCGGCGACCCGGTCGAGATCGCCGCCCGCTACAACGATCAGGGCGCCGACGAGCTGACCTTTCTCGACATCACCGCCACCAGCGACGGCCGCGACCTGATCCTGCACATCATCGAGGCGGTGGCGTCACAGGTCTTCATCCCGCTGACCGTGGGTGGCGGCGTACGCAGCGTGGCCGATGTGCGGCGCCTGCTCAATGCCGGTGCGGACAAGGTCAGCTTCAACTCGGCGGCCATCGCCAACCCGCCGGTGATCCAGGAGGCCTCGGCCAAGTACGGTGCCCAATGCATCGTGGTGGCGATAGACGCCAAGCGCCGGGCCGGTGACGATCTGGCCACACGCGGCGCCGGCTGGGATGTCTACAGCCACGGCGGCCGCAAGAACATGGGGCTGGACGCGGTGGCCTGGGCCCGCCAGATGGCCGATTTTGGCGCCGGCGAAATCTTGCTCACCAGCATGGACCGCGACGGCACCAAGATCGGCTTCGATCTGGCGTTGACCCGCGCCGTCAGCGACGCCGTGCCGGTGCCGGTGATCGCCTCGGGCGGGGTCGGCGCGCTGGCGCATCTGGCCGAGGGCATCCAGATCGGCGGCGCCGACGCGGTGCTGGCGGCCAGCATCTTCCACTACGGCGAGTTCACCGTCGGCCAGGCCAAGGCCGTGCTGGCCCGGCACGGCATCCCCGTGCGCCTGTAAACCCTGCACCACCACCCCCAACCCGCCCCCGCCGTGAGCCAGCCCCTGAGCAAGTCCGCGCCCCGCAGCGCAAAACCCCGCGCTGCGCCGGCAGCCAAAACCAAGCCGCGTGGCAAGGCGGGCCCCAAGCTGACGCCTGCCGCACCGGCGCCGGCACGCAGCAAGACCCCGAACGAAGTGCGCCTGATCGGTGGCCAGCTGCGGCGCAGCAAACTGCCGGTGGCCGACAAGCCCGGCCTGCGGCCCACGCCCGACCGGGTGCGCGAGACCCTGTTCAACTGGCTGGGCGCAGACTTGTCCGGCTGGCGCTGCCTGGACGCCTTTGCCGGCAGCGGCGCTCTCGGCTTCGAGGCGGCGTCCCGCGGCGCGGCCGAGGTGCTGCTGCTGGAGCGTGACGCCAGCCTGGTTCAGAGTCTGCGCGCCAGCCAGCAACGCCTGAAAGCCGACCCGTTGCGGGTCGAAGTGTGTGATGCGCTGGTGTGGATGTCGCGCTGCGCCCCGGCCCGCTTCGAGTTGGTGCTGCTCGACCCACCGTTTGATGCCGATCTGTTGCCGCGCGCGCTGGCGCTGGCCGCGCCGCTGGTGGTCGACGGTGGGCTGGTCTACGCCGAATCGCCCACGGCGCTCAATGACCCCGAGCTGCCTGCAGGTCTTGCCGTTTTCAAGCACGGCCACGCCGGTTCGGTGCACTATCATTTGTTGCGGCGCAGCAGCACCCCATCCGAATAACGAGCGCCCGCTAGGAGACAAACTTGACCCAGGCCAAGTTCATTACCGCGGTCTATCCCGGCACCTTCGACCCGATGACATTGGGCCATGAAGACCTGATGCGGCGCGCTTCGCAGCTGTTCGACAAGCTGCTGCTCGCCGTGGCGGTGGGGCACCACAAGCGCACCATGTTCACCATCGACGAGCGGCTGGACATTGCGCGCGAGATCGCCAAGCCTTACCGCAATATCGAGGTGGTGGCGTTTCGCGGCCTGTTGCGCGATTTTGTGGTGGGCAACAACGGCAACGTGGTGGTGCGCGGGCTGCGCGCAGTCAGCGATTTCGAGTACGAGTTCCAGATGGCCGGCATGAACCGCCAGCTGATGCCCGAGGTCGAAACCCTGTTCCTGACGCCCTCGGACCAGTACCAGTTTGTCAGCGGCACCTTTGTGCGCGAGATTGCCACGCTGGGCGGCGACGTGTCCAAGTTTGTCGCCCCGCTGGTGCTGGACCGCCTGAAAGAACGCGTCGCCCGCCAGCCCAGCGACGCCGCCTGAGCATGCGGCGCGTGACGCTGCCAAGCGACGGTCAGGAGGGCCTATGGCACTCATGATCACTGACACGGGCGACGGGAATCGGCAACGCCTGCGTTGCCCCGTCGCACGCGGCCGTGGCCTGCGAACCGAGGCCGTATTCGTCGGTGGTCAGGAGGGCCTATGGCACTCATGATCACTGACGAATGCATCAACTGCGACGTCTGCGAGCCCGAATGCCCGAACCAGGCCATCAGCATGGGCGTGGAGATCTACCAGATCGACCCCAGCAAGTGCACCGAATGTGTCGGCCATTTTGACGAGCCGCAGTGTGTGCAGGTCTGCCCGGTGGCGTGCATCCCGGTCGATCCGCAGCGGGTCGAGACCCGCGAGGTGTTGTGGTTCAAGTACCAGCGGCTGATCGCCGGCACCGTGGCCTGAGACTCAAGGTCAGCGTGGCGCGGAGGCCGGCTTGGCCGGTTTTTTCGCCTTCTTGTGGGTGCTCTGGTGGGGCTTGGACGCCGCCTTGGCGGGCGGGGGCGCAGCAACTGGACCCAGGTTGGCGGCGCCGCCCTTGGACGCAGCCCGCTCTTCAGCGACGCGCTGGGCCTTCATCTGGCGCGCCAGCGCAGCGTCACGCTCGCTGGCTTCGCGCGATTCGCGCTGCTGCGCCGCGCTGCGCGGGTCGGCCACGTCCACTGCCGTGCCGCCCGCACACGGCAGGGACGAATAGCTGTTGCCGCAACGGTGAACCGGCGTATCGGCAGCCAGCGCCCCCGAGCCAGCGCCGACCAGGCAGCCGAGCAGCACTGCGGTCAGCACCCGGCACGGTACAGACGCTGCAACCATCGGTGCAGGACACGGCAAGACGGCGTGCAGACTCATGGCGGCTACTCCTGGGGTAGGGTACGCGGCTCGACCGCGGGCTCGATTGCCGGCTCGATTGCCGGCTCGATCGGAGGCACAACCGGCGGGCGCGGCAGCGGCTTGGGCCTTGGCGGCTTGGCGTGGATTTTCATCATCGCGCGGTCCATGGCACCGGCCAGCAGCAGGGGCAGGGTCTCGACCGAGTCGGCAATGCACTTGTTGATCGCCAGCCGGTCCTCCAGCGGCGGACGCCGCAGCACAAAGTTAGCGACTTCCGAGCGGTCGCCTGGATGGCCGATACCGATGCGCAAGCGCCAGAAGTCGGGCGAGCCCAGCTGCGCCAGGATGTCCTTCAAGCCGTTGTGCCCGGCCGCCCCGCCGCCCTGCTTGAGCTTCATCTGGCCCGGCGCGAGGTCCAGTTCGTCGTGCACCACCAGGATCTCGGCTGGCGCAATCTTGAAAAATCTCGCCAGTAGGCCGACTGACTTGCCCGACAGGTTCATGAAGGTCATCGGCTGCAACAACCAGACCGGGCCGTCAGGCAGCGCCAGCCGCACCAGCAAGCCGTGGTAGTTGCGGTCGAAGCTCAGGGCCGCGCCGAGCTGGCTTGCGGCGGCGTCCACCCACCAGAATCCAGCGTTGTGCCGGGTGTGCCCGTACTCGGGGCCCGGGTTGCCCAGGCCGACTATCAAACGGATCATCGCGCCGATTATCCCGGTGGCCGCAGGCTGGTGCGTGCGCCATCGGCCAGCGCACGGCCGATGCGGTCCAGCGCACTGGCACGCAGTGGCAATGGCAGCCCGTCACCCTCGCTACCCAGCAGCCGCCACTGGTGCCAGTGCAGCCGCACGTCGACAAACACCTCGGCATGCACAGGCACAAGCGTGCCAGCGGCCAAGGCGGCAGCCGCCATCTGCTCGGGCATGACGGCAAGGCCCCAACCCATCTGTGCGGCCCGCGCGTGCGCCTCGGTGGACGGCACATGACGCTCGACCAGCCGCGCGCCTGCCAGGCCGAAGGCCTGTTGCACCCAGGCCGGCGCCATGTCGTCCTTGCGGTTGAAGACCAGCCAAGGCAGCTTGGCAAAATTGACCCGGTTCAAGCCTTGCGGCAGCGCCTGCTGGACAAAAGCCGGGCTGGCGACCGCGATGTAGCGCATGCAGCCCAGCACGGTGGCGCTGCAGCCGCGTAACGGCTCGGGCGCGGTGCTGACACAGCCCAGCACGGCGCCCTCGCGCAGGCTCTGGTGGGTAAAGTCCTGGTCATCGACCACCAGTTCAAGGCCGTAACCCTGGCGTTGCCCGTCATGCACTACCGGGTCCAGCGCCGGCAGCACCCAGGTGGCCAGGCTGTCGGCGTTGACGGCGATGGCCAGGCGCTCGTCGTGTGCCAGCGTCGCGCCCAGTTCGCGGGAAATGTCGGCCCGCATCGCCTGCATCTGGCGGGCATAGCGCAGCAGCACCTTGCCGGGCTCGGTCAAGCGCAGCGGGCGTGCGCGCACCACCAGGAGCCGACCCAGACCGGTCTCCAGTGCCCGCAGGCGTTGCGAAACCGCGGACTGCGTGATCGCAAGCTGCTGGGCCGCTCGGTCGAAGCTGCCGGCATCCGCCAGAGCGGCCAGACATTCCAGCGCAGCAGGATCGAAGGCGTTCATGGTCGGCCCGACTGTAAGGCCAGGCTGGCCCGCACTCGAAGCCACCTGTTCAACCCGTCAGACGTAAAAAAGCCCCGCCAAGGCGAGGCTTTGCGGCCCAAGCAGCCCGTGTCGGGCTGCTGGCTGGCCTTACTTCTTGGCCGCAGGCGTCTTGGCCGCGGGCGTCTTGGCAGCAGCCTTCTTGGCGGCGGCTTTCTTGGCCGGCACGGCTTCGACTGGTGCAACTTCTTCTTCGATCTTCGGCGCGGTGGCAGCGACGATCACCGGATTGTTCTTGCCGTGCTTGACGACCTTGATGCCCTCAGGCAGCACCAGATCGGACGCGTGCAGCGACTGGCCCTTGACCAGGCCGGCCAAGTCCACCGCGATGAACTCGGGCAGCGCCGTGGCCAGGCATTCGATCTCGACCTCGGTCGAGACATGTGCCACCAGGCACTTGTCGGTCTTGACAGCCACCGAGTTTTCTTCGCCCGAGAAGTGCAGCGGCACCTTCTTGCGGACGCGGGTGGTTTCGTCCACGCGCTGGAAGTCCACATGCAGCACTTGCTGCTTCCAGGGGTGCATCTGGAAGTCGCGCAACAGCACACGTTGCTTGGTCTCGCCCAGATCCATCTCCAGGATGGAGCTGTGGAAGGCTTCTTTCTTCAGCGCGAAGTACAGCGCGTTGTGGTCCAGCTCGATCATTCGGGGTTCGCCTGCACCAAAAACGATGCCAGGCACTTTGCCCGAGATGCGCAGGCGGCGGCTCGCTCCGGTCCCCTGCAGATTGCGCTCGAAAGCGGTGAAGTTCATGGTTGCTCCATGGGTGGTGTCCGCGACCAGACACCGGGGTTGAACAGCCTTGCGGCTGCCGAAAAGCCGCCAGGCTCGTGCGCCGGGTGGCCCTGCTCCACCGGCAGCAAGGGCGCTGGGCCCCCGCCGCCAACGGCGTCAGAAATTGTTGTTTTGCTCCGCGAAGAGCGAGGTCACCGACTCACCGTCCGAAATGCGGCGGATCGTCTCGGCGAACAGGAACGCCACCGACAACTGGCGGATCTTCTTGCACGCTTTTGCCGTGTCGGACAACGGGATGGTGTTGGTGATCACCACCTCGTCGAGTTGGCTGTTGGCGATGCGCTCGACCGCCGGGCCCGACAGGATCGGGTGGGTACAGTAGGCAAACACCCGCTTCGCGCCACGCTCTTTGAGCACCTCGGCGGCTTTGACCAGGGTGCCGGCGGTGTCGATCATGTCGTCCATGATCACGCAGTTGCGGCCTTCTATCTCGCCGATGACGTGCATCACCTCGGACACATTGGCCTTGGGCCGGCGCTTGTCGATGATGGCCAGCTCGCTGCCG
>JBBQAH010000044.1:0-19269 GCA_038316145.1 Burkholderiales bacterium
CCCCCCCCCCCCCGGCGCGGCGCGGCCGCACCACGCCCACGAATGGCAAGTTTCAGGCCAAAAAACGAACGGCAGCGCAGCGCCGAGAGTTGTCCGCCCACTTCAATGCTGCTCACCGTGCGTCCGGCTCGAACCCCACTGCTCTGCAGGCAAACCAGGCCTCCCCCGGTCCGCATGGCCGCTGCCGGCACCAACGCTCGGCAGGCTGTGGTCAGCCCTCACGCGGGGCTTGGCGAGCGCCGGCTACAGTGCATGGGTGAGCACCGCCGCCCGAGCCCCCAAGACCCAGTACACCTGCAGCGCTTGTGGTGGTGTCAGCCCCAAGTGGCTGGGCAAGTGCCCGCATTGCCTGGCCTGGAACACGCTGGAAGAGACCGTGGCCGAGGCCACGGGCGCGGCGCGGCACCGCTACCAATCACTGGCCCAGGCGCAACCAGTGTTCACGCTGTCCGAGATCGAGGCCGCAGACATCGACCGCACCCCCACCGGGCAGCCCGAGCTCGACCGGGTGCTGGGCGGCGGCATTGTCGAGGGCGGCGTGGTGCTGATCGGCGGCGACCCCGGCATCGGCAAGAGCACCTTGCTGCTGCAGGCGGCCGAGTCGCTGTCTCAGCAGGTCAAGGTGCTTTACGTCACGGGTGAAGAGTCGGGCGCCCAGGTGGCGCTGCGGGCGCGCCGGCTGGGCTTGTCAGGCAGCGCGCTGCGGGTGATGGCCGAAATCCAGCTGGAGAAAATCCAGGCCGTGCTGGCCACTGAGCAGCCGGCGTTTTGCGTGATCGACTCGATCCAGACGCTCTACTCCGACCAACTCACCAGCGCGCCCGGATCGGTGGCCCAGGTGCGTGAATGTGCGGCCCAGCTGACGCGCACCGCCAAATCCAGCGGCTGCGCCATCGTGCTGGTGGGCCATGTCACCAAAGAGGGCGCACTGGCCGGGCCCCGGGTGCTGGAGCACATCGTCGACACCGTGCTCTATTTTGAGGGCGACACCCACAGCAGTTTTCGCCTGGTGCGGGCGATCAAGAACCGGTTTGGCGCGGTCAACGAGATCGGCGTGTTTGCGATGACCGAGCGCGGTCTGAAGGGCGTCAGCAACCCCAGCGCGATTTTCTTGTCCACCCACGGCGCGCCGGTGCCCGGCACCTGCGTGCTGGTCACGCTGGAGGGCACCCGCCCGCTGCTGGTCGAGATCCAGGCGCTGGTCGACAGCGGTGGGCCGTCGCCGCGCCGGCTCAGCGTCGGCCTGGACCGCGACCGGCTGGCGATGCTGCTGGCGGTGCTGCACCGCCATGCCGGCGTGGACAGCGCTGACCAGGATGTGTTTGTCAATGCGGTGGGCGGTGTGCGCATCTCCGAGCCGGCAGCCGACCTGGCGGTGCTGCTGGCAATCCAGAGCTCGTTGCGCGGCAAACCGCTGCCGAGCGGGTTTTTTGCCTTTGGCGAGGTTGGTCTGGCGGGTGAGGTGCGGCCCGCCCCGCGCGGTCAGGAGCGGCTGAAAGAGGCCGCCAAGCTGGGTTTTTCGGTCGCGCTGGTACCCAAGGCCAACGCGCCCAAGAAGCCGATCGAGGGCCTGAAGGTGCATGCGGTCGAGCGCATCGAGCAGGCCATTGACGTGGTGCGCGGGCTGTGAGCTGCTCAGCGTCCTCGCGAATATTCAGCGACAAGCAGGGTGCACGCCGATGAACGCGAAACTGGGATGGGGCCTGGCCGCGTTGGCGGTGGCGCTGGGCTACTGGTTTTTTGGATGGCGCGGCGTAGCCTTGGCCACGTCGGGCATGGTGTTCTGGCTGCTGCTGCAGTTCAGCCGCACGATGCGGGTGATGCGCACCGCTGCCGGCTCGCCGATCGGCACGGTGCCCAGCGCGGTGATGTTGCACGCCCGGCTGCAGCTCGGCATGCCGCTGATGAAGATCTTGCTGTTGACCCGCAGCCTGGGCGAAAAGCGTGCCGACGACCCCGAGACCTTCCGCTGGACCGACGGCGCAGGCGACAGCGTGACGGTGGTCCTGCTTGATGGCCGCTGCACCGCATGGACACTGGCCCGCGCCGCGGCCGATGCGGATGGCGCCGCGCCCCAGGCCGGCGCCTAAAATCCGTGGGGCTGACGCGCTGCGACACCGCCGCGCCCACCCCGACACCCCGCACCCCCACACCCAACACCCCCCGAAGGAGACTCCCGCATGTCCATGTCCGACCGCGACGGCAAGATCTGGATGGACGGCCAGATGGTCGACTGGCGCGACGCCAAGATCCATGTGCTGTCCCACACACTGCACTACGGCTGCGGCGCTTTCGAGGGTGTACGGGCCTACAACACCGCGGGCGGCACGGCGATCTTCCGGCTGCAAGAGCACACCGAGCGGCTGTTCAACAGCGCCAAGATCCTGCGCATGAAGATACCGTTCACGCCCGGGCAGGTGATGGACGCGCAAAAAGCCGTGGTGCGCGAGAACAGATTAGAGAGCTGCTACCTGCGTCCGCTGGTCTGGATCGGCGACGAAAAACTGGGCGTCTCGCCCAAGGGCAACACCATCCACTTGATGGTCGCGGCCTGGCCCTGGGGTGCTTACCTGGGTGAGGAGGGCCTGGCGCGCGGCATCCGCGTCAAGACCAGCAGCTTCACCCGGCACCACGTCAACATCACGATGACGCAGGCCAAGGCGGTGAGCAACTACACCAACTCGATCCTGGCCAACATGGAAGTGACCGACGAGGGCTACGACGAGGCACTGCTGCTCGACCCGTCGGGTTTTGTGTCCGAGGGCGCGGGCGAAAACATCTTCATCATCAAGAAGGGCGTGGTCTACACGCCCGACCTGTCGGCCGGTGCGCTCAACGGCATCACCCGCGACACCATTCTGGCCATCTGCGGTGACCTGGGGCTGAAGCTGGTGGAAAAGCGCATCACCCGCGACGAGGTCTACATCGCCGACGAGGCGTTTTTCACCGGCACCGCCGCTGAGGTGACACCGATCCGCGAGTTGGACCGGATCGAGCTGGGCGCAGGATCACGCGGGCCCATCACCGAGAAGATCCAGGCCGCGTTTTTTGACATCGTCAACGGCCGCAACCCCAAGTACGCGGGCTGGCTGAGCAAGGTGGCGGCATGAGCAAACCGGAAACCGTGATCGAAGTCACCGCCCACGACGTACAAGGCCCGGGCGTGGTGACCTGCCCCAACCCGAAGATGAGCTTGTGGAGCGAGCACCCGCGGGTGTTCATCGACGTCGCCACCACCGGCCAGGGCAAGTGCCCGTACTGCGGCACGGTCTACCGGCTCAAGGCCGGCGAGAAGCTGCACACACATTGACGGCCCGACCCTTGACCGCCTGATGACCACCGCCGGCGCGCTGCCCGAGCCGGTCACCCTGCTGGCGCTGGCGCAGGCCGCGCTGCTCGACCAGATCGACCGGGACGACGCCCACCATGCCTGCCAGCGCTTGCTGGCCGATCTGGCACTGGCCCTGGGCCGGCGGGTCACGGTCGATCTTGACAGCGTTGGCGGCACCTGTGCGGCGCCGGGCCCGGGCGGCACACTGCGGCTGCCGCTGCACCACCTGGGCCAGCCCCTGGGCCAGCTTTGCCTGATGCCCGGTGCCGATCTGGACCCAGCCCATGCGGCAGCGGAGCTGTCGGATGTGTTGCGGGCCTTGTCGGCCTTGTTGGCCCGCGAACGCCTGGACGGCGCGGGCGTTGCAAACCAGGCCGCCGGCACCGAAACCGACACCGACACCGACACCGACACCGACACCGACACCGACACCGACAGCAGCAGCAGCAGCAGCAGCAGCAGCAGCAGCGCCCGGCGCGCCGCCGGCAGCCAGGGGCAGCTGATCCGGGCGGCGCTGGTGGGGGCCGGCACCTTCGTCTGGGAATGGGACATCCCCAGCGACCGGCTCGGCGACATCGACGAGGGCTTCGAGCAACTGGGGTATCCACCGGCCACGGCGCGCCGCACCCAGCAGGACTGGGACGCGCTGATCCACCCCGACGACCTGGCCGGCAACCACGCGGCTTACCTGCAACACGCCAGCGGCGAGTGCGCGATTTACGAGCACAACTACCGCGCCCGCGCTGGCGATGGCCGTTGGCGCTGGCTGCAGGAGCGCGGCCGGATTGTCGATTGGTGCGCCGATGGCACGCCGCGCCGCATGGTGGGCACCCAGACCGACATCACCGATCGCCGCCGGGCCGATGCCGAGGCCAGTGCCGCGATGGACCGGTTGGGCAAGCTGGCCGCGCATGTGCCGGGTGTGCTGTTCCAGTATCAACGGCAGGCTGATGGTGAGGCGCACTTCTCCTACCTCAGTGAGCGCAGCACCGACCTGTTCGGCCTGCCGCCCGGGCAGATGACGCAAGACGCGCCAGCCCTGCTGCGGCGCGTCACCCGCGACGAGCGCGCTGGCGTGGCCGACAGCATCGCGCAGTCGGCCGCCACGCTGCAGCCCTGGGTGCAGGAGTTCGGGGTGTACCGGGCCGACGGTGTGTTGCGGCGCATCCGTGGCAGCGCCACCCCCCAACCGGACGCCGATGGCAGCACCGTCTGGCACGGCTACTTCGAGGACGTTACCGAGGCCCACGCCCTGGCCCGGGCGCAGAGCGAAAAGGCCGTGGCCGAGGCCGCCAACCGCAGCAAGACCGAGTTTCTGTCGCGCATGAGCCATGAATTGCGCACGCCGCTCAACGCTGTGCTGGGATTTGCCCAACTGCTGGCGATCGATGCGCGCACGCCGCTTCTGGGCGAGCAACAACGCCGGGTGGCGTTGATCCAGCAGTCGGGCGAGCATCTGCTGGCGCTGATCGACGACTTGCTCGACCTGACCGGCATCGAGGCCGGCCGTCTGACGATCACGCCAACGGCGGTGCTGCTGGCGCCGCTGGTGGACGATGCACTGGCCATGGCGCAGGCCGCCGCTCGGCGAGACGATTTGCTGCTGCTGCATGAGCGCACAGACACCACCGCACCGGACGGCGAGACCCAGAGCGGCGGTGTGGCCTGGGCCGATCGCCGGCGTCTGCAACAGGTGCTGCTCAACCTGTTGAGCAACGCCGTCAAGTACAACCGCCCGGGCGGCAGCGTGAGGGTGCGCACCGACCGGGTCCTGGGCCAGGCCCGGATCCAGGTCATCGATACCGGCCTGGGCCTGACCACGGACGAGTGCACCCACCTGTTCGAGCCCTTCAACCGGCTGCGCCAGGCGCATGGCGCGATCGAAGGCAGCGGCATCGGCCTGGCCGTGACCCGGGGGCTGGTGCTGCTGATGGGTGGGACGATCAGCGTGTGCAGCACAGCCGGCGAGGGCAGCACCTTCAGCGTGATGCTGCCGCTGCCCCCGCCGGCTTCATGAGTCAACGCTGGGCCGCTCCCGAGTGGACTCCTCCCCCTCGGGGGGGCGGCGGCGGGCGTTTTGCCGCCGCCTTGGGGGCGCTAAAGAGTCAACGCTGGGCCGCTCCCGAGTGGGCTCCTCCCCCTCGGGGGGGTGGCGGCGGGCGTTTGCCGCCGCCGTGGGGGCGCAAAAGAGTCAACGCGGGGCCGCACCCGAGTGGCCTCCTCCCCCTCGGGGGGGGGGGGCGGCGGCGGGCGTTTGCCGCCGCCTTGGGGGCGCTCAGAGTTGCAGCTTGCCGGCGAACACCACCGGCCCGGTGGGCACGCCGGTGGGTGAACCGCCCGGTGGCTCGACACTGACGGCCAGTGCGGCGGTGTTGCGGTTGTCCAGCAGCGCGTGCGGCAGTTTTTCGCGCCGGATCACCGTGACCCCGGCGGCCGACACCAGACCGAGCGAGCGTGGGTTGCCTTGCGGCGGCACGGCCCACAGCTCCAGCACCCGGTCGGTCGGCAGCGCCACCGGTATCACCGGCCGCGCCACCAGCGCCCGGCCGTCGCCGCTGACGCTGGCCACGAAGGCGGTCACCGTCGGGCCACCGGCCTCGGTGCCCTGCAGCACCACCACCACCGGTGGGGCCTGCGGCGGCGGGTTGGCCAGCAGCACGCCCAGCCCCACGGCCGCCACGGTGGCCAGGCCGGAGGCGGCTCTCCACAAGCCCAGGCCGCGCCACCATGGCGCCGGCGAGGCGGAGGTCGGGGCCGGCCACAAGCGCGCCTCGATCGCCGCCCAGGTGCCGGTGGGCGGCGCCTCGGGCACCACCACGGCGGTCAAGGGCATCAGCCTGGCCTGCCAGTCGGCTACCGCGGCACGCAACGCGGGGTGGCCGGGCAGCAGGGTCTCGAAGCGGCGACGGGCGGCGCCGCGCAGCGTGCCGGTCACGTACTGGGCGGCAAGGGCGTCAGCAAGGGTTTGTCGGGCATAGTCCATGTCAGGCCCCCAGCGCGGCGTCACCGCGTGCCGCACGTTCCAGGCAGCTCTTGAGGGTCATCAGTGCACGCCGGACCCAGCTCTTGACGGTGCCCAGCGGCTGGCGCAGCTGCTCGGCCACTTCGGCATGCGACAGGCCATCAAAAAACGCCAGCGCCACGCTCTGGCGTTGTTGCGCAGTCAGCCCTTCCATGCAGTGGCCCAGCTGGCGGGCGTTGCTGGCGCGCTCCAGCAGCGCAGCCGGGCCGGGGGTCTCGTCCACCAGGCGCTGGCTGGCGTCCGGCCGGTCGTCGTCATCCGCCGGGTGGATGCTCTCGGTTCGGGGCTGGGTCTGGGCCCGGCGCAGGCTGTCGATCGCCTTGTTGCGCGCGATGTGGGTCAGCCAGGTCAGGGGCTGGGCACGCTGGGCGTCAAAGCTGCCCGCCGCCTTCCAGGCGCTGACATAGACCTCCTGCAGCAGGTCTTCGGCCAGGTTGCGGTCGCGCTGGATGCGCAGGATCACTGCAAACAGGTGGCCGCTGCTCAAGGCGTAGAGCCGCTTGAAGGCCCCGCGGTCGCCCAGTGCGCTGCGCGACAGCGCCTCGGCCAGATCGCGGCTGCGCTGGGTCCAGTCCTCGGGTGCGGTGGTCATCAAGCAAGCTCCAGGCTTCGCATTGCGGTATTTGAGCCCTCCGCGCGGCCGGGCGGGCGGCCGGGCGGGCGGACGGGGGGGCTGACGGGAGGGCTGCTGGGCGGGCTCATTGGTGGGTCGGTTGTCAAGGCTTGTCCGTCCTGCAAGTGTGCACCGGCCCGTGTTGGCCCCGCTGCCTACAATCTGCGGCCATGCCGCGCTCTCACGAATTCATCCTCACACTCGCCTGCCACGACACCACCGGCATCGTCTACGCGGTGTCCGGCTTGCTGTTCCAGGCCGGCTGCAACATCATCGATTCTCAGCAGTTCGGCGATGTGCAGGGCGACGACGCCACCGGGCTTTTTTTCATGCGGGTGCACTTTGCAGCGCCCCCGCACCTGACCGGCGCGGGCGTGTTGGAGAACCTGTTCTCCCATGTACGCACACAGTATGGAATGGATGCACGGTTCCATGCCGTGTCTCAGCGCCCGCGCCTGCTGTTGATGGTCAGCCAGCACGGCCATTGCCTGAACGACCTGCTCTACCGCTGGCAAAGCGGCCAGCTCGACGTGGACATCCCGGCCATCGTGTCCAACCACGCCACTTACCGGGCGCTGGCCGACAGCTACGGCATCAACTTCCACCACCTCCCGCTGCCGATCGGCGCGGACGCCGCCACCAAGCGGGCGCAGGAGCAGCAGGTCGAGGCGCTGCTGGCGGCGGAGCAGATCGACCTGGTGGTGCTGGCGCGCTACATGCAGATCCTGAGCCCGGCGTTCTGCGCCACGCTCAAGGGCCGGGCGATCAACATCCACCACAGCTTCTTGCCCAGCTTCAAGGGTGCCAAGCCCTACTTCCAGGCCCATGCCCGGGGTGTCAAGCTGATCGGCGCCACCGCACACTACGTTACCGCCGACCTCGACGAGGGCCCGATCATCGAGCAGGACGTCGAACGGGTGGACCATTCGATGTCGGCCGAGCAGATCACCGCGGTGGGCCGCGACGTCGAGTGTGTGGTGCTGGCACGCGCCGTGCGGTGGCATGTCGAGCGCCGTGTTTTGATGAACGGCCACAAATCGGTGATTTTCCGGTGAGTTTTTGGTGATCCTCCGCAAGGGTGCCCCATGCAGCGCAGCAAACCCCAGACCGCCCACTTGATGGCATCGCCCGACGATGTCGAGGCCCAGTTCTACGAGGCGCTGCGTGAGGGCGATCTCGAAAAACTGATGGGCGTATGGGCCGATGACGACGAGGTGGTCTGTGTGCACCCGGGTGGGCCACGCGTGGTGGGGCCGCGGGCGATCCGGGTCGCGTTCGAGGCCATGTTTGCCAATGGCCGCATCCACGCCCACCCCGAGCGTGTGCGGCGTGTGCACTCGCTCGAGGCCGCCGTGCACAACCTGGTCGAGCGCATCGAGCTGGCCACCGCCGAGGGCCAGCGCACCGGCTATGTGCTGGCCACCAACGTCTACCTCAAGACTGCACAAGGCTGGCGCATGGTGGCGCACCACGCCAGCCCGGGCACCCCCAACGAGACGCCCGAGGTGGTCGAGGCGCCGGCGGTGCTGCATTGACCGGCCCGGTGCCGTGCCGGCCCGCCGGGCCGCAGCGCTGATGCAGGCTTTTCATGCGCCCTGGTGGTTGCCCGGCGGCCATGCCCAGACGATCTGGCCGGCCCGGCTGTCGCGCCTGCATGCCGGGCCGGCCGCCGCGCCGCCGCGCTACCGGCGCGAGCGCTGGACCGCGCCGGACGGTGACTTCATCGATGTCGATTTTCTCGACGAGGGCGCGGCCGCCGGCGCGCCGATGCTGGTGCTGTTCCACGGCCTGGAGGGCTCGTCGCAGGGCATCTACGCCATGGCCTTTGCGCACTGGGCGCGGCAAAACGGCTGGCATTTCGTGGTGCCTCACTTCCGCGGCTGCTCGGGCGAGCTGAACCTGGGGCCACGCGCCTACCACTCGGGTGATTTCGAGGAGATCGGCTGGGTGCTGGGCCGGTTGCGCCTGCAGCACGGTGCGCCGTTGCGGGCGGTGGGCATCTCGCTGGGCGGCAACGCCCTGCTGCGTTGGGCCGAGGAGGCCGGTTGCAGCGCGGCCAGCGTGGCCAGCGCGGTGGCGGCGGTTTGCTCGCCGGTGGACTTGGCCGCCAGCGGCCACGCTATCGGCCGCGGCTTCAACCGGCAGGTCTACACCCGCATGTTCTTGCACACCATGGTGCCCAAGGCGCTGGCCAAGCTGGCGCAGCACCCGGGATTGTTCAAGCGCGAGGCGATGCTGGCCGTGCGCGACCTGTACCAGTTCGACAACCTGTTCACCGCGCCGCTGCACGGCTTTCGCAACACCGAGGACTACTGGGCGCGCGCCTCGGCCAAGCCGCACCTGCACCACATCCGCATCCCGGCGCTGCTGCTGAACGCCCGCAACGACCCGTTTGTGCCCGCCGCCAGCCTGCCGCAATCCCATGCCGTGGGCCGGCACGTCAGCTTGTGGCAACCTGCGCATGGCGGGCATGTGGGGTTTCCGGGCGGGCGGTTTCCGGGCCACGGCCAGCACCTGCCCGAGGGCGTGATGCGCTGGCTGCGTCAGCACGGCTGACGGCGACGCAGCGCCGCCCGCCCTGCGCTGCTCTCCAAGGACATTCGCCATGGACGACATCGTCAAGGCCGCGCTGAAAAAATGGCCCAACGTGCCCGACTGCCACGGCTGGCTGGCGCTGGACGCCCGCGGCGACTGGTACATGCGCGACGAGCGCATCCAGCACGCCGGGCCGTTTCCGCAGATCAAGGGCAGCCGCATCACGCATGACAAGCTCAAGGCCTTCATCGAGCGCAACTACGGCGCCGACAACGCCGGGCGCTGGTTCTTCCAGAACGGCCCGCAGCGGGTTTATGTGCAACTCGAGGCCGCACCCTGGGTTTGGCGGTTGATGTGGGTGCCGCCGGCATCCGACAACGGGGTTTTGGCCGGTGAGGGTGGTGACGCGGGCCGGCCTGCGGCCGCCAAGCTGCTCACAGTCACCAGCCACACCGGGCTGCCAGCGCGGGTGCGCTCGAGCTGGCTGGACGCCGAAGGGCGGGTCTATCTGGATACCGACCTGGGCTTTGGCATCGTGCACAGCCAGGACATGCTCGACGCTGCCCAGGCGGTGGAGGCCGGCCTCTGGTCGCCAGAGCCCCTGGTGGCAGCCGACGCGCCGGGCCGCTTCGGTTATGTGCGGGAGCCGGCAGCGGGCACGGCGGCTGCGCATTGACGAAGGCCCGGCCGTCTGTGGGCGGGCCGTGCTGGCCATGAAAAAAGCCGCCCGAAGGCGGCTGATGCTGGCCCAGTCTCGAGCTTACTTCGAGGCCGCAGCGTCCGGTGCCGATGCCGATGCCGCCGCTGCCGGTGCCTTGGGCTCGTCGAACTTGGCGCCGCTCTTGTTGGTCATGTAGACCACCGCGCGGCCGATTTCGGTGTCGTTGTAGTCACCGCCGCCCTGCGCGCCCATTGCGTTTTTGCCCTTCAGCGCCGACAGCAGCAGCGCGTCGTAGCCGGTCTTGATGCGGGGGCCCCAAGCGGCGTCGTCGCCGATCTTCGGGGCGCCGGCCGCGCCGCTGACGTGGCACGCGCCGCACTGGGCCTGCACCACCTGCTCGCCGGTCTTGAGCACGCCCGGATTGGCAGCATCTTTGATCTCGATCCGGCCCACCGGCTGGATGCGGCGACCCACCGCGTCTTCGCTCATGCCGTCACTGCCCGCGCCGGTCTTGCCGCCGAAATTGACGAAATTGGCCAACATGATGATCACCACGATCGGGACCACAAACGAGGCCACCACCGCACCCACCAACTGCTTGGGCGTCTTGATCGGGCCTTCGTGGTTTTCTTCGTGCTCGGTGTGCTGGGGCGCGCTCATTTGATTCCTAAGTTGTCCGTGACCTGGCTGCCTTGGCGGGTGTGCTCGCCGCGCCAAGGCAAGTTTGCCTCAATGCCGCCTGCAGCCTCAAGGCAAAACCGGTCGATTATAACGGTGCGTGCGGGTTGACCCGAAGGCCCGAGCACAGCGCAATCAGGCGATGCGCGGCGTGGCATAGAATGCCGGGCTGCATCCTCTGCTGCGACCGTGGTGAAGTGGATATCATTGGGCCCTCCGAAGGCTTAGTCGCAAGTTCGATTCTTGCCGGTCGCACCACCGCTTTGCGCGCTTTCTCCGGTCAAGTGCCGGCATTTGCCGGACCGATGCAAGATCGGTCTCACCGTCGGGGTGAGCGGTGAGGGGCGAATGCGACAGCCAACCAACCAGCCAACCAACCAGCCAGCCAGAGCGGGCCGGGCAGGCAGTGTCGGTGCACGTGGCCAGGCACAGGTGTCCGCCTGACCGCAACAGGCCAAGCCATCAACCGGCAATGCCGGCAGCGGCCCGACGCGGGCCTGCGGTTTATTTCACCGTCGAGGCATCCTGGCCAAACAACACCTTCTTGGCGGCTTCGTCCACCACCGGCTGGCTGTTGATCTCCTGGGCCCGGGCGTAGGCGCGCACCGTGGCGGGCCTGGCGTGTACCCGCTCGAACCAGGCTTGCAGGTGCGAGAAGTCGGCCAATTTCTGGCGCTGGCGCTCATGCGGCACGACCCAGGGGTAACACGCCATGTCGGCAATCGAGTAGTCGCCGGCGATGCAGTCCTTGCCTTGGGCTGCCATCTCGCCCAGCTGCTTGTTGAGCACGCCATACAGCCGCGCCGTCTCCTTGACATAGCGCTCGATGGCGTAAGGGATGGGCTCGGGTGCGTATTGGCCGAAGTGGTGGTTCTGGCCGGCCATCGGGCCCAGCCCGCCCATCTGCCAGTACAACCACTGCAGCACCTGGTTGCGGCCGCGCAGGTCCGCCGGGATGAAGCGGCCGATCTTGTCGGCAAGGTACTGCAGGATCGCGCCTGACTCGAACAGCGCGATGGGCGCGCCCGCGTCGGCCGGCGCCTGGTCGACGATGGCCGGGATGCGGTTGTTGGGCGAGATCTTCAAGAACTCGGGCTTGAACTGCTCACCCCGGCCGATCGCCACCGGCAAGAGGCGATAGGGCAGGCCCGCCTCCTCCAGGAACATCGTGATCTTGTGGCCGTTGGGTGTGGTCCAGTAGTAGAGGTCGATCATGGCGGGCTCGGTTTTAAGGGTTGGCCAGCGGCGACTCAGGTCGCCAGGCGGGTGTTCTGCGGGAACATCGCTTGCCGGGCTTCGTCGTCCATCTCGGTCTTGAAGGCGTGGCGGGTGCGCAGCGCCTCGACCCGCTGGGCTGCCGGGCGGGCGTTGACCTCGTCCAGCC
This sequence comes from Burkholderiales bacterium, assembly GCA_038316145.1. GTDB lineage: Bacteria > Pseudomonadota > Gammaproteobacteria > Burkholderiales > Burkholderiaceae_C > Pseudaquabacterium. The sequence continues at coordinate 12,225 of JBBQAH010000044.1, forward strand.
AGCGCTTGATGTGGGGCAGCTTGTCCCAAGTGTCAGACCCCAGCACAAACGGCAATATGCGGGCCCAGCCCCAAACCGCCATGTCGACCAGCGTGTAGCTGTCGCCCAGCATGAAACGATGCTGGCCGAGCCGGGCTTCGATCAGGGTCCAATGCCGCCAGGCTTCGAAGTCGTAGCGGTTGACGGCGTAGGCCTTGGGCTCGGGCGCAAAGTTGCGAAAGTGCACCTGCTGGCCCGAGTACGGCCCGATGCCGCTGGCCACGAACATCATCCAGGACCGCATCTGCCCGCGTGCCGCCGGCGTGTTCTCAGGCAAAAACTGGCCGGTCTTCTCGGCCAGGTACAGCAGGATCGCGTTGCTGTCGAACACCGTGGCCTCGCCGTCCACCAGCGCCGGGCACTTGGCGTTGGGGTTGATGGCGGCGTAGGCGGGGGTGTGCTGCTCGCCCTTGCGGGTGTCCACCGGCACCGGCTCGTAGGGCAGGCCAGCCTCCTCCAGGAACAGTGCGACCTTCATCGGGTTGGGGGCGAGGTTGTAGTAGAACTGGATCATTTGTGTCTCCTCCGGGGGGATGGGCTACCGGTGCTCTGGCGACGGCCTGCACCGGCCCGGGATTCTGCGGCCGGTGGCCGCGGGTCGCACCGGTTGGGGCCATTGCACGGTGCCGGGCGGGGCCTGTCCGGCCGATGGCCGCAGAATCGGGGCCGTCATGGTCATGCAGCCGATCGATTTCCCACCCGCGATGGCGCACCGCCGTCGGTCCCGGCCGGCCAACCCGGCTGCGGCGCTCACCGTAGCGCTGGCAGCCGCGCTGGCCGGCTGTGCCAGCCCGCCGCCGCCGCGCCCTGGCGGCCCGGCGCAGGCCACACCGGCCGGCAACCTGCCCTCGCCAGCGGCGGCCTCTCGGCGCGACGGGCCCGGCGACAACCCGCCGCCCGATCTGCACCGGGTGCCCGACGCCACGCCACGGCTGGAGCCGATCCGCGCGGGCGGACCCAACAAGCCCTACGAGGTGCTGGGCCAGGCTTACACCCCGCTGCAGGGCGACCCGCCGCTGGTGCAGCGCGGGCTGGCGTCGTGGTACGGCCGCCAGTTCCACGGCCGGGGCACGGCCAATGGCGAGACCTACAACATGTACGCGATGACGGCGGCGCACAAGACCATGCCGCTGCCCAGCTACGCCCGGGTGCGCAACCCGGCCAATGGCCGCGAGGTGGTGGTGCGGGTCAACGATCGCGGCCCCTTCCACAGCGACCGGGTGATCGACCTGAGCTACACCGCCGCGCTGCGCCTGGGCCTGCTGGGCGGGGTGGCGCCGGTCGAGATCGAGCGCATCACCTACGAAGCGATACGCACCGGCGCCTGGCGTGCGCCCGCTTTGCCCGGCCTGGGCGACGGCGCGCCCACCGCGGTGGCCACCGCGGTGCTGCTGCCCGAGACAGCCGGTTGGCTGGCTGACGACGCCATCGCCGAGATTGGCCGGCGCAGCGCCGAGCGGCCGCCCGGGACCGCAGCGCAGCCGGCGCCCCGCGCTGCCGCCGTTGCGCTGGCGCTGGCCACCGATGCCGCGACCGACGCCGCCGCCGGTGCAGCGGCCTTGCGCCAGGCCGACGCCGCTGCGTTGGCTGCCCGCATGGCGGCGCCGTTGCCGCGTGAGACCCACGCGCCGGCCCGCGCCGCGGCCAAGGCGGCACCGGGCTTCTGGCTGCAACTGGGCGCTTTTGGCCAGCGCGATGGCGCGGTGGGCTTCCAGCAGCGGGTGGCACGCGAGGTCGATTGGCTGGCGCCGCTGATGGCGATCTTCAATGAGCGCAACCTGCACCGCTTGCAGGCCGGACCGTACGCCAGCCGGGCCGACGCCGCCGGCGCCGCGGACCGGGTGCGCGAGGCGATCAGCCTGGTGCCGGCGATCGTCGAGCGGCGCTGAGCCCCGGCGCCGGTTCTCAGCGCCTGGCCGCGACGCCCAGCCCTTGCCGTGTCTCGGGTCAGCGCATCAGGCCAACGCCTCACACCAACGCCTCAAACCAGCGCCTGCTGCACCGCCAGAAAGTGGCAGGTGCTGCCGGTGATCACGAACAAGTGCCACACCAGGTGGCTGTAGGGCAAGCGCCGGTCCAGCAAGAAAAACAGGCTGCCGAGCGAATAGGCCACGCCGCCCGCCACCAGCAGCTTCAGGCCCAGCGGCGGCAAGCTGGCCAGCATCGGCTGCGCCACCACCACCACCATCCAGCCGAAGGCCAGGTACAGCGCGGTGGAAAACACCGGGTGGCGCAAGCGGTCACACAGCTTGAGCACCACCCCGGCCAGCGCCATGCCCCAGACCGCCGCCAGCATGCCCCAGCCCTCGCCGCGCTGGATCTGGCCCAGCGCAAACGGCGTGTAGCTGCCCGCGATGAAGACAAAGATCACCGCATGGTCGCACTTGCGCAGCCAACGTTTGGCCCCGCCTACCGGCAGCGCGTGGTAGATGGTGGACACCAGGTACATCAGCACCATCGTCGTGATGAACACGTTGACGCCGAGGTGGCGGATCGGGTGGCGCAGCGTGTCGACCTGCTCGGCCAGCACCGGCATCGCCGCCAGTGCCAGCAGGCAGCCCACGCCGTGGCTGGCGGCGTTGGCACGCTCTTCGTGCCGGGTCTGGCTGAACGGGGGGTCATGCGGCACGGGCGGCCCTCGGGTGCGGCCGACGCGGCAGGGACGGCGCGCCGGGCATGCCTGTTCTTTCGGACGCCAGGCCCGGGCACTGAAGTGCCAGTTGTACGCCAGTGGTTGCAAACGCAAGCAGATGTTCGGCGTCGGTCAGCTGGCAAAGACGCGCCGGGTGCAATCAACGTCCCTGCACGCCGGTAGCGCGCTGTTGCGATACTCGGCGCCGACCCGGCCGAACCTCCACCCGACCCCGATGCCGACCCTGATGCCCACCGACGACCTCCGGTCCGCCTGGCACGCCGCCTTCAACGCGGTGCGCCGCCATTCGCTGCGCCTGACCGACGGCCTGAGTGCCGAAGACCAGGCCCTGCAGTCCATGCCCGACACCAGCCCCACCAAGTGGCACCTGGCGCACACGACCTGGTTTTTCGAAACCCTGCTGCTGCAGGCCCATCTGCCGGGCTACCGGCCGGTGGATGCGCGCTGGGCAGCGCTGTTCAACTCGTATTACGAATCCCTGGGCCCGCGCCACCCGCGGCCGCAGCGCGGCTTGTTGAGCCGGCCATCGCTGGCCGAGGTGCTGGCCTATCGGGTAGAGGTCGACGCAGCGGTGGGGCGCTTCATCGCCGTGGCCGATGCCGCCACCTGGCGTGCCGCGGTCGCTACGCTGGAACTCGGCCTGCAGCACGAGCAGCAGCACCAGGAGCTGATGCTGACCGACATCCTGCATGCGTTTTCGCTCAACCCGCTTTGGCCGGCGTACCGGTCTGCGGCCGCGGACCCGGCAACGCGCTTGCCTGCGCTCGGCCCTGCCGATACCGACCCCGGCCCGCCGCGATGGATTCCGCTGGACGGCGGCGCCGTGGCCATCGGGCACGACAGCGACGGTTTTGGCTTCGACAACGAACGGCCGCGCCACACCCAATGGCTGGTGCCGTTTGCGATCGCATCGCGTCTGGTCAGCAACGCCGACTACGCCGACTTCATCGCCGACGGCGGTTACCGCCAGCCGGCGCTCTGGCTGTCCGATGGCTGGGCCACGGTGCAGGCGCAAGGCTGGCAGGCGCCGGCGTACTGGCTGCCGCGCGCCGGCGCCGGCTTCGATGCGGCCGGTGGCCGCGGCACCGATGGTTTTGAGCAGTTCACGCTGCTGGGCCTGCAGGCTGTGGCGCCGGCCGCGCCGGTCTGCCACCTCAGCGGCTACGAGGCCGCGGCCTATGCCGCCTGGTCCGGCGCCCGCCTGCCCACCGAGGCCGAGTGGGAGCACGCCGCCCGCAGCCATCCCTTGCAATTGCAGCACCTGCACGGGGCGGTCTGGCAGTGGACTGCCTCGGCGTACGCGCCTTACCCCGGGTTCAGGCCGCTGCCTGGGCCGGCGGCCGAGTACAACGGGAAATTCATGATCAACCAGATGGTGCTGCGCGGCAGCAGCTTTGCCACGCCACCCGGCCACGCCCGGCTGAGCTACCGCAACTTCTTTGGCCCGGCAGCGCGCTGGCAGTTCAGCGGCCTTCGGCTGGCGCGGGACGCCGGAAGCCCGTCATGAGCGTGCCCGGCCGCCCGAAAGGCGAATACACCGCACTGCAAAGAATGGAGGTTGCCTGATGAGCCTGCCCGGCCGCCCGAAAGGCGAATACACCGCAATGCAAAGCATGGAGGTTGCCTGATGAGCGTGCTTGACGGCGACTTTGCGACCGCCTTGCGCGATGGCCTGCGGCTGGCCCGCCGCAGCGTGCCGCCCAAGTATTTCTACGACCAGACCGGCTCGGCCTTGTTCGACCGCATCTGCGAACTGCCCGAGTACTACCCCACCCGCACTGAATTTGCCATCCTGCGCCAGCACGCTGCCGAGATGGCCGAGTGCATCGGCCCGCAGGCCGACCTGATCGAGTTCGGCGCCGGGTCGCTGCAAAAGATCCGCCTGCTGCTGGGCGCGCTGCGCAAGCCGGCGCGGCTGGTGGCGATCGACATCTCGGCCGAGCACCTGTTGGCCGAAGCACAGCGCCTGCGCGCCGAGCAGCCGGCGCTGGCGGTGCTGGCGTTGGCCGGTGACTTCAGCGGCGACCTGGTTTTGCCGGTACCGCTGGGCGGCAGCAAACGTCGGGTCGGGTTTTTTCCAGGCTCGTCGATCGGCAACTTCACGCCGGTCGAGGCCGGATTGTTCCTGCGGCGCTGCGCCGGCTGGTTGTCGGGCGGTGGCCTGCTGGTGGGGGTGGATCTGGTCAAGGACCCGGCGCTGCTGCACGCCGCCTACAACGACAGCCAAGGCGTGACCGCCGCCTTCAACCTGAACCTGCTGGCGCGTGCCAACCGCGAGCTGGGCGCCAACTTCGACCTGGCTGCGTTCCGGCACTACGCCTTTTACGCGCCGGCCGAGCAACGTATCGAGATGCACCTGGTCAGCGCCTGCGAGCAGTCGGCGAGCATCGGCGGTGAATGTTTCGACTTTGCCGACGGCCAGACCCTGCACACCGAGAACTCCTGCAAATACACCGTCGCCGGGTTTCAGGCGCTGGCGCGGGCGGCCGGTCTGCAACCGCAAGCCGTGTGGACCGATGCACAACGGCTGTTTTCGGTGCATTGGCTGGCGGCGCCCTGAGCGTGCTCGACCGCTTTGGCAAAACCGCGCAGCTTCACTGCGGCGACATCAAACGTTGCAGCCCGTACCTGCAAAATCCCGACAAATATGCCCCGCCGCCTGCTTCAACCCACTCCCTTGACGCTGGCTGCAGCGCTGTCCTTGTCCGGCCTGTGCGGCGCACAGACGGTGCCAGTTGCGCCAGCCGCGGCGCCGTCCGCTGCCGCGGCAGCGGCCGCCGCCAGCCCTGCGGCCGGTGCCAGCCAGCCCAGCCGGCCGCCCAGACCAGCGGCGCCACTGCCGACAGGCGCTGCCACCCAGCAAGTCGAGATCACCGCCACCGTGCAGCCCGACAGCCAGGATGAGCGGCGCCGCGCCTCGGCATCCCGCATCGTCTACGGCCGGGAGGAGCTGGACCGCATGGGCGATGCCACGCTGGGCGAGGTGCTCAAGCGCCTGCCGGGCGTGACCATCGGTGGCGCGCCGGGGCGCGGGGGCCAGATCAGCATGCGCGGCATGGGCGGCGGCTACACCCAGATACTGCTGGACGGCCAGCGCATGGCGCCCGGGTTTTCACTCGACTCGATTGCGCCCGAGCAGATCGAGCGCATCGAGATCATGCGGGCACCGGTGGCCGAGTTTGGCGCCCGGGCGATTGCCGGCACCCTCAACGTGGTCATGCGCAGCGACTTCAAGCGCAAGACCAACGAGCTGCGCATCGGCGGCGGTGCTGACGGCAGCCACGGCCAGGTCGGCGCCACCTGGACCTACAACGGCCAGACCGAAGCCCTGGGCTACAACCTGGCCACTACCGTGTTCAAGGGCGGGCAGCGCAACGAGTACAACACCCGCACGCTGGGGCTGGACGCCAACGGCGCCACGGTGCTGGACCAGCAGCAACACACCGAGAGCAGCAACAAGCGCGAGGGGCTGTTTGCCAATGGCCGGCTGCAGGTCCGCTTCGGCCCGGGCAACACACTGGACGTGCAGCCGTTTTTCAACTCGGTGCGCACCCGGGGCGACGGCCATGAAACGCTGGACCAGCCGGTGGGCACGGCCCCGGCCTATCCCCAGTCGTATGCGCTGGCCACCTGGCACAGCCGGTCGCAGTGGCAGATGGGCCGGCTCAACGGCACCTGGCTCACCCCCACGCCCGGCGGCGGCAGGCTGCAACTGCGTTTTGGCAGCACGTTGTCTGCCAGCAGCAGCGTGACCGACCGGGACGAGTCGGGCTACACCGCTGGCGCCAAGCGCCACAAGTTCGACGATGTGCGGGTGCGTGAACAGTCGGGCGACCTCAACGGCAAGTACTCGCAGCTGCTGGGTGAGGGCCACAGCGCCGCGGCTGGCTGGGAGCTGCAAAGCAGCCAGCGCACCGACAGCCGCATCAGCACAGTGGGCGGTAAATCCACCCTGGCCGAATTTGGCGAGGACATCAGCGCCCGCGTTCAGCGCATCGCGCTCTACGCGCAAGATGAGTGGGACCTGGGCAAGCGCTTGTCGTTTTCGCTGGGCGCACGCTGGGAGGCGATCAACACCCGGAGCGATTCGGCGGTCAACCAGGTCAACAACCGCAGCGCGGTGTTCACCCCGCTGGCGCACATGGTCTGGAAGCTGCCCGACTCGACCCGCGACCAGCTGCGGCTCAGCTTGACCCGCAGTTACCGATCACCCACGACCAGCCAGCTGATTGCGCGGCCGACGATCTCACAGATCGACTCCGATACCAACATTGGCAACCAGCCCACCCACCCGGACCGGGCCGGCAATGCCAACTTGAAGCCTGAGTTGGCCACCGGCCTGGAGTTGGGGTT
>JBBQAH010000582.1:0-1652 GCA_038316145.1 Burkholderiales bacterium
ACCGGTGCTGCTTGAAGCAAGGAGATCCATATTGCTAATGTCATCTCTGTCACGATTTCCACCGAAGGAAAGACCGTTTGACGATGACTGTCCAAAGGAATTTCGTCCAAACGACTGCGGCGACTGCTGCGATCCTATACATGATTATATTTTTTATTATGTATTTAGTTCATTAGAAGCGTTATTGCCACTTTGTGGGAAATTTTCGTAAAAAAGTTATATAGATCTACTTCTGGGAAGACAAAAAAAAACAAACATCGAGTAGATCGAACAATGGTAAAAAGAATATAAAAACTAAAAAGCTTGAACGATCAGCTTGGTTCTGCATTGCCGGAAGTAAACTATGCCCCTTTTTGGACGGTTATCCCGACAATGCAGACAGAGTCGGGGACAGAAACAGTTCTCCTACGAGCAAAAGTATCAATCTTTTTTTATACGTACCCGATAAAACGGTCTGCTTAGCCACTCGATGGTATTTATTATTACTGTAACTTTCATTTTTGTATAAATAATATTATATTTAAATTACATTCGATGAATAGATGATAAAATAAAAATACTGATTAAATAATAACCACAGGAAAAAAGTTTTTTTTCTCTTTAATTGATCATTGCAGGACAGTATTGAAATAAAAAGTATTTTAATTCAAACAACCTAACTAAATACTAAATACAGTACATTGTACTTTGTATTACAGTAAAACTACTGTACAGAGTACCAAGCAAATTATAATACGGAACAGTGTGGCAATCCAGAACAGTAGGGCCGGACGTACAATTGATTGTTTGATTTTAAACCATGTTTTCAAACGTAGACCTTATCAACCAATCAACGACCGCCCTTCCTTACTGTTCTGCATTACCACACTGTTCCGTAATATAAATTTTGATTGGTACGCTACATGCCAGTTAACATTTACACTCGTAGTCTACTTGCTATTTCCTGATGATACTATGACTTTTGACTCGACCCACCCAGCAGCTGCATGATCTGCGCGTCGCGGCTCGAGCCCGAAGACATCAAGCCTCCCCCGGAATTCATTCCGGCCAGGGCACTGCCCAGCCCACCACCGCCACCACCGCCAAACCCACTGCCGCCACCGCCACCCAGAGAAGCCAGCTGACTGAGCTGAGACGCGCTAAACCCACCACCTCCACCAAGTCCCGACAGACCGCCACTGCCACCGCCACCACCCGAGCTCTTCATCGATGAGAGGAGCGATTGGAGCATGGCTGGGTCAATTCCGCCGCCACTGCCGCCCCCTCCACCGAGACCACCTGCGAAATAGAAAAAAACTCATACATTGTATAGTATAAAAATTTAACCAATAGATTTAAATTAAAATTCATTAGTGATTATACCGAGTCCGCCGCCGCCTCCCGCACCAGCCAGAAGGCTGGACAGACCACCGGCGCCGCCGCCGCCGCCAGCGCCTGACAAAAGGCCACTTAAAGCGTTACTGCCACCGCCACCGGTACCACCACCAGCTCCGGCCAGGAGCGCGCCGAGTCCACCGCCGCCGCCACCGCCACCACTGCCGGCACCCGCACTGGCCAGCAGGCTGGACAGTCCCCCAGCGCCGGCGGCGCCACCGCCACCACTCGCTCCACCTAAAAGACTGGCAAGGCCGGGGGGGGGGGGGGGGGGGGGG
>JBBQAH010000431.1:0-1838 GCA_038316145.1 Burkholderiales bacterium
TGGGCGTCAACGTCACTCAAACGAAAGTCCGAGCCTTCGTAATTTCGGCGTTCTTCGCGGGCGTCGGAGGTTCACTTTTCGCACACTCGGTGAAGTACCTGAACCCATCGACTTTTACTTTCACAAAGTCGGTGGACGTTATTATCATGATCGTCCTTGGCGGCATGGGCAGCCTTACGGGCTCAGTGATCGCGGCCATCATCATCACGATTTTGCCCGAGATGGTGCTGCGTGAATTGCAACAGCTGACCGGCGTTGATCTGCGAATGATCATCTATTCATTGCTGCTGATTCTGTTCATGATCTTGCGACCGTCCGGCATCCTCGGTCGCCTCGAGGCGACGGACCTCTGGAGAATGTCGATCGGGCGACGCAAGGCCGGAGGTAAAACATGAGCGAGGTTCTACTTCAGGCAGAGAACGTCACGATGCAATTCGGTGGTCTGCTCGCCGTCGACAAATTCAACCTGACCCTTCGAACGGGTGAACTTGTCGGTCTCATCGGTCCCAACGGCGCCGGCAAAACGACGTGCTTCAATTGTCTCACCAGCGTCTACAAACCGACGTCGGGTTCAATCAAAATCCGCGGCGTTGATACCAAGTCGATGCGACCATGGCAAATTTCGAAACTCGGTATGACTCGGACGTTTCAAAACATTCGCCTTTTCCGCGAACTGACGGTGCTCGACAACGTCATCATTGCGGGACTTCAGCACACGCGCCACACGATGTTCGACTCGATCGTTCGGTCACCTCGCCACTTCATCGAAGAAGCTCGTCTCAAAGAGCGCGCGCTCGAGTTGCTCGCAATTTTCAAACTCGAAGGCAAGGCCGAGCTCGAAGCCGGAGGCCTTCCTTATGGCGAGCAGCGCCGCCTCGAGATCGTTCGCGCACTGGCGACCGAGCCACGTTTGATTTTGCTCGACGAACCCGCAGCTGGAATGAACCATAGCGAAACCGAAGATCTCATGAACACGATCGCAAAAATTCGCAAAGACTTCCGCCTCGCGGTCCTCTTGATCGAACATGACATGAAGCTCGTGATGGGAATCTGCGAGCGCATTATCGTGCTCGACCACGGCGTTATTATCGCCGAGGGCAATCCGGCCGAAATTCAGTCGAATCCAAAAGTCATCACGGCCTACCTCGGCGCCGAGGAGACCGTATGAGCGACGCCATGGCAGACTCGACGATCCTGAAAGTTGAGAACCTTGAAGTCAGCTACGGCGGCATCCAGGCACTGAAGGGTCTTTCATTCGAAGTGAAGACGGGCGAAATCGTTTCGCTCATCGGCGCGAACGGCGCTGGTAAAACAACGACGCTGCGTGCGATTTCGGCGCTCGTTCCCTACACCGGAAACGTCGAGTTCAAGGCGAAAACTGGTGATGTTGTTTCTCTCGCGAAAGTTCCCCAACACGAGATCGTTAAACTCGGACTCGCACACTCACCCGAGGGTCGTGGGATCTTCCCAAATCTCACGGTGCTTGAAAACCTTGTGATGGGTTCGTACTCGCGCGACGACAAAGAAGAAATTGCGAAAGATCTTGAGCGCTGCTTCGTTTCGTTTCCAAGATTGCGTGAACGCAGCAAACAGAAAGCCGGAACGCTAAGCGGCGGTGAGCAACAGATGCTCGCAATTTGGCGAGCACTGATGGCGAAACCTTCGCTGCTTCTATTGGATGAACCAAGTCTCGGTCTAGCTCCACTCATCGTAGCGCAGATCTTTGAAATCATCAAAGAAGTGAACAAAGAAGGCGTGACCATTCTGTTGGTCGAGCAAAATGCACGCATGGCTCTGAAAGTTTCTCATCGAGCCTACGTTGTCGAGACCGGAACAAT
>JBBQAH010000539.1:0-1923 GCA_038316145.1 Burkholderiales bacterium
CCCCCCCCCCCCCCCCCCCCCCCCCGGTAAATAGGCATACGTTTATGTCTTTATTTTTAAGTAAATGACTCGCGTGCTTTGACAGCCGCGGCACACACCGTCACCTTCTATTCGTGACCTTTGTCAGCAATCAGCATAGAGTAGCACCAATATTTTATAATATAGTCCAGCATCGATCATTACACATTATTAAACGGCAATCCAAAATCAAACCAATGTGATTTTATACATACATTACAAAAATGTATAATACATCTACAAATTACATTGTTTTTAAATTAACTTTAAATTTTCCTTTTTTCAACTACAAGACTTCAATGGTCTGTATTATGTATCAATTGGTTACAGAAAACTGATTATTACTGATACATTAAACAAATACGTATTAACACTAAAAAACGCTAATTATTACTCCAGGAAAAATATAAGTAAACCATGAATATTTTCGGTTCGGCTATCATAATTTCGTTATTAAATTATTAATATTATTTATGCGTTTTTCGTTAATATTGAAATTAGTATATGACATAAACCAGACGGTCCTCACTCGTGTAGACATAAAAGGTTGCATGCATGATGGCTATCTGCACTGTTGAGCAATAAAGCAATTACTCAAACTGACTGGACCTTTTCCTTTTGGCGCCCTGAAAAGGCCAGCAGAATACACACAGAACCAGAGAGAAAATGCGACTGGTCATCCTAGAGAGAGGGGATTTTTCGTCCAAGAAACCGGGCGCGATGTTTGCTTGTTGAGCGAAATTCTGAATGAGCCGCCGGTCGTTAATAGCTCTTCCGGCTGTTACGTGGCTATCGCGCGACGCGCCCACTCTCCGTGTGGGGGGCGGTGCTGCCTTTCTCGCATCCCAACACCACACTGTCCAGACAAATACATTCATTCGGTATCATCTTCGCCCGGCTGGACCAAGAAATGGCGGTCAGCCACACACACACACACACGCACACGAACGGAAAAATCGCCGTAAGAAACGATTATTACTCTGTGTTTACAGTACAGCTGTGCTGATATATTTGACAGCCTTGAACTTGGGCCACCCCACTGCCTAATATCGGTGCACCAAATTTGGGACAGATAACAAAGTGGTCGATTGATTGCTTGATTGATCGTCACATCTTTTCCAAATTTTCGATCGCGTTTCGCTGACATATTTTTAGTTTAAAATTGTTAAAAAATACATAAAAATTAATCATCTTAAGTAAGTTTTGATTTGAAGCCATAATCTGCCCTGTTCTGCTGCTTTTGATGCAGCGTTTTTTGGGGTTTCTCAACAAGGCGCTCAATGGGCAACGTCCAGCCCGTTTGTTGTGGTTTTTTTGTTTCCTTTTAATACATTTCCGAGAGATGTTCCTTCTGTTTAAGGTTTAAAATTGTGTTTTAAAAATTCAAACTTAATTTCCGGCAAAGAACGAAGGAGGGAAACCCACCATCAGGCGAGTTCTGTCATGAATTAAAATCTATCAAGGTTAAAATATCAATCAACGGACCGCGATCAGCGAAACGCGATCGAAAATTTGGAAAAGATGTGACGGTCAATCAAGCAATCAATCGACCACTTTGCTACCTGTCCCAAATTTGGTGCACCGATATTAGGCAGTGGGGTGGCCCAAGTTCAAGGCTGTCAAATATACCAGCACAGCTGTACCTTGGATATGATAATGTGCTACCTAACTCTTTTGCTGCGTTGTGCGAACGCGTTATGATATTAGAATTATTCAATCCTTTTATTCATTAACATGATTGACAAGTTCAGGAGACTGGCTAACATGAATGGACATTTTCAGATTAACGGCATTCATAATTGTGTAAGATTTTGTGTGCATTCTGTAACGAGATGTGGGCGAACTGTAAAAGTCGCACAACTCGATCTAGAAATGAAGAACTCTTTTGGGTATCTTACTTTTCTT
>JBBQAH010000108.1:0-10714 GCA_038316145.1 Burkholderiales bacterium
GCCGGCACCAGCACGGTGAACGGCATGGCCTCGCCGGCGACATCCGGCGCCACCTTGGCGAGCTTGGCAAACAGCTGCATGTCGCTGTGCCGGGTTTGTTTGAGCATGAACTCGCGCATCGGCTTGCCGGCTTTTTCAACCGCCTCGGCAAACTCGATCTTTTGCGCCGAATAGGGCAGCCAGGCGTCGGTGTAGACCTTGTCCAGCGTGGGCGACATCACGAAGAAGGTCAGGAACAGCGACAGCCCGACGATCACCTGGTTGGGCGGCGCTGCCTGCGTGCCCAACGCCTGGCGCAGCAGCGACAGCACGATCACGATGCGGGTGAAGCCGGTCATCATCAGCAGGATGGCCGGCAGGAAGGACAGTGCAGTGAAAAACAGCAGGGTCTGGATCGGCACCGAGTAGGCGGTGCCACCGGCGGCCTGGCCGATCAGCAGCGGCAAGCCGGGGCCGCCGGCGCTGGCCGTGGATTGCGCTAAAGCCGCTGCAGGCAGGGCCGATAACACCGACAAGCCCAGGCCTTGGACGGCCAGCCGCGCGGCGCGGCAAAAAACAGCGATGGGCTCAGCGCGCATGGGGGCTCCCGGTTTCGGGCGGTGTGTCCGTGCTGCGCTGCTGGCGCGCCAGCAGTTGCGCAAAGATCGGCAGCGCGCCCGGCGGGGCGGCGCCAGGCTCGGCTTGCGGCGGCAGCGTGTGCAGGGTGTGGATGCCCGTTGGCGTCACGCCCAGCACCAGCCAGCGGCGCTCTTCGCCCGAGCCGACCTCGACCGTGACGATGCGCTGGTTGGGGGCCAGTGACAGCGCGGCGACCAGCCGCATCGGGCCGCCCGCACCACCGGCGCTGAACTTGCCCAGCGGTGAGCGCTTGAGCAGCCACAGCGCGGCCGGGATCAGCGCCAGGATCAGGACAAAGGCGGCGAGCGGGCCGATCAGGGACGAAGAGGGCATGGTGTGTGGTGGCTCAAGTCCTGCTGAGGCGGCGCATGCGCTCGCTGGGCGTGACGATGTCGGTCAGGCGGATGCCGAACTTGTCGTTGACCACCACCACCTCACCCTGGGCGATCAGGTAGCCGTTGACCAGCACGTCCATCGGCTCGCCGGCCAGCGCCTCCAGCTCCACCACCGAGCCCTGCGCGAGCTGCAGGATGTGCTTGATGGGGATGCGGGTGCGGCCCAGCTCCACCGTCAGCTGGACGGGGATGTCCAGGATCATGTTCAGGTCGTTGCCGGCGGTGTTGGCCGCGCCCGGCGTGGCCGAGAAGTTGGCAAACGACGCCGCTGCCACCGACTAGGTCGGCATGCTCACCGCACTGGCGGTCTCGGGCTTGGATTAGTCCAGCGCGGCCGCCCATTCGGCGGCCATGCGGTCTTCTTCCGACAGGGTTTCGACTTCTTCACTCATGGTGGTCTCCCAACCAGCCGGCGTCGGTGCCGGTCAACAGCTTGTCGATCTTGATGGCGTTTTTGCCGTTGGACGTGCCGTAGTGGCAGTCGAACACCGGCACACCATCTACCTTGGCCTGGATCATCTTCTTGAGGTCCAGCTCGATGAAGTCACCCGGCTTGAAGCTCAGCAGCTGCTCCACCGTGGCGCGTGCGGTGGCCAGCTCGGCCACCACCGGCACGTCGGCCGACTGGATCTGGGTGCGCAGCAGCCGGATCCAGCGCCGGTCCGGCTCGGCATCACCCTGCATCGCCGAATACAGCACGTCGCGGATGGGCTCCAGCGTGGAATACGGGATGCAGAAGTGCACCGTGCCGGTGGTGTCGCCGATCTCCAGCGTGTAGCTGGTGGCCACCACCACCTCGCTGGGCGTGGCGATGTTGCAGAACTGCGGCTGCATCTCCGAGCGCTGGTACTCCAGCTCGACCGGGTAGATGCCGGCCCAGGCCTTTTTGTACTCGACGATGATGGTCTCGACCAGGCGCTGGATCACCCGCTGCTCGGTGGCCGAAAAATCCCGGCCCTCGATCCGGGTGTGGTACTTGCCGCTGCCGCCGTACAGCGCGTCGATCACCGCAAACACCAGCGACGGGTCGCAGACGATCAGCCCACTGCCGCGCAGTGGCTTGACGCTGACGATGTTGAAGTTGGTCGGCACCACGATCTCGCGCAAAAAGGCGCTGTACTTGATGACCTTGGCGCCGCCGATCGAGACCTCGGGGCTTTTTCGGATCAGGTTGAACAGACCGAGCCGGATGTTGCGGGCAAAGCGCTCGCCGATGATCTCCATCGTGGGCATGCGCCCACGCACGATGCGCTCCTGGCTCGCGATGTTGTAGTCGCGGATGCCCTCGGTCTTGGTCTCTTCGGTCTCGAGCTTCTGGCTCTCGCCGGTGATGCCCTGCAACAGCGCATCCACCTCGTCTTGCGACAGGATCTGCTGGTTCATGCCGGCGCCTCGGATCGCATGCGATGGGCCATCGGGGCGAGGGTCACTGGATGATGAAGTTCGAGAAGTGAACGGCCGTCACCGGCAGGGCGGGCGCGGCGGCTTTTTTCTTCTTCTTCTTTTTCTTGGCCGTGTCGGCAGCGGGCTCTTCTGGCGCTTCTTCCTCTTCGTCCACCTCGAAGCCCAGCGGGCGCACGGCGGCGTAGAGGATGGACTTGGCCAGCTTCTCCTTGCCTTCGCGGGTCAGGATTTCGGCGGCGGTCTTGTGCGCCAGCACCATCAGGATGTTGTTGCGGATCGCCGGCATGTAGGTCTTCAGCTCGTCGGCGGTCTTGGCGTCGTCGATCTCCAGCGTGATGCCGATCTGGGCGTAGCGCTCGGACTCCTTGTCGGCCAGGTTGACCGTGAACGGGTCCAGCGCCACGAAGGTGGGCGGGTGTTTGGGGTCGTGCTTGGCCTTGGCCTTGGCCTTGGCCGGCTCGGCGGCCTCGGCCTCGCCGTGGCCGTCGCCGGCGTCCTCTTCGGTGTCGACCGGCTTTTTCTTCAGCAGCACCATGGCGGCGCCACCGCCGCCAAGCACCAGCACAAGCACGGCGGCGATGATGATGATCAGTTTTTTCTTGCCGCCTTTGGCGGGTACGGCGTCGGCGGTGGCGGCGGGTGCGGCGGACATGCGGATCTCCTGGGCGAAGGCGGGCGGCGCATACCGACTGCATGCGGCGATCCCCTCAGGCCATTATTCGGAGCACCGCGGCCAGGCGATGCGGCAAATAGCGGTGCAAAGCGCCGTGATTAGCCGCCCGTGCAGTTGAAAAACGCTCAGGCAATCAGATCGACCAGGCCGCGCGGCGTACCGCGTCGGCTGGCAAGGGCCTGATCGGTGGTGCCGCTGTCCGGGCCGGTGTCGCGAGGCGGGTTGCGCGGGGCTTGCGCGGTGGGGCTGTGCTCCGGCGCTGGCTGGCGTCCGGGATGTTGCTGGAACACGCCGCCGCCGCTCAGTGTGAGTCCGGCGTCCTGCATGGCGCCTGCCAGTACCGGCAGCGAGGCCTCGATCAGGTCGCGTGTGGCGGCCCGGTCGGCCTGGAAGTCCACCCGTGCGGCGTTGCCGTCCAGCGCAATCTGGACCGTGATCGGCCCCATGTCGGCCGGGTTGAGCTGCAGCCGGGCGGTCTGTACCCCGCCCTGGGCGAACAGGCTGACCTGGGCACCCAGCGCGGGGGCAAAGGCCGGGCTGTCGACCGGCACGGCGATGCGTGCCTCGACCGCGGCTGCGGCGGCGGGCGTGTTGGCCAGGCCGCCGGTGGCGGTGGCGGACTGCGCCGTGTTGACGCCGACAACCGCCGCGGCGCTGCCGGCCGTTTCGCCTGCGCTGGCGCGGGGCTGTGTTTCAGCGCCAACCGCAGCCTGCAGCGCTGACGAAGCCGCGGCGTTGGGCGTATGCGTCACCGGCAAGGTCGGGGCCGGTGATTCGAGCCGGGCGGCGCCGCTTGCCAGCCAGTCCGGGCGGTGGGTGTCCCGGTCTGCACTGGTCCGGCCGACAGCGTCCGGCGCGGCGTCATCACCCACCGCGGGTACCCGTCGATCAGCCGAAGCGCTGCGGCGCGGGCCGCCCGGCATGTCGGCGCCCGAACCAGCCAGGACGCTGGCGGCCTGGGCGGGTGTGGCCACGCTGGCGGCAACGGCCTTGCCTTCAATTTGGACGGCCAGCGGGTCGCGGGGGGTCGCCGGTACGGCCTCGGCCGGCAGGCCGGGTGTGCGACGGGTGTTCGCCGTGCCGTCTGCCGGCCTGGTGTCGGGGCTGCCGGCAGACGGGTCGGCGCCGTCCTGGCGGGTGGCGCCTGTCAAGCTGGCGCGGTCGGTCGGTCCTGCCGCCTCGGGCGCGACGCGCTGGGCCGGACCGGCGTTTGCGGGCAAGGCTGCGCCCGCTGTGCCCGAAACGCCGGGCGGCAGCGCTGCGTCCGGGCGCTGCGGCGCGGCAGCGGCGGCCTGCACGGCCTCGGTTGGGCTGGATTGAGCGGGTTCGACCGCAATGCGGTCAGGCCGTGTTTCGCTGCGGCGCAGCGTGGTGGTGAGCGCCGGGCTGCCAGCGGGTGTCAGGTTGGCATCGCCGGGCTGAGACCGCGGGTTGCGTGCTGCCGCGATGGTGCCGGTGTCGGGCGCACCGGGGTAGCTGTCCGCAGCGTCGGGGCCGCCGTCGAACCGGGGGTCGCCCCGTTCCGTCGCCACTTCGGGCGGGTCCATCCTGCGCCCCGCCGGGCCGGCCACCGCCGCCGCCGTGGCCGTTTTTGGCGCCGTGGCGGTGGCCGCAGGCTGCAAGGTGGCCCCGGTCGGGGCCGCCTCGGCGGTGACAAGCGCGGGCGATGCGGCAGCGCTGGGCGGTGCGGCGACAGCCGTGCTGCCGGCCGCTGCCGACCGGCGCATGCGGCTGCTGGTGTCGTCCGGGTCCGCTGCGGTGCTGGCGGCGCCCAAGGCGCTGTCCTGCGCACCCGCCGCATCGCCGATCGGACCGCGCTGGCGCTGTTGCGCGGCAACCCAGCCGGCAGTGGATTCGGCGCGTATGCCCCGGGCGGCCGCGCTATCGGCAGCACCTGCCGTGATTGCGCTGGCCTCGTCGACGGTCACGACCGGCAGCGCGGCAGACGCCGGCGCGCTCAGCGCAGCGCCTGAGATGGGGCCAGGGCCGTTCGGGTCGGCGGCAAGCAGCGCGGTGGGGGCCGGGCTGGGCAGGGTGCTGGCCAGGCTGCTGTCCGGCGCTGGCACCGGGTCGTCGAAGCCGCGTGCACCGGTCGGGTCCAGCGTGACATCGCTGTCATCCTGCGTGCCGCCGGGCGGCGGGGCGCCGGCACGTGCCGCTGCGCCGTCGGCCGCGGTGGGGCGCCATCCGGCCAAGGCGGCGTGGCGTGCCCGGGCCGCGGTGGCGTTGACGCTCTGGCTTGTGGCGCCGCGGCTGTCCGAGGCACTGCCGGCGGCCGGGCTGGATCCGGCACCAGCGGCACCAGCGGGGGTCCCGGCTGTCTCGCTGCCCGCCGGCTGTGCCGTGGCCGTGGCCGTGCGGGGCGGGACGGCATTCTGGCTGTCGGCCTCGATCGGCTTGTCGGCGTTGCGGGCTGACTGCGCCGGGCTTGCCGGGGCGCTGAGCGGCTTGCTGGAGGCGTTGCCATCGGCGGTGGCCGGGCGGCTTTCAGCGGGCTGGGCCGGGGCAGCGGGTGCGGGCGCCACCGGACGCGGCTCGGCGCTGCGACCGGACGCCTCGCGCTGCTGGGCCAGGCGCAGGTCGGACTGGCGCAGGTCGGCCTGCTGCTGCATCAGGCGTGCAAAGCCCGTGCCGGCGTCGGGGTCGAGGCGGACGGCTTTGCCGGACAGCGCAACGGCTGCGGCCTGGGCGGGCGCGGTCAGGATCGACGGCAGGGTCTTGAGCATGGTTGTCCTTGGGGTCAGGTGAACAGGGTGGCCATCGGGAGCCCGCCGCCGTGGCTGCGCTGGGCGGCCTCGTCGGTGCTGCGTTGATCGCGGCGGGCGGCGATCTTCTGCAGCTCGGCCTGGCGCCGCGCGATCAGCTTGCGCACGCCGGCCACGCGCATTTCACGCGCCAGCAACAGGTCGCGGGCACGTTGCACCCGGTTGCACAGCTGATCGGCCTGGCTGGTCTGCACCGCGATCGCATGGTCCAGCCGCTGGCCGAAGCCGCGGTGGCAGTGCAGCAGTTCGGGCGTGCCCGATGCGCGGAAGCGGGTCTGCCAGCGCTGGTCGTACTCGCCGCGGTAGTCGCGCAAGTTCTGGGCCTGGGCTTGGGCCTGGGCCACCAGGCTCTCGGCCTGGCGCAGCTGGCCCAGGGCGGCGTCGCGCTCACCTTCGCTGCGTTGCAGCAGGGCCTGCAGCAGGGCGATCGAGTTCAGGGACATGCGGAACCTCGGGCGGGGCGGTTTGGGGTGGACGGGCGGTGCGGCAAGGGGCGGGGTGACGGGGTTGCAGGGGTTTGCCGCGCGTTGCCGGGCGTTGCTGGGCGGCGCGGGGCGGTTGGGGGGCGGGCTGGCGCTCAGGCGCCCATCAGCCGGCACAGCTGGTTGCGGCTTTGTGCCATCGGTGCCCGCTCGTGCATGTCCTGCTGCAGCAAGCCGATGAGTTGCGGGTTCAGGGCCAGCGCCAAGTCGAGCTCGGGGTCGTGGCCGTTCTGGTAGGCGCCGAGCTGGATCAGGTCGCGTGCCTTGTTGACGCGGGCCAGCATGGCGCGGGCGCGGCGCGCGGCGTCGATCTGCTCGCGCGGCGCCACCGCGTTCATCACCCGCGAGATCGAGCGTTCGATATCGATGGCCGGGTAGTGGCCGGCCTCGGCCAGCTCGCGCGACAGCACGATATGGCCGTCCAGGATGCCGCGGGCGGCGTCGGCGATCGGGTCCTGCGGGTCGTCGCCCTCGGTCAGCACGGTATAAAACGCAGTGATCGAGCCGACGCCGTCCTGGCCGTTGCCCGAGCGCTCGACCAGCTGCGGCAGCTTGGCAAAACAGCTGGGCGGGTAGCCCTTGGTGGCCGGCGGCTCGCCGATCGCCAGCGCGATCTCGCGCTGCGCCATCGCGTAACGGGTCAGGCTGTCCATCAGCAGCAGCACATGGCGGCCCTGGTCGCGGAAGTGCTCGGCCACCGCGGTGGCGTAGGTAGCGCCTTGCATGCGTACCAGCGGGGCCGAGTCGGCGGGTGCGGCCACCACCACGCTGCGCGCCAGGCCGTCGGCGCCCAGGATGTCCTCGATGAACTCCTTGACCTCGCGGCCGCGCTCGCCGATCAGGCCGACCACGATCACATCGGCCTCGGTGTAGCGCGCCATCATGCCCAGCAGCACCGATTTGCCCACGCCGGTGCCGGCAAACAGGCCCAGGCGCTGGCCGCGGCCCACCGTCAGCAGCGCGTTGATGCTGCGCACGCCGGTGTCGAGCGGGATGCGCACCGGGTCGCGCTCCATCGCGTTGATCGGGCGGCGCAGCATCGGCTCGTTGCGCACATGTTGCAGCGGGCCCAGCCGGTCCATCGGCGCGCCCATCGCATCGACCACCCGGCCCAGCAGGCCATCGCCCATCGGCAGGTGCAGGCCGCGGTCCTCGCTGCGACGCCAGAGCTGGTTGTCGCGGCCCAGCAGCGGCGGTGCGTGCGGGGTGAACCGTGGGCTGACCCGGGCGCCGCTGGACAGGCCGTGCAGCTCGCCGGTGGGCATCAGCAGGGCGCGGTCGCCGTTGAAGCCCACCACCTCGGCCTGTACCGGCTGGTCGGCGTCGCCGTGCACCTCGTAGACCGCCCCGACCGGCGCGCGCACGCCGGCGGCCTCCAGCACCAGGCCGGTGACGCGCACCAGCGTGCCGTGGGTCTGCAGTGGTGCACGCACGGCGGCATAGGCCTGCAGGTCGTCCAGAAACAGGCGCCAGCGCTGCTGGCGGGGGGTCGGTGGCGGCGGCGCGACAGGCGCGGTCGGCGCAGCCGCCGCTTCGGTATCGACCACCCCATCCGGCAAGTTGCCCGGGTCGGCATGGCCATCGTTTTCAGGGTCGGTCACCGGGTCGGCCCCGAGATCGATGCCGAGGTCCAGCGCGAGGTCGGGCCCAGCGGTCATGCGTCTGCGCCGGCAGGCGACGTGCCACCGGTGTCGTCGTCCCAGCACACGCGGGTGCCCAGGGCGTGGGTGGCCTGGGACCAGCGGGCGCCGATGCGGGCGTCGATCACGCCGGCATCGGACTCGACCCGGCAGCCGCCCCGCGCCACCGAGGGCTGGGCCAGCAGGCGTGCGCCGCGGGCGGCCAGTGCCTCCTCGCAGCCGGCGGCCACCAGTGCATGGTCGTCGGGGTTGACCAGCACGGTGATCTGGCGGGCGCTCATCAGCACCGCGTTGACAGCCTCGCGCGCCACTTGGGCCACCAGCGCCGGGCGCACGCTGAGCTCGCTGCGCACCACCTGGCGCGCCAGCTCGGTGGCCACGCGTGCCACGCTGCTGGCCATCTGCTGCTCCAGCGCGCCCAGCTCGGTGTCGAGCGCGGCCAGCACCTGGCCCATCTGGTTGCTGGTCTGGCTGGCAAAACTTTGCTTGAAGCTCTCCAGCGCGACCAGGCCGTCGCGGTAGCCGTCCTGGTAGCCCTGGGTGCGGGCAGCGGCCACCTGGGCCTTGAGCTCGGCCTGGTGCAGGGCTGTCAGCTCGGCCTGCAGTGCGCTCAGCGCGGCCACCGCCTCGGGCGAGGGTGCCGGGTCAACCTGGGTGCCTGTAGCTTGCGGCGCGGTCTGGCCGGCCTGCGCCGTGCCGGCCCACGGCTGGCCGGGCTGGGCGCTGGTGGTGCTGGGGGCGCCGAAGGACTCGGGCGTCCAGGCGGCAAAGCCCTGCAACTCCTCGCGCGGGATGAACCGGGTGTAAGGCGTGCCGGCGCGCGAGTTGGGCGGCGGCGGCACTTGGCGCGTCGTGTTTTCGCGTCTAGAGGAATTCATCCGCGCCTCCGCTGGCGATCACGATCTGGCCTTCGTCGACCAGGCGGCGCACGATCTTGAGCATCTCCTTCTGCTCGGCCTCGACATCGGACACCCGCACCGGCCCGCGGCTGTCCAGGTCCTCGCGCAGGGTCTCTGCGGCGCGGCTGGACATGTTCTTGAAGACCTTCTCGCGCATCTCGGGCGTGGCGCCCTTGAGCGCCAGCACCAGCGACTCGCTCTGCACTTCCTTCAAGATCGCCTGCACGCCCTTGTCGTCGAGCTTGATCAGGTCGTCGAAGCCGAACATGTTGTCCATCAGCTTTTGCGCCAGGTCGGCGTCGGACTCACGCACATAGTCCAGCACGCTGGTCTCCAGCGCGCTGCCCAGCTGGTTGATGATCTCGGCAGCGGTCTTGACGCCACCCAGCGAGGCCTTGCGCATCTTGTCGCCACCGGCCAGGGCGTTGCTCATGACCTCGTTCAGGTCTTTCAGCGCGGCCGGCTGGATGCCGTCCAGCGTGGCGATGCGCACCATCACCTCGTTGCGCTGGCGTTCGGTGAAGCACTTCATGACCTCGGCGGCCTGGTCGTTTTCCAGGTGCACCAGGATGGCGGCGACGATCTGCGGGTGCTCGTTGCGCAGCAGCTCGGCCACGGTGGTCGGGTCCATCCACTTCAGGCCCTCGATGCCGGTCACGTCGCTGCCTTGCAGGATGCGGTCGATCAGCAGGTTGGCCTTGTCCTCGCCCAGCGCCTTGCGCAGCACGCTCTTGACGTACTCGTCGGTGTCGGCCACCAGGGTGTGCTGCTCCACCGCCTCGACGGCGAACTTGTCGAGCACCCGGTTCAGCCGCTCACGCGGCACCACCTTGAGCCGGGCGATGGTCTCGCCCAGCTTTTGCACCTCCTTGGGCGCGAGGTGCTTGAAGACCTCGGCCGCCTCCACCTCGCCCAGCGACATCAGCAGGATGGCTGCTTCCTCAACACCGGAATCGTCCATGGGGGGCTCAGTCAGTTGTCGGTTGGGGGTGGCGCGGGTGGCGGGACAGGTGCCGGACTGGGTGGCGGTGCATCAGGCGGGTTCGCCGCTGACCCAGCCGCGCAGGATGTTGGCCACCGCAGCGGGGTTTTCCATCGCCATCAGGCGGGCATCGGCCAGTTGCTTGTCGATCCGCGGGCCTTCCAGCGCCAGCTGGGCCTCGGCCTCGCTCAACGGCAGCGCCTGGACGTCATCGACCACCGCGTCCAGCCTGGACTCGGCCGGCAGCGGCTCGACCACCTCTTTCTTGAGCGCCGGGCGCACCACGCCAAACAGCAGCATCAGCGCCATCAGCGTCAGCGCGGCCGGTACGCCGGCGACCTTGACCAGGTCGATCAGCCAGGGTTGGCGGTAGACCGGCACCGGCTCGGGCTCGATCTTGGGCTCGGCGCGGAACGGAATGTTGACGACGCGCACCGAGTCGCCGCGCTCCTTCTTGAAGCCGACCGCCTCCTGCACCAGCGCGGTGAGCTTCTCGATCTCCTCGGGCGGCAGCGCCAGGCTGGTGGGCTTGCCCTTGGCGTCGGTACCACCCCGGTGGTTGACCAGCACGGCCACGTTGATGCGCTTGATGTTGCCCACCGCGATGCGCCGCGTCTCGACCTGCTTGTCGACCTCGTAGTTGACCTGGCTCTCGCGCTTGAGGCCGCTGTTGTTGGCGCCGGCCTGGGCGGTTTGCAGCGGTGCGGATGCACCGACCACCGGCGCGGTGGCGGCCGTGCCGGCCTGGTTGCTGGCAGCACCCGGCACACCGCTGGGCATCACGCTGCTGCTGGGGCCGGCCTCGGCGCTGCGCTCGCTGCGCACGCTGGCCTTCTGGTCCGCGCCCTTGTTGGCG
>JBBQAH010000542.1:0-1915 GCA_038316145.1 Burkholderiales bacterium
CTCTGTACAGGGTATGACAATAAAAATACGTCTTTGAATTGAACAACGAATCACTGAATCATTGAAATCGACAAATCACTGTCCCACAAACAAACATCTTGACGATAAAATTAAGAAGATCAAATACAGAAAAAATGCAAAAATTTTATTCCGACTTTTGGTTTATATCAATATCCCCTACTATTAACGATAAATTTAAAAAAGCATGCATAAAGACCTTTCATTTTATAATTTCGGGGAAACTGTAGGTAAGGAGGTATATACGAAACTGGTGTTCAGCGAACTACACTTGTTGCATTTAATTTGTAAAGACCCTTGTTAAATAAGAAAAAATTGTGATAATATCAGCAATTCTATGCAAGGTAGTACAGTAAAATAGTACAATAAAATAAATATTTACATTACCAAAATACATGATCGGTACAGATTGGAAAAACGTACCAAAGATGCAGCACATAAACGAGGTCATATATGCGCACATTCCGTTCTCCGAAGTAACCTGGGTGGTCATTGTCTGATGACAACTGGGACACCTGCCAAGATTAAACCACCACATTAATTTTCCGGGTTGGCGTTCCAAAGATTAAGCTTTCCGACTACAAGATGGACAACAGCGAACAGGAACGACAACGTACATAACGGTCATTGGAGTGGCAGTGTGCATGATACCAGTAGTGTTTGCCATGACAACCACTTGAGGGGCCGGTTGCTGCACGCAGATGATCTGTGGATCACCCGGCTGACCCGGCTGTGGATAGAGTTGACCTGGGACCTGTTGGTATGAGTGACCACTACCGGGATAAGGAGCCGCCATTCCCGGCTGCTGTTGGTAGTGCTGATGCGGGGGCAGGAGGGGCTGTTGCTGCTCATGCGGCTGCTGACCATAGGGTGCCACGTTGTTGTATCCCGGTGGACGCGACGACGGCGGGTCAGCTTTGAAATAAACAACGTTTTTGTGAGATGTTTAGCTAAGATACTACTACTGTATTGCTGCCCGAGCTAGCCTTGGTTCAGCGTGTATTTCTTGTGATATGCACTTGTGCCATAAGAACTAGCTGGAGGCTGCATCTCGCAATGCAATTTCTGTCTGGTGGTCTCTATCTTTCATGTAACGAAGTCACGTTCCTGCGAAAATGAGGGTTTCAATAGAAATCCACCCGTTGTCAGTTTACTACTGGAAATGTCACTAACTCGTATTTCCTTTCAACCTTCACCATGCAAATTTCCAATGAATGAGAACATTTTTTACAAACGATGTTTTTAATATTTTAGAGAAAAAATAGCATCCAAATTCCGTAAAACTCATGTGATAGGATATACTCAAAATTTCATTTAGAATGAGCTCAACTTGCAACAGACGTTCAAAATTTCGCCCACAACATATCGGGAAAAAGGTCACAAAAAACTGGCATAGCGGATGAGTCACGAGTTCCGCGCGGGCGCCGCGCATATGATTGTGTAGCCCAGCCATCGCTTTTCCATGGGAGGATATCGACCATATCGCTTCAAGCATCGTTTTCTCATAAATTAGTTTCTCCTGGACTCACTATTCTCTTTCAGCTCTCCCCTTAAGAGGGGAAATGTATGTCTTCGTACACCCACCTACTACGGCCTACACGTACATCGATCCAACCAAGCCATCAAGCAAGTGAATTAATGTCTTGTCGCGGGAACTTTTTTCCGACGACAGATATCAACCAAAGGCTGGTTAAATTGTAACTCGAGCGAGGCGGCCACCAGCGGTGAGCAAAGCAGGAAGTAGAGGGATGATATTACCTGCGAGTCTTGCACAGCCGAAACTAAACCAAACAATTTTGTTGCCGCTAGTGGTCGGTGATATATACCGGTATGCACCGCCAGTAAGGGATCAAAAACAATTGACGTCAGCCAAGAGGGGGGGGGGGGGGGTACATAC
>JBBQAH010000347.1:0-2793 GCA_038316145.1 Burkholderiales bacterium
ATACGACTGGAACTTGGAAAATATCAATTACGCTGAGGATAATAATAACTATCCTGCTATTGATTTAGCTGATGAAGTAGCGAGAATTGCCATTCAAGTTACAGCTACTTCTACTCCCGAAAAAGTTAAGCACACCCTAAAACAATTTACTAAGCATAGCCAATATTTAAAATATGATCGGTTGATCATCTACGTCTTGAAACAGACAAAAGCTTCCTACCCAGAAGCAGCAATTCAAAAAATCATTCAAAACAAGTTTAACTTTACTCCCCAGAAAGACATTTGGGATTGCGACAACATAATTAAAGAAGTTTCTAATTTCCAAATTGGCAAGACGCTTAGAGTTCAAGAAATTTTAGAAGCAAATTTTGGTGGTGATACGCAATTTCCTAATCAGTCTTCACGGCAATTCTCAAAAGGCATCTTGGGGACGTTAAACCACCTACCAAATTTGCCATCTCATCTTTTAGAGCGTTCTACAGATTTGGATACTCTCAAAAATTTAGTGCTATCTGGCACAAGCCACTCTGTAGGCATGACTGGAATCGCTTTAAAGGTTGGTGTGCATGGGATGGGCGGAATTGGCAAATCGGTATTGGCTACAATGCTGGCACGAGATAGAGAGGTACGAGCTGCTTTCCCTGATGGGGTGTTTTGGATAACGTTAGGTCAAGAACCTGTCCTAACGTTAAGACAACTAGATCTTGCGCGAATGTTAGGTAATAATTCTCTTACATTCCAGGATGAGCAACAGGGCAAAGCTCATTTGAGCCAGTTGTTAGAGGATAAAAGCTGCTTGCTGATTGTGGATGATGTATGGAACGTAGCTCACTTAGCTGCATTCAATGTTTTGGGAGAACAGAGTAGCTTACTGCTGACAACAAGAGATAGCGGTATTGTTAAGGCATTAGATGCAGTCGAGCATCAAGTTGATCTTTTAAGTGATGATGAGGCTCTTGAATTACTGGCAGTTTGTTCAGGGCAATGCAAAGAAATCTTGCCGCTCGAAGCTCATAAGGTAGTGCGGGAATGCGGAAATTTACCGTTGGCTCTATCTATGATTGGAGCGATCGCAAAGGCTAGACCCAATCGTTGGGACAACCTATTGCATAAACTCCAAAATGCTGATTTAGCCAAAATTCGCTATCAGTTCCCTGATTATCCTTATCCAAATTTGCTCAAAGCAATTCAGGTTAGTGTAGAAGCGTTAGAACCAGAAGTTAAGATACGCTACCTTGACTTTGCCGTTTTCCCAGAAGATGTAGCCATTCCTGAAGCTGCCTTGCAAACGTTTTGGGAACCAGAAGGGCTGAATGAGTATGATACTCAGGATGTCATTGATGTGTTGGTAGAGCGATCGCTTGCTCGGCGTGATGAAGCTGAAAATATAAAACTGCATGACCTTCAATATGATTATGTAAAGAAACAAATTACTAATTTATCCGCACTTCACAACAAACTTTTGGATGCCTATGCTGCTCACTGTACTCAGGGTTGGCATACATATCCTCGAAATGATGGATATTTTTTTGAACATCTTTCCTATCACCTTTTGAAGGCATGCAAAGTTGAAGAGCTAGAACAACTTTTGACAACTTATGAGTGGCTTCACGTCAAAATTAATGAAGCTGGAATCAACAGTGTTATATCTGATTACGATGTGCTGTCAGGACAACAGAATTTGCAGCCACTACAAAGAGCACTACGTCTATCTGCCCATATTTTGGGAAGAGATCATAGACAACTACCTGGACAATTACTAGGACGGTTACTCTCACAAGCAGATAAAAGAATTCAATTCTTACTGAATGAGACGCGACATAAAACGCCCTTACCTTGGTTACGTCCTCTTTCGGCTAGTTTAATTACTCCTAACCAATCTTTATCGAGGTCTATAGAAGTTTCGCCTGGTAAAGTAACTCATGTTGTTATGACTCCTGATACTAGCTATATAGTAGTTGCAACATTTTTTTTGACAGTCATAAGTGACTCTAGATTTTTCCAGCAAAAAAGAAGTGGCGCAAGGCTTGATGTCTTTGATGCAAAAAGCGGAGAGAAACTTCATACTTTATTAAAGGAATATGAAAAAATTATTGATGTCCTATCAGTATCAATCAATGGTTTGTTTGTTGTTGCAATAACTCGTAATTATCTTAGTAGAGAAGAAAATTCTGTTGGCATTTCAAAACAAAGTTATGTCAAGGTTTGGAATGTAAAAACTGGAGTAGAGCTACACTCTTGGGAGCATATTGGAGTTGCAACAGCAATAACATTAACTCAAGACAATAAATACATTGCTCTTGCAACGGAAGATTGCAGGATTAAAATTCTTGAGTTAGAGACAGGCTGGGAATTACTCAATTTAGTTGGACATAAGAGTAGCATTAATGTATTAAAAACGAGCAATAATGGAAAATTTATTATTTCAGCATCTGGTTCTGGGACTGATTCGGAATGTTGCATTAAAGTTTGGGAGCTAAATACTGGGCTAGAAATAAAGACTTTAGAAGGTCACACGAAGGAAATTACAGAGTTGGCAATCACACCGAATGATTGTATCGCTCTATCTTCCTCAACTGAACCAGATATGAAAGTCTGGGATTTAACAACTGGCAATAATTTGAGGACTCTCTCTATACAGGGTTGGCAAGTTAATACCTTATTTGCAATTGATAATGCACTCTTTATATCAGTTTCAGGAGATAATCTAATTGTATGGAATGTAGAAACTGGAGTAGTAATACGTAAAATTTTCAACCTCGGATACATTCGAGAAGTAAAAGTTTTACAGAA
>JBBQAH010000154.1:0-6933 GCA_038316145.1 Burkholderiales bacterium
GCTGGTCTTGATCTTGTCGCCGAACTTGGCCTCGATCGCCTTGCGGCCGGTGTCGTGGGCAAAGGTCCAGCCGGCGTCGCCGACCGGGCCGACATAGATGAAGCCCAGCTTGAGCGGCTCGGCCTTGGCCACCGCTGCGGACGCGGCGGGTGCAGCTGCGGCAGGTGCAGCCTCTTCTTTTTTGCCACAGCCGGCAAGCAGCGCAGCGCCGCTCACGGTAGCCAGGGCGGCCAGCTGCAGCAGCAGGCGTTTGGATCGATCAGTCATCGGGACTCCTACTTGGTTTTGATGTCACAACGCTCGGGCTTGAGCGGCCACTCGAACAGGTTTGGGCCCCGGCCGCAAACGGCCCAGGCCCCCGGCCTATCCGCCGGGGAAAAACGGTTTGCCAAGCGACGCCGGCATGTTAGCCCGCAGCCAGATCGGGTTGCGCGAGATCAGCACCAGCACGACGATGGTGGCGACGTAGGGCAACATGCTCAAGAACTGGCTGGGCACCTCCACGCCCAGACCTTGCAGGTGCAGTTGCAGCATCGTCACGCCGCCAAACAGATAAGCACCCAGCAAGATCCGGGCCGGTCGCCAGGTGGCAAACACCGTCAGCGCCAGCGCGATCCAGCCGCGGCCGGCCACCATGCCCTCCACCCACAAGGGCGTGTAGATGGTAGACAGGTAGGCCCCCGCCACGCCGCACAGCGCGCCGCCAGCCAGCACCGCAGCCAGCCGCAGCAAGCGCACCTTGTAGCCCAGCGCATGCGCCGACTCGGGCGACTCGCCCACCGCACGCAGCACCAGGCCGGCACGGGTGCGGTAGAAAAACCAGGCCACCACCGCAACGGCGATCACCGTGAGGTACACAACAGGGTGCTGGCGGAACAGCGCCGGGCCGATAAACGGGATATCGCCCAGCAGCGGGATCGCATGCGTGACCGGGGCGCCCAGCTTCTGGCCGACATAGGGCACCCCGACAAACGCTGAAAAACCGCCGCCGAACAGGCTGACGGCCAGGCCGGTGGCGTACTGGTTGGCGTTGATCCAGATCACCAGCCAGCCAAAGATGGCCGCCAGCACCGCCGCCGCGCAGGCCCCGGCGCCCAGCGCCAGCACCGTGCTGCCGGTGTGGAAGGACACCGCAAAGCCGGTGACGGCGCCCACCAGCAACATGCCCTCGGCGCCCAGGTTGAGCACACCCACTTTCTCGTTGATCAGCAGGCCCAGGCCGGCGATCGCCAGCGGTGTGCCCGAGGCCAGCATGGCGGCGATCAGCAATGCGGTCTCGTTCATGCGGTTGCTCCCGCAGCCTGGGCTGCCTTGGCACCAGGCCTGGGCGCTGCCGGCAACCAGCGCAGCCGGTAGTTGATCAAGGTGTCGCAGGCCAGCAGCGAAAACAGCAACACGCCCTGAAACACCCCGCTCAGTGCCGACGGCAGGCCCACCCGCGACTGCGCCAGCTCACCGCCGATCAAAAACATCGACAGCAGCACACTGCCCAACACACAGCCCAGCGGGTGCAGCCGGCCGACAAAGGCCACGATGATCGCAGTGAAGCCGTAGTTGTTGGAGACATACGGCGTCAGTTGGCCCATCGGCCCGGCGACTTCAAACGCACCCGCCACACCGGCCAGCGCACCCGACGTCAACAGCGAGGTCCACAGCGCCGAGCGGCTTGAAAACCCGGCGTAACGCGCCGCTGCCGGCGCCAGCCCGCCGACCTGCAGTGCAAAGCCCAGGTAGAAGCGCGACATGAACAACCACATGCCCAGGGCCGCCAGCAACGCCACCACAAAACCCCAGTGCAGCCGCATGCCGGTGATGATGCGCGGGATGGCCGCGCCATCGGCAAAGCTCACGCTCTGCGGAAAGTTGAAGCCCTTGGGGTCCTTCCACGGCCCGAACACCAGCCAGTTCAACAGCAGGTTGGCGACATAGACCAGCATCAGGCTGACCAGAATCTCGTTGGCGTTGAAACGGTCGCGCAACAGCGCCACGATCGACGCCCAGGCCGCACCGCCCAGCGCGCCGGCGATGATCGCCAGCGGCAAAAACACCCAGCGGTTGATGCCCAGGTTCGACTGTGTGACCCACAGCGCCAGCCCACCCGCGACCATCGCGCCGGCCAGGTACTGGCCCTCGGCGCCGATGTTCCAGACATTGCTGCGGAAGCACAGCGCCAGCCCCAGCGAGCACAGGATCAGCGGTGTGGCCTTGAGCCCCAGCTCGGTGATCGAGCGCAGGCCGTTGAAGGGCTCGATCAAAAACACGGTCAGGCTGCGCACCGGGTCTTTGCCCAGCGCAATGAACAGCACGGTGGCCACGGCAATGGTGATCAGCAGTGAAAGCACCGGCGAGGCCCAGGCAAACAGCCGGGACGGCGCGGGGCGGGCCTCAAGCCGCAGCATGGTGCACCTCCGTGTTTTGGCCGACAGCCGCAGACCCGGCGGACGCCCCGGGTTGGGGTCGGTTGCCCGGCCACAGCCCCGACATCCACTCGCCGATCATCGCCACCGTCGCCTGGGCCACCGGCACGCTGGGCGACAGCCGGCCCTGGGCGATAACCAGCAGCCGGTCGCTGATCTCGAACAACTCGTCCAGCTCTTCGCTGACCACCAGCAGCGCACAGCCTTCATCGCGCAATTTGAGCAGCGCGCCGCGGATCTGCGCCGCCGCACCCACGTCCACGCCCCAGGTGGGCTGCGAGACGATCAGCAGCTTGGGTTTGGCATCGATCTCGCGGCCGACGATGAATTTTTGCAAGTTGCCACCCGACAGGCTCTTGGCCAATGCGCCCGGGCCACCGGCCTTGACGTTGTAGCGTTTGATCAGGTCCTCCGCCAGCCGGCGCACCGCCGTGGTGTTGATCCAGCCACTGCGGGATACCGCCCCGGTGCGGGTCAGCAAGGTGTTCATCGCCAGGCTGATGGTCGGCACGGCGCCACGGCCCAGTCGCTCTTCAGGCACGAAGTGCAGGCCGCCATGCCGGCGTTTGCGCGGCGAGGCGGCAGCGATGTCCTGCCCGAACAAGGTGATCGAGCCCGGCGCGGCACGGGTGTCCTCACCCGACAGGGCGGCCATCAGCTCTTGCTGGCCGTTGCCCGAGACACCGGCCACGCCGACGATCTCGCCGGCGCGCACGTCCAGCGCCAGATCGGCGAGCGTCATGCCAAACGGGTTGAGCTTGGCCAGCGACAAGCCCCGCACCGCCAGCGCCACCGCGCCGGGCTGGGCCGGGCGGTGCGCCAACTCGGGCGGCTCGCTGCCGATCATCAGTTTGGACAGGCTGGTATTGGTCTCCAGGGCCGGGTCCACCTCACCCGTCACCTTGCCGCCACGCAGCACCGTGCAGTGGTGGCACAGCGCCCGGATCTCGTCGAGCTTGTGGCTGATGTAGAGGATGGCGCAGCCCTCGGCCGCCAACTGGCGCAGCGTGACAAAGAGTTTTTCAACCGCTTGCGGCGTCAGCACCGAGGTCGGCTCGTCCAGGATCAGCAACTGCGGCTTGGTCAGCAGTGCGCGCACGATCTCGACCCGCTGGCGCTCACCGACCGACAACGTGTGCACCGGGCGCAGTGGGTCCAACGGCAGGCCGTACTCACCCGAGACAACGCGGATGCGGGCCGTCACCTCGGCCAACGTCATCGACTTGTCCAGCCCGAGCCAGACGTTTTCGGCTGCGGTCAGGGTGTCGAACAGCGAAAAGTGCTGGAACACCATCGCGATGCCCAGGCCACGCGCCACCTGCGGATTGGCGATCTGCACCTCGCGGCCGTTCCAGTAGATGCTGCCCTCGTCGGGCCGCACCGCGCCGTAGATGATCTTCATCAGGGTGCTCTTGCCGGCGCCGTTTTCACCCAGCACGGCGTGGATCTGGCCGGGCTTCACGCAGAGTGAAACCCGGTCATTGGCGCGCACCGCCGGGTACTGCTTGCTGATGCCGGCCAGTTCGAGTCTGAGCATGCGGTCCTCTTTTTGTTGTCAGGGCATCGGGTCGGGCTGGGTCAGGTCAGGGCCGCCGGCTGCGGCAGATGCCGCCCACCCAGGCCTCGACCAGATTGCGCTCGTCGCCCAGGGTGAGCCAGGCAAACAGACGTTCATGCAACTCGCGGGCCAGGCTGTCGCGGCGTTGCGCTACCGCACCCACCGCGTGGTCCCAGACGCAGACGTCGGCCATCAGGCCAGGCGCCAGCGTACCGATCTCGGCGTCCAGCCGCAGCGCCTGCGCTGCGCCACGGGTAGCGGCATGCAGCAGCGCCCAGGCGGTGAGCCGGTTGCCGGACATCGCCTGCACCTTGTAGCCATCGGCCATCGTGCGCAACATCGACAAGGACGTTCCGCCGCCCACATCCGACGCCAGGCTGACGTTCACCCCGGCGACAGCCGCCTGCTGCCAGCCAAACAGCCCGCTGCCCAGGAACAGGTTGGACGACGGGCAAAACGCGATCTGCGCGCCGCTGTCGTGCAGCAGCGCGCGGTCGGTGTCGTCGAGCCAGATGCCGTGGGCCAGCACCGCGCGCTCGTTGAGCAGGCCGTGCTGGGCGTAGACGTCGAGGTAGCTGCGGGCCTCGGGGAAGAGCTCGGCGATCCAGGCCACCTCGGCGCGGTTTTCGGCCACATGGGTCTGCATGTACAGCCCCGGGTGGTCAGCCAGCAGCTGGCCGGCCATCGCCAGTTGCTCAGCGCTGCTGGTGGCAGCAAAACGCGGCGTCACGGCATAGGCCAGCCGGCCGCGGCCGTGCCAGCGCTCGATCAGGGCGTTGCAATCGATGCGGGCCTGCAGCACGTCGTCGCGCAGGTTGTCGGGCGCATGGCGGTCCATCAGCACCTTGCCAGCAATCAAACGCATGCCACGCTGCTGGGCAGCGGCGAACAGCGCGTCGGTGCTGGTCACATGCACGGTGGGGAACACCACCGCCGCCGTGCTGCCGTGCGCCAGCAGCGCGTCCAAAAACATTTCGGCGGCGGCCTGCGCAAACACCGGGTCGGCATGGCGCGCCTCGGCCGGGAAGGTGTAGGTGTTGAGCCAGTCCAGCAGCTCGGCGCCCCAGGACGCGATCACATCCACCTGCGGGCTGTGCACATGGCTGTCGATGAAGCCCGGCAGCAGCAGGCGGCCGCTGTGGTCGAGCTTGAACCAGTCGTCGCCGGGGGCGTCGGGCTGCACCGCCTCGATCCGGCCGCAGGCGTCGATCAGCAGCCAATGCGCGGGGCGCCAGCGCACAGCGGTGCTGTGGCGGTCGGTCAGCCCCGGATCGCCGGTGAAGTCCAACAAGTCCGCCAGGATCGCAGTTTTCACCGGCGCGGTTGTACCCATGCTTGCACTCATGCCCGCCCCTCCACCAGCGCACGCGCCACGTCGCGCACCTGCTCACGCAGCCAGCGCACCGCGGTCGAGGCATGGGTCAGCTCGTGCCAGAGCTGGTAGTAGGTCAACGACGGAAAGTCCATCGGACACCGCACGATGCGCACCGGCAGGCTGCCGATGTAGCGGCTGCAAAACTGCCGGCCGGTGGTCAGCACCAAAGAGGAGCGCGCCACCATCGCCGGTGCCAGGCCGAAATGCGGGCTGCGCACCACGATGCGGCGCTGCAGCCGCTGCGCCTGCAGCAACTCGTCCACCACGCCCACGCCACCCGCATGCAGCGGCGTGGGCGCGATGTGGTCGCAGTCCAGGTAGCGCTCGGCCGTCCACAGGCGCGGGTTGCGCAGCGCCGGGTGGTCCAGGCCCACCAGGCAGACGATCTCGTCGCTGACCAGCCGGCCCAGGTGCAGCTCGGCCGGCGGCGCCAGCCAGTTGCCCACCACCAGGTCGACCTCGCCACGCGCCAGGTGGCCTCGGTAGTCGTAGTCGCGGGTCAGCGGCAGCAGGTCCAGCGTGACGCCCGGCGCCTGGCTGCGCACCCGGGCCACCAGCTCGGGCAAAAAAAGTGGGTCGAGGTAGTCGCTGGCGGCAATGCGGAAGTGCTGCGCCGCCAGCGCCGGTACAAAACCTTGCGCTGCGGCATGGCCGCCAAACAGCGCCTGTGCCCCTTGCAGCACCTGCGCCGCTGCCGGCAGCAGGCCCAGTGCCACGGCGGTGGGCGCCATCGCGTTGCCGGCGCGCACCAGCAGCGGGTCGCCGATCAGGCCACGCAGGCGCTTCAACTGGCCGGACAGTGCAGGCTGGGTGGTGCGCAGCTTGAGGGCGGCGCGCGAAACACTGCGCTCGGTGATCACGGTGTGGAAGGCCCGGATGAGTGAGAGCTCGATCTTGTCGAATGCCGAAGCCACTGTGATACGCCTGAGCCGATAGCGGATATCTCACAAAATGTATAGCACTGCGCCGTGCAGCGGCTACCTTACGGGTATGTCCCAGGCACCCCATCCCAGCACAGCCCCGGTGCAGCCCGCCCGGCCGATCCGCTTTTTTCACCGGGGCGAGACCGTCTCGGTGCAAGGGCTTGACTCGACCACCTCGGTGCTGGCCTGGCTGCGTGAACACGCCCACTGCAGCGGCACAAAAGAGGGTTGCAACGAGGGCGACTGCGGCGCTTGCACTGTGCTGGTGGGTGAATTGCAGCCCGGGGGCACGGTGCGCTTCAAGCCGATCAACAGCTGCATCCAGTTTTTGCCCACCTTGGACGGCAAGGCGCTGCTGAGCGTCGAAGACCTGGGCGGCCAGCACCCGGCGCAGCAAGCGATGGTGGCCTGCCACGGCTCGCAGTGCGGTTTTTGCACGCCGGGCTTTGTGATGTCGCTTGCCGCCACGCTGGACCGTTTTGGTGCGGCCGGCAACACCGCTACCCGCCAGCAAATCGCCGACGACCTGTCGGGCAACCTCTGCCGCTGCACCGGTTACCGGCCCATCCTGGACGCGGGCCAGCACATGTTTGGCCTGCCGCGGCCGGCGCTGGATTCAACCGCGATGGGCAGCGCACTGGCCGCCTTGCAGGCCGAGCC
>JBBQAH010000039.1:0-20367 GCA_038316145.1 Burkholderiales bacterium
TGCGCAACGCGACTGACGCCACCGCGCTGCGCACGCAACTGGCCAGCGCCGCCAGCCTGACGGTGCTGGGTGGTGGCTTCATCGGGCTGGAGGTGGCTGCCAGCGCGCGGGCAATGGGCCTGACTGTCCGGGTGGTCGAGGCCGCGCCGCGGTTGCTGGCGCGGTCAGTGTCGGCCGAGTTGTCGGCGCACGTGCTGGCCACCCACCGGGCGGCGGGCACCGTGGTCGATCTCGGCGCGCAGGTCGGCGCCGCCGAGTTCGACGCCGAGCGCCTGCTGTCGCTGCAGGTCAATGGCGAGCGCTGCGGCGTCGACCTGCTGCTGCTGGGTGTGGGCGCCGAGCCCGACACTGCGCTGGCCGAAGCCGCCGGGCTGGATTTGAGCAACGGCATCGTGGTCGATGCGGCGATGCGCAGCAGTGATCCGGCCATCCTGGCAATAGGCGACGTCGCCAACTTCCCCGTCGCCGAGGCCTGGGCGCCGGCCGGCACCCGGCTGCGGCTGGAATCGGTGCAAAACGCCAACGACCAGGCCCGCACCGCCGCCGCCACGCTGCAAGGACTGCCGGCTTCTTACGCCGCCCTGCCCTGGTTCTGGTCCGAGCAGGGCAGCCTGCGCCTGCAGATGGCCGGCCTGATGCCGGCGGCCGACGCCCCCGGTGTGACCCGCCACCGCCGACCGGGTGCGGCTGCAGCCAGCGCGCCGGCCGATTTTTCCATCCTGCACTACCGGGACGATCGGCTGGTCTGCGTCGAGTCGGTCAACGCGGCGATGGACCATGTGATGTCGCGCAAGCTGCTGGAGGCGGGCCGCCACCCGGCGCCGGCGCTGGCCTGCGATCCTGCGGTGGCGTTGAAGACGCTGCTGTAGCGCGACGCGGCGCGAGGCCGGCCCAAACCCCGGCGGCGGCCGCGTGCACGCCGGTGGGATGTCAGCCGGCCTCGCCGCCGACGACCTTGGCACGCAGGCGCCGCATGCCGCGCAGCCAGCGCTCGATGTCAGCCGTCTTGCGCTGCCAGAAGGTCAGCACCTCGTCGTGCGGCAGGATCAGGAAGCGGCCGTCGCGCAAGCCCTGCAGCGCCATCGCGGCCACCGCGTCGGCCGACAACGCGCCCTCGGCCAGGAAACTCTTGCGCCCGCTGCCCTCGCTGCCCTCGCTGCCCGGGCTGCCCAGGCCCAAGAGCATCGGCGTCAGCACGCCTTGCGGGCACAGGCAGCTGACCCGGATGCCGGCATCACCGTGGGCAATGGACAACCATTCGGCAAACGCCACTGCCGCGTGCTTGCTCACCGAGTAAGGCGCGGCATTGACCTGGCTGAGCAAGCCGGCCGCCGAGCAAGTCTGCAGCAATGCGCCATCACCGCGCGCCAGCATCTGCGGCAGCACCGCGTTGGCCGCATGCACATGGGCCATCACGTTGACGTCCCAGTGGCGCTGCCAGGTGGCGGCCGACGCATCGGCATCGACGCGGGAGATGATGCCCGCGTTGCTGCAGAACACATCGACCTGGCCGTACTGCGCGGTGGCTTGCGCCACCAGTTGCTGCACCTCGGCCTGCACCGCGACGTTGGTGGGCACCGCCAAGCCGCCGATCTCGGCCGCCACGGCCGCCGCACCGGCAGCGTCCAGGTCGGCCACCACCACCGCCCGCGCGCCGGCCTGGGCAAAGGCCCGGCACAGCGCCTGGCCGATGCCCGATGCGCCACCCGTCACCACCACCACCTTGCCGGCCATGTCCATGGGCTTGCCCTCCGGGCTGGTTGTCGATGGGGCATTCAGCCGGGGCCGCCGGGCCGCGACAAGCACCTGAGCGACAGGGGCGCCCGGGGTCGCGCTGCTATCGTCCGTGGCCTGTCCGGGCCCTGCCCTGTCCATCGCCCCTCTTGATCGCCACCCACCATGACCCCAGCCAGCACGACCGACGACAGCCTGCCCTTCGACAACCTGCCCGCGCTGGTGGCCGCCCAGGCCCGCGCCCGCCCTGACGCCACCGCACTGGTGGTGGGCCCGCAGCGGCTGAGCTATGCCGAGCTGAATGCGCTGGCCGACCGGGTGGCCGCCTCGCTGCAACGCGACGGCGCCCGGCCGCAAGAGGTGGTGGCGGTGTGCGGTGGGTCCAGCGTCGAGTACATCGCGCTGTTTCTCGGCGCGCTGCGTGCCGGCCTGGCCGTGGCCCCGTTGGCGCCCAGCGCCACCGCGGCGCAGCTGGTCAGCATGGCGCTGGACGCCGGTGCCCGCCGGTTTTTTGTCGACGGCGAGGTGTTGGCCGCGTTGCAGCGCGCGGGTGTCGAGGTGCCCGCCAGGTTGCCCACCACCCGGCTGGACGCTGATGGTGCGCAGGCCGCGCTGGCGCCCTGGCTGCTGGCAGCACCGGCCCGGCCCACGCCGGTCGCCATCGACCCGGCCTGGCCGTTCAACCTGATCTACTCGTCCGGCACCACCGGCACGCCCAAGGGCATCGTGCAGTCGCATGCGATGCGCTGGGCCCACATCCAGCGCGCCTCGATCTCGGGCTACGAGGCGTCCACCGTCACGCTGATCACCACGCCGCTCTACAGCAACACCACGCTGGTGTCGGTGATCCCGACGCTGGCCTACGGCGGCTGCGTGGTGCTGATGCCCAAGTTCGACGCCGGGGCTTACCTGCAGGCCGCCCAGGCCGAGCGGGTGACCCACACCATGCTGGTGCCGGTGCAGTACCAGCGGCTGATGGCGCGGCCGGACTTCGACCGGTACGACCTGAGCGCGTTCCGCATGAAGTTCTGCACCAGCGCGCCGTTTCTGGCGCCGCTCAAGGCCGACGTGCTGGCGCGCTGGCCGGGTGGCCTGGTGGAGTATTACGGCATGACCGAGGGCGGCGGCACCTGCATCCTGCAGGCCCATTTGCACCCGGACAAGCTGCACACCGTGGGCCAGCCGGCCGAAGGCCACGACGTGCGGCTGATCGACGAGGACGGCGCCCTGGTGAGCACCGTGGGCGACAGCGGCGAGGTGGTGGGCCGGTCCGCCGGCATGATGACCGGCTACCACAACCAGCCCGCCAAGACCGCCGAGGCCGAGTGGTTCGACGACCAGGGCCGACGCTATATCCGCACCGGCGACGTCGGCCGGTTTGATGCCGACGGCTTCCTGACGCTGCACGACCGGCGCAAGGACATGGTGATCTCCGGCGGCTTCAACATCTACCCGAGTGATCTGGAGGCGGTGCTGCGCGGCCATCCGGCGGTGGCCGATGCGGCGGTGGTGGGTGTGCCGTCAGCCGAATGGGGCGAAACGCCGGTGGCGTTTGTGGTGCGGCGCGAGGGCCGCAGCGACAGCGCAGAAGCGCTGCGCGCCTGGTTCAACCAGCAAGTGGGCAAGACCCAGCGCCTGTCGGGCCTGCGCCTGATCGACGAGATGCCGCGCAGCGCGATCGGCAAAGTGCTGAAGCGGGAGTTGCGCGAGGGCTGGGCTGCGCCGACCGTTTGAGCGCGGTCAGCCGCGTGGACGTGACGAGCGGCGCACCACCGCCGCGGCGGCCTCGCGGAGTTTGTCTTTTTTGCTTTTGCGCCGGCCCTTGATGCCGCCGTTCGGGTCGATTGCGCCGACAAGCAACGATCCGGCAAGCGGTGCCGCCTCGGCGTCGGTGGCTGGCGCTACATCCGCAGTCCCGGTCAGCGCCGGCTCGAAGCCCGGCACCTGTTCACGCGGCACACGCTGGCCCTGACGCTTTTCGATCAGGCGGAAATGCGCCTCGCTGCCCGGTGCGTCGGCGGCGATGAAGCTGATGGCCTGGCCCGCCGCGCCGGCCCGGCCGGTGCGGCCGATGCGGTGGATGTGGTCCACCGCCGAGCGCGCCAGGTCGTGGTTGACCACCGCCGCCAGGCCGACGACATCCAGGCCGCGCGCGGCCAGGTCGGTGGCCACCAGCACCTTCAAGCGGCTGGCTTGAAAATCCGCCAGCACCTGCGTGCGCCGGCCCTGGCTGAGCTGGCCGTGCAGCGCGGCGGCCAGGATGCCGGCGCGCTTGAGCTTGTCGGCCACATGCTCGCTGGCGTACTGGGTGGCGACAAAAACCAGCACCCGGTCCCAGCCTTCGCTGGCGATCAGGTGGCGCAGCAGCGGCGTGCGGCGGGTGCTGTGCACCTCGATCGCACGCTGCGTGATGGCGGGCAAAGGGGTGGCCAGCGCCACGGCGGGGTCGGTATCACCGCCCACATCGCCCTGGATGCCCGGGATACCCGGGATACCCGGCGCGTCTCCCTGCCGATCACGGTCCGGCGCCAGCGAAACTTGCAGCGGCGAGCGCAGTATCTGGCCGGCCAGCGTGTGCACTGCAGCCGGCAGCGTGGCCGAAAACAGCAGGGTCTGGCGCCGCGCCGGCAGGGCCGCCAGCAGACGGCCCACCTCGTCGGCAAAACCCAGGTCGAGCAGGCGGTCGGCCTCGTCGAGCACCAGCACCGCCAGGTCCGACAGGCGCAGCGCGTTGTGGTCCAGCAGGTCGAGCAGGCGGCCGGGCGTGGCCACCACCACCTGCGCGCCGCCGCGCAACGCCATCATCTGCGGGTTGATCGACAGGCCGCCCACGGCGACCACGGTCTTGAGCTTCGGCGCAGCGTGTTGCGCCAGGCGCTGCAGCACCTCGCCGGTCTGCAACGCCAGTTCTCGCGTGGGCGCCAGGATCAGTGCGCGCAACAGGCGCGGCCGGCGCGCCAGGTCGTCGGGCGCAGCCAGCAGGCGCTGCAGCAGCGGCAAGACAAAGGCGGCCGTCTTGCCCGATCCGGTGGGCGCCGCGGCCAGCACATCCTGCCCTTGCAGGATGGCCGGCAGTGCGGCGGCCTGAACAGGTGTTGGTACCGTCCAGCCAAGCTCGGCGGCCGAGGCGGCCAGGGCCGGCGACAGGCCCAGCGCAGTGAAGGACGGGGCGGCGGGCGCTGGGGCAAGGTCGGCGGTGGATATCACCGGCGGCAGTGTACGGCCCGGTACGGCCCAAGAAACAGCCCAAGAAACAGCCTGGCCTTCCGTCTGCGCCAGGCATTTCTGCTGCCCCTGCTGCCAACGCCCAAGCTGGCGCCGGCCGGTATGCGGCCGAAACCGTGAATCCAGGGGCAGCCGCGAGCGACGCCTTGCCTCAGTAGTCCACCACGCGGTCCACCCTCAACACCCAGGTCGCCTCGCTGCGCTCCAGCTTGTATTGCAGTTGGCGGATGCCGCCGGTCGGCGCCGCGTTGATGTCGCCTTCCCGGTAGAGCGGGAACCGGCGCACCAGCGTGTTCTCGACGACCGCAAACTCGTCGTGCCCCTGGTACCCCTTGGCTGCCGTCGCGTGGTCGGTGATCGCAGGCAGGCTGATCTCGCTGAGTGACTTGCGGCGGTTGGCACTGAATGCCACCAGCGAGCCGTACGATCCCGAGCCTGCTGACGTCACGAAGACATAGATCTCGGGTGAGCCGTCAACGTTCAGGTCCGCTGCCCCGACGCCGGACACTGTGCCGTCGATCTCGCGGACCACCGGCGAGTTGTCGATGCTCAGCCCAGCGGGCTTGATCTCGACCCGGTTGACCGAGCCGCGGTTGGCACTTTGCACCCGGAAGGTCACGCCCTGCAGCGTCAACGTCTTGTCGAAGGGCACGGACGGCGGCCCCGACCTGGGTAGCGGCGTCAGGTTCGGTGAAGTCGTCGCCGGGGTCGTTGTGGAGGCGGGCGCCTTTGGCTGGCTCGGCAACCCGGCGGTGTTCCAGTAGACATAGATTGTCTCGTTTGCAAGTCGGTAGATCTGGCCGCGGCTGCCCAACCCGCGAATGCGGTGCGCTGGCTTGCCGTTGTCATCGACATAGGTGCCCGGGCGCCCTTTTGGTTCAAGCTCATGGCGGACGCCGTCAGCGCGGTCTATCCCGACATAGCCCTGGCGCTGGGAGAAGGTGCACGGCAGCACCGCCGAAGCATGGTCGTCACCCTTGGGATAGATGTCGCATCGGGCATCGACGGTATCGGCGCGTGCAACGCCCAGCCCGACCAGCACGATGCTTGCAGCCAGCAGTTTGGCGCCGCAGTCGCACCCGGTCTTGTTCAACGCCCTGCGCATTCCCGCTCCTTGTTGTTTTGCCTGCACCACAGACCCCCGATCATGCTTGGGGATCATACAAACGGGCCGCAGTTGGAGAACCAGCCGCCCTGCAGAGGCCCTGGCACGCGCAATGCCTGCAGCGATCATCGCCCCGCCGGCCATCGCGCAGGGCTTCGCGGCCGCCCCGTGCAACAGGCCGGACTTCATCGACACGGCCGTACAGCTGCCCGTGCCCCGAGACCCGTTCGGGCACCGTGTCGCCACCGGGCAATCCCCAAGCCACTGCAATGGCGGTGTCAAGACAATGGCATGAACCGCAGTGGCACCGCTGGCCCGCCCTGCCCCACCCCGACCCAGGAGCAAACCCATGTACTCCGGCAAATATGCCCAGCAACATGCCGACCGGCCCGCATTCATCATGGCGACCAGCGGTGAATCCCTGACCTACGCCGAGCTGGAGACCCGCAGCAACCGGCTGGCCCACCTGCTGCGCGCCCAGGGCCTGCAGCGGCTGGACCACTATGCCGTCTTCATGGAGAACAACAGCCGCTTCATCGAAGCCTGCATGGCGGGCGAGCGCACCGGCCTGTACTACACCTGCGTCAACGCCTTCCTGACCGCCGACGAACTGGCTTACATCCTGAACAACAGCGAGTCGCAGCTGCTGATCACCTCGGCCGAAAAACTGGCAGTGGCCCGCCAGGCGCTGGCCGACTGCCCGAACGTCAAGCTGTGCCTGGTCGTGGGCGGCGGGGCCGAGTCCGCGGGCCAGGTCGGCGCCACCACGTTGCAGGATTACGACGCTGCGCTGGCCGGCCTGCCCGGCACGCCAGTGGCCGACGAGTGGCTGGGCACGGCGATGCTGTATTCCTCAGGCACCACCGGCCGGCCGAAGGGCATCCTGCGGCCGCTGCCCGAAGACCCACCCGCCAAGCCGCTGCCGCTGTTCCACTTCCTGAACAACCTCTGGCAGTGCGAGGAGGGCATGTTGTATTTGTCACCTGCACCGCTCTACCACTCGGCGCCGCTGGCCAATGTCAGCCTGGCGCTGCGCAACGGCGGCACGGTGGTGATCATGGAGCACTTCGACCCCGAGCACTACCTGGACCTGATCGCGCGCTACCGCATCACCCACACCCAGCTGGTGCCCACGATGTTCTCGCGCATGCTCAAGCTGCCGCCCGAGCGTCGCGCGGTGGCCGACCTGTCGTCGCTGAAGATCGCCGTCCATGCCGCAGCGCCCTGCCCGGCCCAGGTCAAGGCGCAGATGATCGACTGGTGGGGGCCTATCGTCCATGAGTACTACGGCGCGACCGAGGGCCTGGGCTTTACCGCCTGCAACTCAGCCGAATGGCTGGCGCACCGCGGCAGCGTGGGCCGGGTGCTGCTGGGCGACATCCATGTCCTCGACGAGATGATGCAGCCCGTGCCGCGGGGCACGTCGGGCGAGGTCTGGTTCAAGACCGCGTCGCCGTTTGTCTACTTCAACGACCCCGAACGCACCGCGCTGACACGCTCGCCCGACGGCAGCATGAGCACGGTGGGCGACATGGGTTACCTGGACGAAGACGGGTTTTTGTACCTGACCGACCGGTCCACCTTCATGATCATCTCGGGCGGGGTCAACATCTACCCGCAAGAGTGCGAAAACCTGCTGATCACCCACCCCAAGGTGGCAGACGCGGCGGTCTTCGGCGTGCCCAATGCCGACCTGGGCGAGGAGGTCAAGGCGGTGGTGCAGCCGATCCCCGGGGTCGAGCCCGGGCCCGCGCTGGCGCAAGAATTGATGGCGTTTTGCGCCGAGCACCTGTCGCGCCAGAAGTGCCCACGTTCGGTCGATTTCAGTCCGCAACTGCCGCGCCTGCCCACCGGCAAGCTCTACAAGCGGCTGCTGCGTGACCCGTATTGGGCGGGCCACAAGAGCCGAATCGTCTGACCCGGCCCGCGGCCGGGCGGGCCGGCGCGGGTTCACCGACAATGCAGGCCGGTCCCTGCCCCCTGGCCGCGCTGATGTGCCCGGCCCATGCCATGAATGCTCGCTTCCAGCCTGCCGCCGCAGGTGTTTTGCACAACCTGCAGGCGCCGCCCGGCACCTTGGTCTCCTGCCGCTTGCCTACCCGTTTTGGCGAGTTCGACCTGCACGGCCTGGTGGACCCGCAAACCGGCGCCGAGCACGCGGCGATGAGCCTGGGCCGGCTGGACGACGGCGAGCCGGTGTTGACGCGCCTGCACAGTGAATGCCTCACCGGTGACACGCTGTACAGCCTGAAGTGCGACTGCGGCGCCCAGCTCGAAGGCGGCCTGGCGGCAATCGCCGAAGCCGGCCGCGGGCTGTTGCTGTACCTGCGCCAGGAGGGCCGCGGCATCGGCCTGGTCAACAAGATCCGGGCCTATGCGCTGCAACAGGCGGGCGCCGACACCGTCGAGGCCAACCGGCTGCTGGGCCTGCCCGACGATGCGCGGGACTACGCCATCGCCGCAAAAATGCTGGGTCAGCTGGGTGTAAAACGGGTGCGCCTGCTGACCAACAACCCGGCCAAGGTCGATGCGCTCCAGCGTTTGGGTGTCGAAGTGGTTGAACGCCTGCCGCTGCACATGCCGTCGAACCCGCACAACCGGGGCTATCTGGAGACCAAATCACGCCGGATGGGTCATTACGGCCCTGACGAGCCGGCCTGATCCACCGTCAGGGCGCCTTGCCCGGCGGCGCTGGACGTGATCCAGAGTCTCGCTCGGCCTTGGTTTTTTGATGTCGGCACGGTGTCGGTGCCCCCATTTCGGCCAACAGGATGTGTACACGGCGATGGCAGAGCGCTGTGCCACAGTCGTGCAGGGTGAACGGGCCTAGCGCTTCGTCGGCGCTGACTTCTTGTCTTCGGTCAGCGTGTCGAAGTCGCTGGCCTGGTGGCGCTCGTGCAGCTGCGTGTCGAGCGGGCCCCACGCCCGGTTGACCATGCGCCCACGCTGGGCGGCCGGGCGGGGCGCGATCTGGTCGGCCCAGCGCAGCACATGGGTGTAGCTGGCCACGTCCAGAAAATCGCCGGCGCTGTACAGTGGCCTTCGCTGATGCGGATGAGCCAGGCGTCGTACTCGGCGCCGCTGTGGCCCGGTGCCAGCAGTTCTTCCAGCATCACCGTCACTTTGACGCCCCATCAACGACGGCATGGCGCCAAGCCCCGAGGAACTGGCCTGGACGCGCCGGGTGCGGCGGCAGCGGGGGCAGCACGCCGCTGTGGTGGCGGACGCGGAAGATGCAAAATGCCCGACAAGCCAGTGCGGCTGTACGCCGAGGCCCCGTTGCAAGTGGCGGGTACGGCGCCACGGCAACGAGGGTCAGGGTTTTTTCCATGCTGATGGCGGTCCAGCCGTCGGCCGCGTAGGCTGAGGTGAGGGTCATCAGATGAGCCAGGTGTTCGGAAGCGAGATGCCGCGCAGGCACAGCCAGGGTGAACTGCGCAAGGCCGCGCGGTATCTGGTGTTGATCGACTCGGGCGGGTCCGCCGTGGCGCGCTTGTTCCTGGACACCCGCGTGCAGGTGGGCGAGTTCGACGCCAGCACCGAGGAGACAGTCCAGATGACCAACGGCCTGACGCCCGCCACGGGCGCCAACGGCGTTGAATGGAATCAAGCGCTGATGGGGCACAGCGTTGCTGAACGCGCAACGGCCCAGGTCTACACGCTGGGCGTCTAGCCGATTCACCCGTCGATCCGAGACGCAGCCATGTCCGCCTGGGCGCCGGTGCGCGCAGGCGAGCGGCGGGCTGGTTAGGGTGGCTTGGCGGGCGCGAGAAGGCGCGCCAGTGCGGCTTGTTGTTGCAGTTCACCCCACCAGTTGCGGTAGCCCGCATCGCTGGGGTGAAGGCCGTCCGACGCGTTGAGGCTTGGATCGGCGACAAACGGATCGCTCGAACGCTCGCGAAAAAGGTTGACATAGACAAGACCGCTGCGCGCGGCG
The DNA here is from genome assembly GCA_038316145.1 of Burkholderiales bacterium. Classification (GTDB taxonomy): domain Bacteria; phylum Pseudomonadota; class Gammaproteobacteria; order Burkholderiales; family Burkholderiaceae_C; genus Pseudaquabacterium. Next base: position 10,002 of record JBBQAH010000039.1, read on the forward strand.
CTGCTGGCCACGTAGCCATGCAGTGCGCGTGAGCGGCTGGCCATCAGCCAGGATACCGGCGGGAAAAAGAACGGCGCATTGCCGACATTGCCCGACGGCATCATCACGACCAGCGGCGCCCGGGCGGCTGCCGCGTTTGCGATCTTCTCGATGTCGGTGCGCATCGCGTCACGGTCCCGCATGCGGATCACGTCGTTGCCACCGGCCAGCACCAGCACGACGTCGAACTGCTCGTCGATTGCCAACTGGGTCGCCACTTCGGCCAACAGCGCGCCGTCGCGGCCGCGGTTGTCGATCAGCAACCGCGGGTACTCGCGCGCGATCAGCCCGGCCAGGCTGGTTTGAGGCGACGAAGCGCCGGTGCCGACTGCCGTGCTGTCGCCCACGATCAGCATGCGAACCGCAGGTTCGGCCGGACGCTGGCTGAGCGGGTCGCTGCGTTGCGCCAGCGCCTTGGCTTGGCCCAGCCGCCAAGCCGCACAGCCCGACAGGACCAGCAGCACCGCCACGCCGGCCAGTGCCACGACCATGCCACTTCGACTGCGGACGCGCCTGCGCCTGAGCGGCATGGCCTGCAGGTCGGTCTTCATTCAGCAGTTTCCTTCGGATGCGGGCAAATCCATCGGGTCCATCACAGGGATCCTCGTGCAGTGCCGGCAAGTGTCCCAGCCGGTCCCCTGCGCGCCCATCGGACGGCGGGTGGTGCTGCGGTAGGGTGCTTCCTACGGCAGCGCGATGGCGTCGAAAACTGGGGCGAAGTGTTCTGGCGCTCGCGCTGGCATTGACCCGCTCAGCCTGACACGGGAAAGCCGAACACCTGGCCGTAAAACGCCAGCTCGGCTTGCAGACAGGCTGCGATCGTCGCCTGCTGGCGAAACCCGTGGCCTTCGCCTGGGTACGCGTGGTACTGCACCGGCACCCCCTGGGCACGCAGGGCCTCGACCATGACCAGGCTTTGCGAAGGCGGCACCACGTGGTCGTCCAGCCCCTGGAAAAAGACCATGGGCGCGCGGATGCGTGCGGCATGGCGCAGGGGCGAACGCATGGCGTAGATAGCCTCGCGCGTGGCCGGTGGCGCTACCAGACTGGCGGTGTAGCGCGATTCGAACTTGTGCGTGTCGGCGTCCAGCGCCGCCAGGTCGCTGACGCCGTAATGGCTGGCGCCGGCGGCGAAGACGTCGTGAAATGCCAGCGCGCACAGCGTGGTGAAGCCGCTGGCGCTGCTGCCGCGAATGGCCATGCGCTGTTCATCGACCCAGCCCTGGGTGGCCACAAATTGCGCACCGGCCACGCAGTCTTCGACATCGACCACGCCCCACTCGCCGTCCAGCAGCTGCCGGTAGGGCCGGCCGAAGCCGCTGCTGCCGCCGTAATTCACGTCCAGTACGGCAAAGCCGCGACTGGTCCAGAACTGCAGCGACAGCCGCAGGCTGCCACCGCTCATCGACGTGGGCCCGCCGTGGCTGGTGACGATCAGCGGCGGCAGTTCACCCGCGGGTGCCGCAAAACCGGGGTTGCACGGCGGGTGGAAGAAGGCATGCGCCGTGCGCCCGCCCGCTGAGGCGTAGGACAGCGGCTGCGGCGCAGAGACCGACACCGGCGGCGGGGGGTCGGCCAAGCTGCTGGCCAGCACCTGGTGGGTGCCCGTGGCCAGGTCGATACGGACGATCTGCTCGGCCACGGCCGCGCTGGCGGCTTGCACGACGACAAAGCCCGGGCCGGCGCGCAGCTCCGTGATGTCGGTGCACGGGCTGGTCAGCGGGCTGACATCGGCAGCCGCCCCGGGCCGCAAGCGGATGCGCACGAGCCGGCCCACGCCGTGCTCGATGATGGCCGCCGTGATCTCGTCAGCCGCCGTGAAACCGTAGAGCGACTGACCGAGCACCCACATCGGGCGGGCGAACTCGGCCTGCATCGGGCACACCGGCTGCAAGCTGTCGGTCTGTTCGGTGTCCACGCGGTACAGGTTCCACCAGCCGCTGCGGTCAGAGGCCACAAACAGCTCGCCCTGGGGCGACCACTGCGGCTGCACCAGGGCTTCGCTGGTGCTGCCGGCCACGCGCCGGGCGTCCTGCGTGCGGCCCGCAGCGTCCACCGTGGCGAGCCACAGCTCGCAGCCTTGCCAGGGCATCTGCGGGTGGTTCCAGGCCAGCCAGGCCAGCTGCCGGCCGCTGGGCGACAAGCGGGGTGCGGCATAAAAATCCATGCCCTCGGCCAGTGTCCAGGGGGCGTTACCGGCGGACGCGGCGGACGCGGCGGCCGCGCCGGACGCGGCTGAGGAGGTCTGTGACGAGGCGTCGGAGGCGTCGGCTGGGTCGGCAGGCAGGCTCACCAGGCTGTTGCGGGGCTCGGCAGCGCCTGTGCCGTGGTCTTCACGCACGGCCAGCAGGCGGCGGCGCTGTGGGTCGAACTCGAAATCGGCGTGGCGCTGGGTGCGCTCGTCGCCGGCGGCCAGGGGCTGCGGTGGGGCATCGCCTTGCTGCGTGTAGACGCGCTGGTCGGCAAAGTGCGTGAAGAACAGTTGCTGGCCCACGGCGATGCAGGCGCCGCCGCCGTACTCGTGCACGCGGCTGCGCAAGTTAAAGCCGGCGGGCTTGAGGGTTTGCAGTCGGCCGGCGTCCCAGCGGCGGGCGACCACGCGGCCGCCTTCGGCCGGCAGGCCTTCGAGCCAGACGATGCGGTCGCCGGCAATGCGGGGCGCGAACACCGGGCGCACGCCCGCGGCCACGCGCTGAGCATCCAGTGCTGAATGCCAGCTGCCATAAGCGGCGGTTTGACGTGGTGGGGTGTTCATCGGGTCTCCATCAGGGGTTGGACGGCGCGAAGACGCGCCAGCCCCAGGCCAGGCGGGTGGCGATGGTGACAGCGCACATCGCCGCGAAAAGATAGGCCAGCGGCGCGAACAGCGCCGGCCAAACGCACATGGCGACAAAGAAGGCCAGGGTCTCGGTGGCCTCGGTCAGCCCGCCAAGAAAATAGAACGACTTGTCCGGGTAGGCCGCGCTGTGCAGTCCACGCTTGGCCGCGATGACGGCAAAGGCCAGGAAGACCGTGCCCGTGCCGACAAAGGCGGCCAGCAGCACCGCAGCGGCCAGCGCATTGCGCGCCGGATCGGCCAGTGCGAAGGCCAGCGGGATGGCGGGGTAGAACAGGAAGTCCAGGCTGATATCGAGAAAGCCGCCGCGGTCGGTGGGGCCAACGGTGCGTGCCACGGCGCCGTCCAGCCCGTCGAACAGCCGGGACACCAGGATCAGGGCCGCGCCCAGCAGCGGCGCCTGCCAGACGATGGCCGCTGCTGCGGCCCAGCCCACGGCCAGGCCGACAACGCTGAGCGCGTCGGCACCGACGCCAGCGCGCGCCAGCACACGCGCCAGGCGTTCGATGACGGGGCGGATGAGTGCGCCGGCCGGGCGGTCCAGCATCCGCTGTCTACTCGCCAGCGCTTGCCGCGCGCACGGCTGCGGCTATTTCTGCCTGCTTCAAGCCGGTCAGGATCCTGCCCTGCTCGGCCTGGGCCTGCGCGGTCTGCGTGGCCTGCAGCCGGGCCACGGCGGCGGCAGTGCCGGCCGTTTCGGCGCCGCAAGCCGACAGGCCCAGCAGGCAGGCGGACGTCGCCAGGATTTGCAGGTGACGGTGCATGGTGGCTTCCTTCGGTCGATGCCACCCGAGCATACGACCGACGAGCGGCGGCCAGCCCGCCAAGGCAGCGGTGCGTCGTGCAGGCCAGGCGCTGGCGGGTGCAGCGCACCCAGGCCGGGACCGGGCGCTCTCGCATGGCCTCACGCCGGGCGGGCGCGGGCCACCCGCCAGCGCTGCCACGCCGCCTGCAACGGGCCTTGTCGGGCTTGCCGCATCAGCAGCAGCAGCACCGCCAACCCCGCCAGCGGCACCCGCGCATCGGCGCGCACGGGCACCGGTCGTGTCAGCGCTGGCGCCTGCATCGCTGCGGCCAGACCCGCCGCATCCACCAGCCGGTGGTAGCCCAGTCCGGCTTCGACGGCCAGCAGCGCCAGATAGCTTTCACGCAGCGACGACAGGTGCTCGTTGCCCGGCGTTGCACCCAGTGCAGCAAACGGCGCTGCGGGCGCGGCCGCGTCATCGGCTTGCTCGACCAGGCGTTCGCCTTCGACGCTGCCGCTGCGGCCCTGGCTGCGCGGGTCGACCTGCAGCACGTCGGTTTCCGTCCACGGGCCCAAGGGCCGGCCCAGCGGGTCGGTTTTCGGAATCGCCGTCGGCACCAGTCCGCCCACGCCCACCACCAGGCCCGCCACTTCGCCCGGCTTCAGGTCGAAGCGCGGGCGGTGGCGCGGGTTCAGCGGCGGCGATTCATGGCCGTCGGTAACAAACACCAGGGCCGGTCGGTCGGGCAACTGTCGGGCGATCGACAGGCCGCTGTACAAGCCTTTGGCCACTTCGCTGGCGCCGATCCAGGCCATGCGGTTGTCGATGCCGTCCAGCGTGCTGCGCAGTTCGTCCAGGTGGGCACAGACCTCGACCGGCGCAAACAGCAGAAAGCTGCGGTATTCGGTGAACAGCGCCCAGCCCACTTTCGAGCCGCAGGGCAACTCACTCAGCAACTGCCGCAACTGCTGCTTGGCAAAGGCCAGCCGCGAGACCGGCTTGCCGTTCAGGCGCTGGTCGGGCACGTTCATGCTTTGCGTGATGTCGATGACCACGACCTGGTCGACCTGGTGCCGCTTCCAGGGCAGCACCGGCCGCAGCAAAACCGCGGCCAGGGCCAGCGCGGCACCGGCCAGCAGCAGCGTGTCGCCGTGGCGCTGCCACACCGCCGCCCAATGCACCGTCATGGCAGGCCCAGCGACTGCGCGCGCATGGTGGTCGCGGCGCGTTCACGTTCGCGCTGGGCCGCAGTGGGCTCCAGGTCACTGTCCACCGGGTCGGGCAACAGCCGCTGGGCGCGTTCGAGGTTGTAGCGGGCGTCCCAGAACCCCGGGTCGCGGCGCAGCAGTTCACGGTACTGCTCCTTCGCCAGTTCGATCAACGGCAGCGCCTGGCCTGCCTGTCCCGTCTGACGGCCGGCGCCCAGGGCGCCTGCCTGGCGCAGCAGCAGGTTGGCGCTGTTGAAACGCGCCGCCGGGCCCAGCGTGGGGTGCGACTGCAAGGCCCGCCAGGCGTTCAGCGCGCCATCGACCTGGCCGGCGTTTTCACTGCCGCCGGGGCCGATGGCCGCTGTCAGTGCCTGCGCGTGCGCGAACTGCAACTCGGGCACGCGGCTGTCCGCCGGAATCTGGCCATTGGCGATAAGGGTGTTGCGCCCGGCGTCGCGCCACCACAGTGCGCCCTCAGCCATGGCGGCCAGCACCAGCACTGCCGTGGCGACCCGCAGCCAGAGGGTCAGCGGCAGCACCCGTGACGGCTTCATGGCCTGATCTCCAGTCGCCGCGCCAGCAAGAGCAGCAGCACCGAGGCCAGCGCCACGCTGAAGGCCCAGCCCGACAGGTCGCGCCGCGGCACCGTGTCGAGGTAGGTGATGGGCAGGTTCTCCAGCCGGTCCAGGTCGGCGATGGCGTGCTGCAGGCTGTCCGGGTTGTCGGCCTCGTAGGCGCGGTAGGGCACCTGCATGCCGCGGAAGAAGCGGTCGAGAAACTGTTCCGGCGCCAATTCGTCCTGCGCCGACGGCTGGCGGGTGTCGATGACCGCGTCGCCCATCAACCCCGGGCTGCGCGGCGACCGGATGTAGATCCAGGTGATACCCACGCGGTGCTTGCGCGCTTGCTCGGTGATGAGGTTGCGGGCGTCGGTGTCGAGCTTGTCGCCGCCGTCGGACACCAGCAGCACGATGCGCGAGCCGGTGTAGGGCCTGTCCTCGAAATAGGCCAGTGCCGATTGCAGCGCCCGCGCGATGTTGGTCTCGGACAAGCCACGGCCGATGTTGCCGGCCTGGATGGCGGCCTGGATGATCTCGGGCTTGCTGGTGAAGCCCAGCACCCGCATGGGCAGGTTGCTGAAGACGACCATGCCGAAGCGGTCGGCCGGCCGGCGCTGGGCAAATTCGGCCAGCATCTGGCGCGCCACCTGGCCCTTCGACGCCCGGGCCTCGTTGGCGCGCAGGTTCGAGTAGTAGGCCAGCGCCTCCGGGCCGGTGCCGGTGGGTGCGTTGGTGCGCGCACCGGCGAAGCTCTGGTCCATGCTGCGGCTGCGGTCGAGCACCAGCACGATCTCGGCGCCCTGGCCTTGCCGTTCCACCTGCAGCTCGGGCCGGTGCGGCCCGGCCATGCCCACCAGTGCGCCGGCAATGGCCAGCACCGCCGCCGCGCGCAGGGCCCAGCCCAGCAGGCCAGACGCCAGGTCGCGTGGCTGCGCCACCAGCCAGGTGTTGGCCACCGCCGTGCCGGGCTGCGAGCACAGCGGCAGCAGAGCCAGCGGCAGCAATGCCAGCAACCAGGGCGTGTCGAAGCTCATCGTGCGCCCCGTTCGGCGTCCAGGCAGTCGCGGCACAGGCGCTTGAGCCAGCCGATGTCGGCCGCGCCTGTGGCCGGGCCAGTGACCGCGGGCGTGACGAAAAACGCGGCCTGCGAGCGATCGAAAAACGCTGAGAGCGCCGGCTGCAACGGCGCAAAGCGCGGGTGGCGGCCGACGAAGGCCGCCACGCCGCCGGCAAACAACACCTGGCCGTCACTGCGGTTCAAGGCGGCGTGCACCAGCTGCATCGCGGCCCGCGCCTGCTCGGCGCTGGCCTGCTCGGGCCAGCTGCGCAGCTGGCGCCAGGTCTGGGCGAAGGGCCGCTGGCGCCGGCCCCACCAGGGCAGGCCCAGGTGCAGATGAGCCCAGGCCGCGCCTGTGGCGAGCAGCAGCGCGGCCAGCACCCGCAGGCGCTGCTGGTGCGGCTTGGTGTCGATGGGCGCGGCAGGCACGTCGGGCCGCATCGCGCCCAGGCCTTCACGCGGCGACACGTCTGCCGGCGCCAGCGGGGCCACCGTCAGCGGCCAGGCATCGACCCGCACTTCGCGGACACCGGGCACGCCGCGCGCGGCACCCTCAGCGCGCCCCGCGCCATCCACGCCATCCGCACCGACGAAGCGCAGCAGCAGCGGCGGCATCTCCAGCGTGCGTACTTCGGTGGGCGCCAGGAAGACCTGGTAATCGAGCAGCAGCCGGTCGCCGTCCAGGCGCGCATGGCGCAGCTCCAGCGCCTGCCCGGGGCGGCGGCTGCGGGGCAGCGCATCCATGTCCAGCGACCAGCCGGGCGGCAGCTGCAGCTGCACGCGGCGCTGCACCACGTCGCCCACGCTGTAGCCGTAGGCACGCGGCAGGTCGGGCACGGCGTCGGGCAAGGCCTGGGCCGCGGCCAGGCCCGCGCCAGCGCTCAGCACCAGCCCTGACCCTGCCAACCCGGCGCGCTGCAGCAGGGTCATTGCTGGAGGTGGCGGGTGACGGCGTCGGCGTCGAAAGCGCCGTCGACAAACAGCGGGCGCAGCCAGGCTTCAGAGAACGTCTGCAGCAGGGCCGCCTGCTCGGCCACCTGGGCCGCCTGCCAGCGGTCACGCAGGGCCGGCCGCCACCACACCAGGCGTCGGCGGCGCGTTTCGGGGTCTTGTGCATGCAGCAGGCCCCAGCGTTCAGGCAGGGCCAGCTCCTGCGCGTCGCGCAGCACCACGGGCACCACCTCGTGCGCCGCCAGTCCGGCCAGCGTGGCGCGCAGCAGGGGCAGCGGAAAGTGGAAGTCCGACACCAGGAATACCAGGGCCCGCTGGCGCCCCAGCAGGGCCGGCGCCTGCAGCAGGCCGTCGGCGCACGCACTGTCGGCGCCGGCCGTCGGTTGCCAGCGGCGCAGGGCCTGCGCCAGCGCGGTGCCGGCCTGGCGCTGGCGGTTGGGCAACTGCAGCCAGCCGGGCTGAACGCTGGCGGCGCAGCCGACAAAACCGAAGCTGTCACCCGCGCGCCAGGCCGACCAGGCCAGGCTGTCGACCAGGTCGGCCAGCACCTCGGGCTTGCGCTGGACACCGCGGTAGCCCATGGACGCCGACAAGTCGGCAACCACGACCACCGGCACCGCCTTGCGCTGGCTGAACAGGCGCACGCGCCAGTCGCCGAAGGGATCACGCAGGCTGGCATGCAGGTCCAGCCGGCGCGCGTCGGGCGCGTCTTTCAGCGCGGCATGGCCGCGGAACTCGAACCCGCTGTCGCCACTGCGGCTGCGGTGGGCGCCGGGCCGCTGGCCACGCGCCGGGGCTGCGAGCCGGTAGTTGATCTCGTGGATCTCACGGATCTCGCGAACTTCGCCGACGCCGCCAGACGGGTTCAAGGCGCAGCCACCTGGGACAGGATGGCGGCGACCAGGGCCGGCGCGATGTCCTGCCGCCGCATTTCAAACACCGGCTGCAGGCACAGCCGGTGCGCCACGGCTTCGTGGAACAGACCCTGCAGGTCTTCGGGCGCGACATGGCTGCGGCCGTCCAGCCAGGCCGCCACCCGAGCCGCACGCAGCAGCAGGCTCATGCCGCGCGGGCTGGCCCCTGCCAACACCAGCTGCGCCATGTCGATGCCCGGCAAGCGCACGCCGAAAGACGCGGGGTCGGCGGTGGCCCGCCACAGCGCCAGCGCGTAGCGCTGCAACGTGTCCGACGCCTGCACGCTGCGCTGGATGAGCGCACCCAGCGCGTTCAGCTCGGCATGCACCACCAGGTTGGTGGCCAGTGCGTCCACCAGCGCGTCGGTGTCGTGGAAGCGCGGGTCGAAGACCAGGCCGCGGCGCTGCGCTTCGTCCTGCGGCGCGTCGATGGCGATCTCGAGCATGAAGCGGTCGCGCGCCGCGGCGCTGATCTCGAAGGTCTCTTCACGCTCCAGCCGGTTGCGGTCGGCGAACACCAGCAGGTGCGGGAACCGCACCTCGCGGTTGAACGCCGTGACGCTGCGTTCGGCCATCACCCGCAGCAGCAGCGAATGCACCTGCGGGCGAGCGCGGTTGATCTCGTTGAAGAAGAAGATGGCCAGGTCGTCGCCATGCTGGATGAGCGGGCCCGGGTCCACCGCCGGGCGGCCTTCGGCACTGATGTAGGTGTAGTAGATCAGGTCGCCGGGCATCAGGTCGATGGTGCCTTCGGTGCGCGCGAACGCGCCGCCCAGCACCCGTGCGAAGGCACGCAGCAAGGTCGTCTTGCCCACGCCCACGTCGCCCTGCAACAGCACGTGGCCACGCGCGAACACCGCGGTGTTGACGAGGCGGATGGCCCGGGCCTGGCCGAGCAACGCGCGCCCGACTTCCTGCTCCATGGCCAGCGCCTGCAGGCGGGCGTCGGCCAGCAGCGCGTCGGATCGATCCATTGGCGCTTGTCTCCAGAATGCCAATCGGCCCGGCCGCCATCAACACGCTGAGGACGGCCGGACAACAGCCTCAGGGCAACCTGTCACGCCCCTGGCACAAGCGGGCCATCATTCGGCCCCATCCCACAAAAAGCAAGACATGGGCCTTGCAAACCCAGCGGCCGGCCTGTGGGCGCAACAGCCGTGTCGGCAAGCGCAGCAGGGGTGTCGGGACAGCCGGGCACCCGGCGCCGGGTCTGTCGGCAACTGCCGGGCGCTTTCGGCCGACCTGCCCGGGCTTTGCCTCCGGACACGCGAACCTGCTGCGCCCACGCCGCACGGTTTGTGCGGCGGGGTCGGGCCCATCCCGGGCGCCTGGCGGGGTTGCCTGCGCAGGACCGCCCAATGTGACACGGGGCCTGTCTCGGCGATTGCGCTGAGGCTGCAACACACTGCGCCAAAAGCTGCGCCACGGTCCGTGGCTGCCGCAGCACACGGCGCACGGCCGATTCGGCACCACCCCCGGACTTTCCCGGACATCCGGCACCGCAAACCGGCCAAAGGGCGCTTCGCGTCGCGCCATGGGCGCGCAAGTTCAGGGTTTGTCCGGTAGCGGTTTGACGTCAATCCCAAGACAGCCAGCGGCGCGGCGCGGACGCGCCTTTTGCCGGCCACGCCGCGTGAAAAGTGGGCACGCGTGTTGCAGACACACCGACTGCGGGGATTTGCAGGGGACCGGTCGGTTCCCAGGATGCACAGCCCGACAACCCTCAGCAAGGAGACCCTCATGAGTTTTCCGCGTCACTTCAGCGGCGGCGTCAGCAAAGCAGTTCTAGCGATCACCTTGTCCCTGCCGGCGTTGGCCTTTGCCAACGCGGACGTGGAAAAGAACATCGCGAATTCAAAGAACTGGGCAATGCAGGCTGGCGACATGTTCAACCAGCGCTACAGCAAGCTCAACCAGATCAACAAGGGCAACGTCAAGAACCTCCAGGTCGCCTGGACTTTCTCCACCGGCGTGTTGCGCGGCCACGAAGGGTCGCCCCTGGTCGTGGACGGCAAGATGTACCTGCACTCGCCGTTCCCGAACAAGGTGTTTGCG
>JBBQAH010000158.1:0-6484 GCA_038316145.1 Burkholderiales bacterium
CGTCGATCGTGTGGGCCACAGTGGCCATCACGCAGTCGGGCCGCTGGCGCAGCAGCGCGGCGCAGGCGTCGATCATGGCCGGCGCGATCAACGGCTCGTCGCCCTGCACGTTGACCACCAGGTCGTCGCCGTCCAGGCCGAGTTGCTCGCAGGCCTCGGCCAGCCGGTCGCTGCCACTGGGGTGGTCAGCGCGGGTCAACAGCGCCGCGGTGCCGTGGGCCTGGCAGGCATCGACGATGCTTTGGGCATCGGCCGCCACCACCACCCGCGCCGCAGCGCTGCGGCCGGCCGCCAGCGCCACCCGCACGACCATCGGCAGGCCGGCGATGTCGGCCAGCGGCTTGTCGGGCAGGCGGCTGCTGGCCAGTCGTGCCGGAATCAGGACGGTGAACCGCATCGGCTGCAATCCGCCGGCAACTACAGCGGCGCCAGCGGGCTGGGCGGCGGGGCGGGGAAGGCCTCCAGCACGCGCGCCTCGGGCTCCAGCATCACCGGGATGCCGTCGCGGATCGGGAAGCCCAGCCGGTCGGCCTGGCAGATCAGTTCCAGCGGGCGCAACTGTTCGTCGCGGGCCATCTGCAGCGGGCCTTTGCACAGCGGGCACACCAGCAGGTCGATCAGGCGATGGTCAAGGCTCATGGTGGGGTTTGAAGGGCGGGCACAGGGTGCGGTTTGAAGGGCGCGCACAGGGTGCGCAAGGCCTCGGCAAAGCCGGGCTCCGGCTGGAAGTCTAGCGTTGCCACCCAGACCCGGGTGGCGCCCACCGCGTCGGGCGGCAGTTTGACGGCGTCTTTTTCAGTGACGATCACGTCCGGTGTGCCGGCCGGCCAGGGCAACGGGTCGAAGCCGTGGTGATCAGTCAGCGGCAGGCGATCAATTTGCAGGCCCTGGGCTTCGAGCATCGAAAAAAATGGCTCGGGCCGGGCCAGCCCGGCGACGGCCAGCAGTCGGCGATCACGCAGCGCGGGCCAGCCGCCATCGACGGCGTCCGCCGTCTGACCCTGCCACCAGGCGGCCAGCGGCAGCGCGCCAGACAGCCGGCGCTGGCCGGTCAGGCCGGGCAGGGCGGTGCTGGGCCGGGCGGTGTTGTAAAGCACCAGCATATGCGCTGGCACCTGCAGTGGCAGTGCCTGGCGCAGCGGGCCGGCCGGCAGGCGCAGGCCGTTGCCGGCGCCCCGCTCGTCGAACACCAGCACCGCCAGGTCGCGCCGCAGGCGGTGGTGTTGCAGGCCGTCGTCGGCGAGCAGGATGTCCACGCCCGGATTTGTCGCACACAGCCTGCGCGCCGCCGCAGCGCGGTCGGCGCCCACCACCACCGGCGCGCCGGTGCGAAGGTGGATCAGCAGCGGCTCGTCGCCGACCTCGGCGGCGCTGCTGTGGCGCTGCACCGCGCGCACGGCGTTGCGATCAGCGCCGCGGCGGCCGTGGCCGCGCGAGATCACGCCTGGTGTCCAGCCTTGCAGGCGGAGCAGCCCGACCAGTGCCATGACCGTGGGGGTCTTGCCGGCGCCACCGGCCACCAGGTTGCCGACCACCAGCAGCGGCACAGGCGCATGCTGCACCGCACGCCAACCCAGACGGTAAAGGGCCTGGTGCGCACCGGCCAGCAGCGCGTACAGCCACGACAGCGGTTGCAGCAGGCGCGCACCCGCGCTGGGGTGGGGCCCGGCCCATTGCGCGGTAACCCAGGCGCCTATCCCGGTGCCCAAGCGTGACATCAGGCCAGCCTCAACGCGCCGCGGCGTCACCCGGCAGCTGGGTGGCAAAGGTCAGCCGGGGCAGACCGGCTCGGCGGGCGGCGTCCAGCACGTTGATGACCGACTGGTGCGGCGTCAGCGCGTCGGCCGACACGATCACCACCGGGGCATTGGCTGCGCCACCAGCGCCACCAGCGCCACCTGCGGCACCTGCGGCACCGACAGCGCCGGCGGCACGCTGCAGCGCGGCACTGAGCAGCTCGGTGCTGCGCCCGTCCAGCGGCAGGCGGTTGACCGCGTATCGGCCGTCGGCCGACACGGTGACCAGGATCTCGGCCGGCCGCTCTTTCAGCCGCTCGGCGTCGGCCGTGGGCAGGTTGATCTGCAGCTCGGAGTACCGGCTGTAGGTGGTCGACAACATCAAAAAGATCAGCACCACCAGCAGCACGTCGATGAACGGGATCAGGTTGATCTCGGGCTCTTCGATGCGGCGGCGGCGGAATTTCATGCGCGGAACTTGGACGGGTGGGCGGCTGGGCGGGTCCGGGCGTGGGCTGCGGGCATCAGGCCGGCCTCAACGGGCCGGCGGCACCGCACGCACGGCAAAGCGCATCAGATGCGGCACCAGGCGCTCGGCCGCCTGCTCCAGCGCCAGCAGGTGCAACTCGACCAGGCCGCGGAAGTAGCGGTAGAACATCAGCGACGGGATCGCGATGATCAGCCCGAACGCGGTGTTGTAGAGCGCCACCGAGATGCCGTGCGCCAGCGCCGCCGGGTTGTTGGCGCCGGTGGGGGCTTGCGAGCCGAAGATCTCGATCATGCCCACCACGGTGCCCAGCAGGCCCAGCAGCGGCGCGGCGGCGGCGATGGTGCCCAGGGCGTTGAGGTAGCGCTCCAGTTGTTGCGCCGCGGCGCGGCCGGCGCTCTCGAAGGTGTTGCGCAGGCTGCGCTCGCTGATGCGGGGCTCGATGATCACTGCCCGCAGCCCGGCTGCCAGCACCTGGCCCAGCACCGAGTTGTCGGCCAGCTTGTTGACCACGTCCATCGCCGGCAGGCTGTTGCGGCTGATCGCCAACACTTCTTCCAACAGTGTGGGCGGCACGATGCGGCGGGTGCGCAGGCTGACCAGGCGCTCGATGACCAGCGCCAGGCCCACCACGGAGCACAGGATCAGCGGCCAGATGGGCCAACCAGCGGCTTGTATGATCGACAGCAACGGGAGCCTCGGAGGAGTTCGGGGTGTTCGGGATGGCTTGGCGCAGGTGCAGGCGGGCAGCCCGGTCTGCCGGCCCAGCCTGCGTCAAGGCTGCGGGATTATGACCCCCGACGCCACCGGTCCTGGCGCCCGCGGCGGCGCAAGCGCGGGCGCCACGGACAGCACCTCAGCGGTTGCCATAACAATCCACCGGATCTGTGGATAAGTTTGTGGGTAAGCGCCTTCCAGGCGCGCCAGAGCCCCGTTTTTGCGCGCTTTTCCTTGGATTGCCCGTTTTTCGGGCACGCCTTTTTTATTCCAAATCAAGTACTTGCACGAATGAGACAGTTAGGTTACAGCGCGCAGGCTGCATCGCGGCTGCGCCCGCAGCTTTGTGGAATTCCCGCCCGGTTGCCGCAGGCCGGCGCATCGATCTCAGGTGGCTGATGGCCCTGCCTGACGCTTTTGCCAGCGCGCCGACCCCACCGGCCGCCCGCGCCTGGAGTGTGGCCGCGTTGCTGCTGGCGGTGGCCGACGCGCTGGCCTCGCGGCTGGGTGCAGTAACGGTGCGTGGCGAGATTTCCGGGTTTGCCCGGGCAGCCAGCGGCCACTGCTACTTCACGCTCAAGGACAGCGAGGGCCAGAGCGCGCTGCTGCGCTGTGCGATGTTCCGCCGCGCCGCCAGCCTGCTCGATTTCCGTCCCGCTGACGGCCAGCAGGTTGAACTGCGCGGGCGCATCACGGTCTACGAATCCCGCGGTGAGCTGCAGTGCGTGGTCGAGGCCCTGCAGCGCTTGGGCGCCGGGTCGCTGTACGAGTTGTTCCTGCGCCTGCAAAGCCGGCTGGACGCGGCCGGCTTGTTCGACGCCAGCCGCAAGCGGCCACTGCCGACGTTTCCACAAACCGTGGGCGTGGTCACCTCCACCGGCGCGGCGGCGCTGCACGATGTGTTGACTGCCATCAACCGGCGTGCGCCGCAGGTGCGGGTGATCGTCTACCCCAGCCTGGTGCAGGGGGCCGAGGCGCCGGCGCAACTGGTGGCCGCCATCGAGCTGGCCGGCCGGCGCGCCGAGGTCGATGTGCTGATCGTTTGCCGGGGTGGCGGGTCGCTGGAGGACTTGTGGGCCTTCAACGACGAGGCGGTGGTGCGTGCGGTGGCGGCCTGCAGCGTGCCGGTAGTGTGTGGTGTGGGCCACGAAACCGACATCACGCTGGCCGAACTGGCCGCCGACTTGCGGGCGCCCACCCCGACCGCCGCGGCCGAACTGGCCACGCCGCTGCACGCCGAAGCGCTGGTGCGGCTTCAGGTGCTGGACGAGGGCTTGCGCCGTGCCGTTGAACGCCGGCTGGACCAGCAGGCCCAAAGGCTGGACCGGCTGGCCTTGCAACTGGGCCGGCCGACACGGCTGCTGGCCCGGCAGGCCGCGCGGCTGGACGGCCTGCAGGCGCGTCAGCGTGTGGCGGCGCGCCAGGCGCTGGAGGCTCAGCAGCGTGGGCTGGACAGCCTGGCCGATCGGCTGCGCAGCGGGTCGGGGGCATCTTGCCAGCAACAGGCCGATCAGCTGGCGCGCCTGGCGCTGCGGCTGGCGGCGGTGGATCCGCACCAGGTGCTGGCCCGCGGTTACGCCTGGCTGACCGACGGCAAGGGCCGGCCCGTCACCCAAGCCGCCGGGCTGCAGGCCGGTGCGCAACTGGCTGCGCAATGGGCAGACGGCAGCGCCGAGGTGCAAGTGCTCAGTGTTTCGCCCGGCTTGACCGGCTAGCCGGTCCGCCCTGCAGGAATGGGGTGCGCTGCCTACAATGCCTGCTGGTTTGGCCCCTGATTTCCGCAACCCCGGCGTTTGACCGCGTCGACCCCGCAAGGACACACCCGATGAGCTACACCCTGCCCGCCCTGCCGTACGCCACCGACGCCCTGGTGCCGCACATCTCGCCCGAGACCTTCGAGTACCACTACGGCAAACACCACCAGGCTTACGTCACCAACCTGAACAACCTGGTTGGCGGCACCGAGTTTGCCGGCCTGCCGCTGGAAGACGTGGTCAAGAAGTCGTCCGGCCCGATCTTCAATAACGCCGCCCAGGTCTGGAACCACACCTTCTTCTGGAACAGCATGAAGCCCGCCGGCGGCGGCGAGCCCACCGGCGCGCTGGCCGCGGCCATTGTTGCGAAGTGGGGCAGCTACGCCGCCTTCAAAGAGGCCTTCACCAAGAGCGCTGTGGGCAACTTCGGCTCGGGCTGGACCTGGCTGGTCAAGAAGGCCGATGGCTCGGTCGATCTGGCCAACACCAGCAATGCGGCTACGCCGCTGACCGGTGCCGACAAGGCCTTGCTGACGATCGATGTCTGGGAGCACGCCTACTACATCGACTACCGCAACGCCCGCCCCAAGTTTGTCGAGACCTACCTCAACGCGCTGGTGAACTGGGACTTCGCGGCGGCCAATTTCGCCTGACCGAGCTTTGACTTCCGGCTGCAACGCAGCGTGATCGGGGCCGGATGTGCAAGCATCCGGCCCTTTTTTTGTTCTCAGGGTTTGAACGGCGCGCCAGTCAGCTTGAACCCCGGCTTGATGCCACGCTTGGCAAACCAGCCCTGGTTCATCTCCAGCACATAGCGCACCGGCTGCGTTGAGCAGTGCGACGCCTCGTCGAACGGCTTCATGTCGGCCAGGTTGATGATCGCGCCGTCGTCGGCCACAAAGGCAATCGTCAGCGCGCTGGGCGTGTTGCGCATCCAGAAGCATTGCGGCTGGGGCTCCTCGAAGACAAACAACATGCCTTCGTGGGTGGCCAGGTCGCGGCGGTACATCAGGCCTTTTTGGCGTTGCTCGGGGGTGATCGCCAGTTCGGCACGGATGTTGTGCATGCCCGCGCCCAGCGTGATCGCCTGCAGGCGCTGCGGCTGCTGGGTCGCCGACTGGGCCTGGGCGGGCCTGGGCGCGGTGGCAGCGCCAGCCAGGGCGGCCGCGACCAGTGCCAGACTGCCCAGCGCGTGACGCAAGGCGTGGGCCGATGGGCCTGCTGTCTTGACATAGATCATGTTGTAACCTCGGAAGGACCCCTAGAGTATTGCGGTGTCAAAGCGACAAGGCAGCGCGGTGGCCGACAAAGCGCCAGACCCCGAACCCTCCCATTTCACCATGGAGTCCCCGCCCAGCCCCTTATTGCCGCCGGTCTCGCTGCTGTCGGCCGCCGGCGTGGCGGTGGGTGTGCGGCTGGATCTGGCCGCCGATCTTGCGGTGCTGGACGACCCGGTCGAGCAGCGGCGCTTCACCCGCTACAGCACCGCACCGTCGGGCCAGATGCTGGCCGATTCATCGCTGCGCATCCGCGGCATGCACTGCGCGGCCTGCGCGGGGTTGATCGAGCAGGCGCTGGGCCGGGTCGATGGTGTGCTGGAGGCCAGCGTCAGCGCCGCCGGCGAACGGGCGCGGGTGCGCTGGACGCCACAGCGCACGGGGGTGGCCCAGATCGTCACCGCCATCCGGGCTGCCGGCTACGACGCCACGCCCGATGCCGCGCTCGATGCCCGAGAGGCCCGCAAGCTGGAGCACCGGGCCGCCATCTGGCAGGTGTTTGTGGCGGCCTTT
>JBBQAH010000205.1:0-4050 GCA_038316145.1 Burkholderiales bacterium
GCCGAAGCGGGCGTCGGTCGAGGCCATGCGGATGTCCATCGGCATCTGCATCGTCACGCCGATGCCCACTGCCGCACCGTTGATCGCGCCGATCACGGGTTTGAGGCTCTTGAAGATGCGCAGCGTGGTGATGCCGCCGCCATCGCGGTAGACATCGCCCACCTTGTAGGCGTCGCGGGCGGCCTCGCCGCGCGAGGCGTAGTCGAAGGTCTTGCCACCCGACGACAGGTCGGCGCCGGCGCAAAACGCCCGGCCGGCGCCGGTGATGATGACCACCCGCACGGCATCGTCGGCGTCGGTTTCGTCGAACACCGCCACCAGCTCGTCGCGCATCTGGGGGGTGAAGGCATTCATCTTCTCGGGCCGGTTCAGCGTGACCGTCGCGATGCCGTCTTCAACGGCGTAGAGCAGGGTTTGCAGCGGGGGCAGGGCCATCTTGCAGGTCTCCAGGTGAGGGGTCGGGTGGGCTGTTGATCGGGTGAGGTCGCAGCGTGGGTGTATGGGTGCAGCGCGCTGTCAGGCGGCCACCAGTTGCACTGGGCGGCGCAGCCCGGGCGCCAGGCCGCTGCCCATCAGGTCGATGAAGTTGTCGGCGTAAAAGCGCTGCACCGCGTCGGGCGCACAGCCCTGCAGCGACTCATCGAAGCGCTTGAGCGGATGCCGGCCACCTTCCACATGCGGGTAGTCGGACGAAAACAGCGCGACCTCGGGCCCGGCCTGGGCCACGATCCAACCCGCATCCTCGTGCGGGTAGGGCGTGACACGCAGCTGGCGCTGCACCAGCTCGCTGGGCTTGGCGGATAGTTTTTGCAGCCGGGTCTCGTTGCGCATGAAGGCCAGCGCCGCCGAGTCCATCGCCCGCATCCAGCCCGGCAGCCAGGACGCGCCCAGCTCGATCGCGCCCCACTTCAGGCGCGGGAAGCGGTCGAACACACCGTCGAAGATCAGCGTGGCCAGGGTTTGCATCACCGCAGTGGGGATCGGCATGTAGCTGACCGACGTGAAGTTGTCGTCGCCGCCGTGAAAGTCCGGCACGGCGGGCAGGCCGTTGTGCTTGTAGACCGGGTTGAGCTTGTCCTCGCCGCCGACGTGGAACAGTACCGGGATGCCGGCCTCTTGCGCTTGCGCCCAGACCGCGTCCAGGCCGATGTGGCTGGGCGCGTGGCGGCGCGGGCAGCTGGACGGCACCATCAGCCCCTTGGCGCCGAGGCCGATCGCGTCTGCCGCGCAGCGGGCGGCAAGGTCGAAGTCTTCCAGCGGCACGTAGGCGGTGGCCAGCAGGCGGCGGTCCACCGCGCAGAAGTCGGTCATCATGAGGTTGTGCGCCTGGGCTGCGGCGTAGGCCAGCGTCACGTCGTCATCCGTATCCAGCCCGAAGTTGCCCAGGCAAAAGGTGGTGAACACCAGCTGGCTGGCAAAGCCCATCAAGTCCAGTGCATGCGGCCGGTCGGCCGGGATGAAGGCGCCGTGGGCCTCGTAGTTCTTGCGCAGCATCAGGTTGGCGTCGACACCGGCGCGAAAGGCAGGGTCGGCATGCGCCGCGCGGGACCGTCCGGGGCGCAGGTTGCGCGCCAGCGCGGTTCGGTAGCCGGGGCTGGCATGGAACCGCGCCAGCAGGGCTTTCTCGAAATACGGGTCCAGGCAGTCGTCCAGCTCCATCAGATGGCTGTCGGCGTCGTGGATCAAGCGGCCTTGGGCGTAGCTCATGCGGGGGTCTCCTTGCGTGGGGTCAGGGCTTGGGGCCGGCTTCGACCGTGCTGTCGTCGCCGTCTTCGGTGCTTGCGTCTGCGCTTGCGTCGGAGTGTGGGTCGGAGTTTGGGTCGGAGTTTGCGTCGGTGCTGTCTGGGTCGCGCTCAGCCCAGACCACCGCGCCACTGGCGCGCAGCTGGCGAATCTGGCCTTCGCTGTAGCCCGCTTCCCGCAGCACCACGCGGCTGTGCTGGCCCAGATCCGGCGCTGGCCCGGGTGCACGGGGTCGGGTACCTGCCAGCTGCACCGGGTTGGCAACCGTCCAGCCCGCGCCGTGGGCCGACGGCACCAAGGCGCCCGCGGCTTGCATTTGCGCATCCCCCGGGATGTCGGCCAGCGTGCCGATCAGCCCGAAGGTGATGCCGGCGGCGTCGAGCTTGGTGCGCCAGTGCGGCAGATCAAAACCGGCAAAACAGCGGTCGAACAGGTGCACCAGTTGCGCGCTGTGCGCCGCACGCAGCGCCACCGTGGCAAAGCGGCTGTCATCGACCAGATCGGCATGGCCCAGCGCCTGCATCAGCGCCGGCCAGTGGCGGGTCTCGTTCAGCACGATCAGGTTGAGCCAGCGGCCGTCCTTGCAGCAGTAGATGTTGTTCAGCGCGTTGGGCGCCCGCTCACGCGGTTGGCGTTGTCCATAGACCACGCCGCTCAACTGGGCCTGCACCTGGATGCTGTTGGCCCACAGCCCGTTGCCCAGCAACGAGGTGCCGACCAGGCCGCCGAGGCCAGTGCGCTCGCGCCGGTACAGCGCGGTGGTGATGGCGGCAAACAGCGTCACCGCGCTGGGGTGGTCACCCATGCCGGCGACCGGGCGCGACGGCGCGGACGTCTCGTCCGACCGCACCAGGTCCATCAGGCCGGACCGGGCCCAGTAGGCGGTGACGTCGAACCCGGCCTTGTCGGCCTCGGGCCCGGTCTCGCCGTAGGCCGTGAGCGACGCGTAGATCAGGCGCGGGTTCAGCGGCAGCAGCGTGTCGTGGTCCAGCGCCAGGCGGCGCCGCACCTGCAGCGGAAAATTGGTGATGAAGACGTCCGCCTGCGCCACCAGCCGGTGCAGCACCGCCTGCGCAGCGGGCTGTTTCAAGTCGAGCACCAGGCTGCGCTTGTCGCGTGAATCCAGCTCCCAAGGGTAGTTGCGGTCGGCCGGCGGCGTGCCCGGCAACTGGTACATGGTGCGCAGCGGGTCGCCGCTAGGCGGTTCGACCTTGATCACGTCGGCGCCAAAGTCCGACAGCATCGTGGCGGCGGCCGGGCCGGCGATGTAGCTGGCGCAGTCGATCACTTTCAGGCCATCGAAGGGACGGGGGTCTGCGGACATGGCGCTCCTGGCCTGTGGGCAGGCACTGCCGGGCCGACGCAGGCCGATCCGGCGGGTTGAAGCCCGTCATCATGCGGCGGCCCGTCGATTCGGGTTGGCATGCGCGGGACACTGTCGCCCGAACGACTGCGCTGCCGGGTGGCCCAAGCCACAGTCGGCGTCTTGCCCTGCCCAATCCCACGGAGACCGACCATGACCCAGCCCGCCCACGCCAAGACCGCGTCTGCCTTTGCCCTGAGCCCGAACGACCCGCTCAACGACCTGCGCATGTCCGAGCGTGCCATGCCGCTGTACGAGCACGTCAAGCGTTTCATCAAGGAAACCGTCGAGCCGATGAGCGCCCGCTACGAAGCGCTGGGCGAGGGCCGCAGCGGCGCCGACCGCTGGACCTACGCGCCCGGCCAGTTGGACGTGCTCAACGGCGCCAAGGAGCAGGCCAAGAAAGAAGGCTTGTGGAACTTCTTCCTGCCCGACGCCGACACCGGCGAGGGCCTGTCCAACCTGGACTACGCCTACATCGCGGTCGAGCTGGGCAAAAACCCGCTGGCCAGCGAGAGCATGAACTGCTCGGCCCCCGACACCGGCAATATGGAAGTGCTGGAGCGCGTCGGCACGCCGGCGCAAAAAGAGCGCTGGCTCAAGCCGCTGCTGAACGGCGAGATCCGCTCGGCCTACGCCATGACCGAGGTGCACCATGCCTCGTCGGACGCCAAGAACATCGCCACCAGCGCGGTGCTGGAGGGTGACGAATGGGTCATCAACGGCGAGAAGCACTACATCTCGGGCGCCGACAGCCCGCGCTGCAAGATCCTGATCACGATGGTGCGCAGCAGCCCCGACGCGGCGCCGCACAAGCAGCAGTCGATGATCCTGGTGCCCAAGGACACGCCCGGCGTGGTGATCGAAGGCGCGATGCACGTGTTCGGTGAGGACCACGCGCCGCACGGCCACATGCACATCACCTTCAACAACGTGCGGGTGCC
>JBBQAH010000096.1:0-12144 GCA_038316145.1 Burkholderiales bacterium
TGCCTGGGTGAAATCGATCCGGGCCTGGCTGCGGGTGGGGTCGATGCTGGGCAGGGTCTCGCGCTGCACGCCCGCAGCGTCCAGCCGGACGATGTACAGCGAGATCGCCGCCGGATCGCCGCCCTCGTCGTGCGCGGCGACGACGGCAAAGTCGGCGATGTCACCATCGGCCACCGGCAGCTTGCTGCCGCTGAGGCCGCCTTGGGTGGCGGTGGTGGTGATGGACCCCGCCGTGACCCGGCCCGGCCGCTCGGCCAGCGCCAGGGTGCCTATCGTCTGGCCGCTGGCCAGTGCGGGCACCCAACGCTGCTTTTGGGCCTCTGTGCCGGCCTGCAGCATCAACTCGGCGGCCAAGCCTATCGACGACGAAAACGGCACCGGCGCAACGGCCCGGCCCAACTCCTCAGCGATGACGCACAGCTCCAGGGTGCCGGCGCCCAGCCCGCCATAGGCCTCGGGGATGGCAGCACCCAGGTAGCCCTGCGCGGCCAGGCCCTTCCACAGCGCGGCGTCAAAGGATTGCGGGCCGTCCAGCACCGCCCGCACGGCGATGCGGTCGCAGTGGTCGGCCAGAAAGCGGCGCGCCTGGTCTTTCAGTTGCCGTTGGTCTGGCGAAAAGTCGAAATCCATGAATGTCCTGTCGGCTGGGGCTGTGTCGCCATGACGCACGGGCCAGTATTGCCGCCAGCGCCACGGCCGCTCTGTCGCCGGCGGGACGACGGACGTCGGCACCTCAGCGCCGTGCCGAAGCCAGCGCGCTGCCGTCGTGCACAACCCCTCAAGCCGTCAGAGGTAGTCGATCTTGCAGATCACCTTGATCGACTTGACGGACTTGCCCGGTTCGAGGTCGGCGTCGACGGTGATGGTGCGGCGCCCGGCGTTGTCTATCGCAGGGTTCAGCAAGGCCACCACGCGCTGCGCCAGCGGCGCCTGGCCGGGTGCTGCCGCCGGGTCCGTTGCCGCAGTGGGGGTCAAGTCTGCCGGCGCCGGCCCGGCATTGGCAGCGGCAGGGCTGGCGTGCAACTCGTCCGGACGGATCCGCAGGTTGAACTCGTCGATCGCCCGCTGCAGCTTGGCACGTTGCTCCAGCCGGCTGCGTTTGCCAAATTCAGAGGCCAGGCTGTCGATGGTCGGCGCCAGCCGGTCCTCGTCGGCGGTCTGTCCCAGACCGTGGAAGGCCTCGGCCAGGGTCAGGTAGACCCACTCCTGGTCACCGCGACCGGCAAAACCTTTTTCGTCATCGATGAGGTCCTGGCAAATCTCGACCACATGGCGCCGGATCATGTTGGCATGGCCGTAGCTGACGATGGCGTCGAACCGGTCGGGCAGCAAATTGGCCCGCTGGGTGTACATGTACGCCACGTTGATGCCGTTGTAGTAATCCTGCTTGACGTAGAAGCCGCGCTCGTAGAAACGGATCGCCCGGTCCAGGTACTCGGCGTCGTCGGTCAGCTCGAACAGGCGCTTGTTGATCGCGCCGGACAAGCCCAGCGTTTCCGGGTCGTTGGTGATCTTGGGCTCGCAGTACATGGCCAGCAGGCGCTCGGCCGCCATCAGCGCCGCCACCGCCGCGCCTTTGTCGATCTGGCCGTCGCTGCCTTTTTGTTCGCCGCCTTTGTAGGTCACCAGTGCCAGACGCTGCGCCAGGTAGACGTCGGGCTTGCCGTCGGGCTTGCCTTCGGTCTGCTTCTCGATGGCGTGGTTGAACAACCGTATCGCCTCGGGAAAGTCGGCCCGTTTCTTGGCCGATTCGGCCATGGCTATCACACTGGCCAGCGACTCACCGGCCTTGACCTCCTGCTTCTGGCGCAGCGCGGGCGCGATGTAGGCGGGCGGTTCGACATAGCTTTCGGCGGCATAGGCGGACGGCGTCATGCCGTGCAAAAACTTGAACACCGGGCTGTCGGTTTCGCGGCCGGTGCCTGGCGCGTCCTGCTGCCGGCGCTTTTCAGTTTCGACAATCTTGTCGAGCACCGCCGACAGGTGCGCCACAAAACGCTGCTGCTCCGCAGTGCTGATCGATTCGCCGCCGTGCTCGTACTTGTGCACCACGAACGAACTCAGGTCGAACGGGATGCGCTGGATCAACACCGATTCGGCGATGACGATGGTGGTGTTCGGCCGCAGCGCATGGCGCACGCCGAGCTCATAAAACACGTTGGCGTTGAGCGTCGACAAGTCGGCGATGACCAGGTCCGCCTGGTAGATCCAGCGGTACATGATCGAGTCAATGCTGCCCGTGAGGTTGGCATCTATCGCCCGGAAGCAGTTGACATTGACCTTGTCGCAGGCCGGCTGCACCAGTTGCTCGTAGGTCTTGTCCAGGTTCAGCACGCGGCCGGTCGAGTAGTCGGTCTTGTTGCCAAAGCCGGTGACGACAAAACAGGTCAGTTGCCGGTCAACAGGCTGGCTGGCGCGGGCAGGCTGCTTGCGCGGGGCCGACTTTTGGGGGTTGGGGGTCATGAGTGATCCAGTCGAGGAGTCTGCCGGTCGGTGCCGGTGGTCCCAATCGGGCGTGCCATGCTACGGGTGCCGCACCGGGTCCATCAAGCGGCAAGCTGGGTGTGCGCTGGGCGGCACAGGGGCCTGCCCGTCGCCACCCCGCCGCGATCACAATGACTGGGCCCGACCGGCGGGCGCTTGTGCGGGTGACGCAATGAAACTGGTGGTCGGTGTGCATTTTGACGGGGCTGGTGCGGTCGCCGTCGGTCTGGCTTTTGATGAATGGGATTCGCCGGAGGCGTCCCGCACTTGGTTGTCGCGCATCGCCAAGGTCGAGAAGTGCGAGCGGGGTGAACTCGACCTGCGGGCCTTGCCGTGTGTTCTGCAGTTGCTGCAAGAGCACGCGCTGGAGGCCGACGTCGTCGTGATCGATGGTTTTGTCCATCTCGACGCGATGGAAACACCGGCGCTGGGGCGCCACCTGTACCACGCGCTGGGTGGGCGGTGCGCTGTCATCGGCGTCTCCAGGACGGCGATGGCCCGGACACCGGCGCAGTTCGAGGTTGTCCGGGAAGAAGAGGCCCGGCCGCTGATCGTGACCTGCGTCGGCATCGACCTGGGCGCGGCCAAGGCCAGGTTGCGCGCCATGCACGGCAAGCGCCGTGTGCCGACCTTGCTGAAGCTGGCCGCCCGGATCGCGAAGG
Source organism: Burkholderiales bacterium (assembly GCA_038316145.1). GTDB lineage: Bacteria > Pseudomonadota > Gammaproteobacteria > Burkholderiales > Burkholderiaceae_C > Pseudaquabacterium. Next base: position 3,147 of record JBBQAH010000096.1, read on the forward strand.
GCGGCGCAAACACTTAGCGCAGTGCGGGATGCTGTTCCAAGGCCTGCAAGGCCAGTTCGGTCCCCAGGATGCTGACGCGCTCATCCACCACGGGCAGGCCCAGGGTCAAGGCCCGGGCCAGCACGGCCTGCGGGTCGGCCACGGCCAGCGTGAAGCCGGCCACGCCCTCAGCAGTGTTGCCGTTACGGGTGGGCTGGAAGTCGGCAAAACCGTCGGCAAGGGCTACGCGCCAGCGGTCGCCCTGGTCTGTTGGCGCGGGTCGGCCCAGCACCTGGGCCCAGCGCACGGCCATGGCCTGCGGCTGGTGCGCCCGCAAGGTGATGCCTCGCACCTGTTGCAAACCGGAGCCGCCCGGCTGACCCGGCTGACCCTGCTGCAACGGCTGCATCTGCCATTGCGGCCCGCCCCAGCGCCAGGACGCGGCGGGCCGGGGCTCGTCCACCGACACGATCGCTGCACCCACATCCTTGGGGTGCAGGTGCATGGCGCTGATGTCGTCGAACTCGGCGCTCCAGACCGTGCGCACGCCGAGCTCGGCAAATCGAGCACGCTCGCGCGCCAGGTTATCGGTCTGCAGGATCAGCATGTAGCCGCTGTCGCCCTGGCGGTCCAGGTGGCGGCTGCAGGCCGTGTCGGGCCGGGTCGGCGAAATCACTTCGATGAACTGGTCGCCAAAACGGAACACCGCGTTGTCAATGCCGAACTCGGCGACACCGGGATCCCGGAAAGGGTGGGTCAGCTGGAGCAGCGCCGCCAACATGTCCTGGCTTGGGTGCAAGTCGTGTGCGGCAAAAACGATCTGTCGGATTCGCATGGGGCTGTCCTTTGGGCGGTCAGACGGGCGGTCAGATGGGCGGTCAGATGGGCGGGCATGTCGGCGTGCTCCGGGCCGGCGCCGACTTTACGACGCTCAGGCCAGCAGCCCGCCAAAGCGCAAAAGAAACGCATCGACAAAGCGCGCCGACCCCGTCAAGGTCAGTGTGACCGTGTGCCAGTCGCCGGCCTCGACGATCACCTGCAAGTCGTGATCCCAGTCCATGCCGTCATCGCTGGCCCCGTGCGTGTCGGGGAACTGCAGCCAAGCCCAGTCCAGCACCTGCTGTACCTCTTCGATCACCGCCGCGTGCGGCCTTGCCGCCGTCGAGGCCATCGCCTCCAGCGTCGTGATGCCGGCGGTATCTTCGCTGCGGTCGAAGCTGAGGTGGTGCACGGCGGAGATTTCAGGGTGGGTGGCGGGTGTGCGATTGGACGACAAACCGAGGCATTGGGCCACCTTGGGTGGCCAGGGGGTCGCGCTGTACACGCGGCTGCGTGTCGGGCTGCTTGGTCACAGGTGCGAACATCGTGGTCCTTCGCCGGCCCGGCGCCACGGACGGCAAAGCCGCCTTTGGACATGGGCCCGCCCACTGCCCTGAACCCGACGACAGTATCTGGTGACCTCATGACCGACCGCATCGACCTCCGTTCCGACACCGTCACCCAGCCCACGGCCGCCATGCGGGCGGTGATGGCCGCCGCGCCGGTGGGCGACGACCAGTACGGCGAAGATCCCAGCACCAACCGCTTGCAGGCGCGCTGTGCCGAGTTGCTGGGCAAGGAGGCCGCCGTCTGGCTGCCCACGGGCACCATGGCCAACCAGGTGGCGTTGCGAACCTTGACCCGTCCCGGCGACGAGGTGGTGGCCTGCCGCGAGTCGCACGCCGCCTGGCACGAGCTGGGCGGCGCCGCGGCCAACGCCGGCGTGCAGATCCATGAGATCGGCGACGGCGGCTGCTTCAGCGCCGAAGACTTGCGGGCCGCTGTGAAGCCACGCAACTTCGCGATCTTTCCGACCACGACACTGGTGGAAGTGGAAAACACCCACAACCGCGCCGGCGGCGTGGTGGTGCCCCAGGCCGAGGTAATGCGCATCTGTCAAGTGGCGCGTGAACTGGGGCTGGCCAGTTTTCTCGACGGCGCCCGCCTGTGGAACGCCAGCGCCGCCAGCGGCCTGACCGTGCAGACACTGGCCGCACCCTTCGACCTAGTGGCCGTGGCGTTCAGCAAAGGCCTGGGTGCACCGGGCGGATCGCTGTTGGCCGGGTCCAGGGCCTTGATCAACGCGGCGGACCGGCACCGCCGGCGTCTGGGCGGGGCGATGCGTCAGAACGGCATCTTCAGCGCCGCGGCGCTGCACGCGCTGGATCACCATCTGGCCCGGCTGCCTGACGACCACGCCAACGCCCGCTTGCTGGCTGAGCGCCTGACCGCGGGCGCGCCGGTGCTGCTGGACCTGGCCACCGTGCAGACCAACATCGTCGTTTTCCACCTGCCGGCCGGCCTGGCGATCGACGCGCAAACGCTGAGTGAGCTGGCACGCGCCCGCGGCGTGCTCGTCAACGCCTTTGGCCCGCGCACCGTGCGTGCGGTGACGCACCTGGACGTGAGCCGTGCGCAGTGCGAGCACGCAGCGGCGGTGCTGGTGGGGCTGCTGGCGGCATGAAGGGCAGGCAGGACAAGCACAAAAACGGTCGGGCTGTCGCCGGTCCCCGGAGGTGACGGGCCGGGATGTCATTGCCCCGCAGGCTGACAGCCCGGGTCAGCCTCGCCGGCCAACCGTTCACCGGCGTCCTTGGTCTTGGGCGACGGGGTGCCGAAGCGCAGGATCAAGCGCGCCAGAAACAACAAAGCCCAACCTTGTGGGATGGGCCGAGTGCTTGATTCTTGTGGTGCCGGTGAGAAGAGTCGAACTCCCGACCTTCGCATTACGAATGCGCTGCTCTACCAACTGAGCTACACCGGCAACAGCCTTGGAGTATAGCCCGGGTCGGATGTGCATCCGGCGCCAGCGCTGGTCGGCCGCCGAATTGCCCGCTTGCGCCAACCTGGGGCAGGCCTTGCGTTCGCCAACGCACAGAGCAATGGCCACCCGCGAGGCAGAATAAAATTGCTCCCTTGCCGAAGGCTGGGGCCTGCTTGGCCTGACAAGTGCCGTGACGGTGTTGTCGTCCTGAAAATCGCCGATTTCCCGCCGTGGTGCCAGGCGCCACCAAAGGAGACTGCCCTGTCCACCACCGACTTCAACCCCGAGTTTGGCGACGATCTGGAGCGGGCCGATGGCGACCGTGCCGACGGCATCACCGAATTGCGGCGCCAGAAGACCTTGCTCAAGACGGGTGCGCTGCAAAACGCGATTCTCAACAGCGCCAACTTCTCCAGCATCGCCACCGACGAGAAGGGCGTGATCCAGATCTTCAACGTCGGTGCCGAGCGCATGCTGGGCTACGCCGCCGACGAGGTGATGAACAAGATCACGCCGGCCGACATCTCCGACCCGCAGGAGGTGATTGCACGCGCCCAGGCGCTGAGCTTGGAGCTGGGCACGCCGATCACGCCGGGCTTCGAGGCGCTGGTGTTCAAGGCCTCGCGCGGCATCGAGGACATCTACGAGCTGACCTACATCCGGAAGGACGGCAGCCGCTTTCCGGCGGTGGTGTCGGTCACCGCGCTGCGCGACGCGCAGGACGCCATCATCGGCTACCTGTTGATCGGCACCGACAACACCGCACGCAAGCAGGCCGAGGAGGCCTTGCTCAGGGCGGGTGCCCTGCAAAGCGCTATCTTCAACAGCGCCAACTTCTCGAGCATTGCCACCGACGCCAAGGGCGTGATCCAGATCTTCAACGTCGGCGCCGAGCGCATGCTGGGCTACGCCGCCGCCGAGGTGATGAACCAGATCACGCCGGCCGACATCTCTGACCCGCAGGAGGTGATTGCGCGGGCGGCGGCGCTCAGCATCGAGCTCGGCACACCGATCACGCCGGGCTTCGAGGCGCTGGTGTTCAAGGCCTCGCGCGGCATCGAGGACATCTACGAGCTGACCTACATCCGAAAGGACGGCAGCCGCTTCCCGGCGGTGGTGTCGGTCACTGCATTGCGCGATGACCAGGAGGCCGTGATCGGTTACCTGCTGATCGGCACCGACAACACCGCCCGCAAGCAGGTCGAGGCCGAGCAGCAAAAGCTCGACCAGCGCCTGCGCGACCAGCAGTTCTACACCCGCTCGCTGATCGAATCCAACATCGACGCGCTGATCACCACCAACCCGGCGGGCATCATCACCGACGTCAACAAGCAGATGGAGGCGCTGACTGATTGCACCCGCGACGAGTTGATCGGTGCGCCGTTCAAGAGCTGCTTTACCGACCCGCTGCGGGCCGAAGCCGGCATCAAGCGTGTGCTGCTGGAGAAGAAGGTCACCAACTACGAGCTGACAGCCCGCGCCCGCGACGGCAAGGAGACCGTGGTGTCCTACAACGCCACCACCTTCTACGACCGGGACCGAAACCTGCAGGGCGTGTTTGTCGCTGCGCGGGATGTGACCGAGCGCCGGCGCCTCGACCAGGCGCTGCAGGAGACCAACGTCGCATTGGAGGGCGCCAAGTCGGTGGCGGAGAAGGCCAACCTGGCCAAGTCGGACTTCTTGTCCAGCATGAGCCATGAGTTGCGCTCGCCGCTCAACGCCATCCTGGGTTTTGCCCAGCTGATGGAGTCCGGTTCACCGGCGCCCGCGCCCGCGCAAAAAGAGAGCATCGATCAGATCCTGCAGGCCGGCTGGTACCTGCTGGAATTGATCAACGAGATTCTTGACCTGGCGTTGATCGAGTCGGGCAAGTTGCAGCTGTCGCTGGAGCCGCTGTCGCTGGACGAGGTGCTCAACGACTGCCACGCGATGATCGAGCCGCAAGCCCTGGTGGGTGGCATCCGGGTAAGCTTTCCTCAGCTGCCGTGTCCTTGGTACATCTTTGCCGACCGCACCCGGGTCAAGCAGGTTTTCATCAACCTGTTGTCCAACGCAATCAAGTACAACCGGGTGGGCGGCCGGGTGGATGTTCGCTGCACGGCTGGGCATGGCGGCCGCACCCGGGTCAGCTTTCAGGACACCGGTGAAGGCCTGTCGGCCGACAAGCTGTCGCAGCTCTTCCAGCCCTTCAACCGGCTGGGCCAGGAGGCCGGCGTGGAGGAGGGCACCGGTATCGGCCTGGTGGTGAGCAAGCGCCTGGTCGAGTTGATGGGCGGTGAGATCGGTGCCGACAGCACGGTTGGCGTGGGCAGTGTGTTCTGGATCGAGCTCGACAGCGCGCATGCGCCAAGCTTCATCGACAGGGCCACCGAGCAGCCCGCAGTACCGGCGCCGTCGCTGCTGCCCGGCACACCGGTGCGCACCCTGTTGTGTGTCGAAGACAACCCCGCCAACCTGATGCTGGTCGAAAAGCTGATGGCGCGCCGCCCCGACCTGCGCCTGCTCACGGCGCGCGACGCCAACAGCGGCATCGAGATCGCCCGCGCAGCCCGGCCCGATATGATCCTGATGGACATCAACCTGCCCGGCATCAGCGGCATCCAGGCGATGGCGATCCTGGCGTTGCATCCTGAAACTGCCCGTATCCCGGTGGTGGCACTCAGCGCCAACGCGATGCCGCGTGACATCGAAAGAGGTCTGGAGTCCGGGTTTTTCCGCTACCTGACCAAGCCGATCAAGGTCGCGGAGTTCATGGACACGCTGAACTTGGCGCTGGCGTCCTCCGCCCTCATCCAACCGGACATGCTGACGGTTGACGACAGGGCCGAGTGGCCCGCCCACCCCCAAGACAAGCCGGAGCTGCCCGCATGAACAACCTTGAAACCGACATCCTGGGCGCCCGTATCCTGATCGTCGATGACCAGCGGCCCAACGTGCAACTGCTGGAGCGCCTGCTGGCCGAGAGTGGCTACACCCACGTCATGTCCACCATGAACCCGGCGGAGGTCTGTGCCCTGCACCGCGCGGACCCTTTCGATCTGATCCTGCTGGATTTGCAGATGCCGGTTGTGGACGGTTTTGCGGTGATGGACGGCCTCAGGGCCGATCCGGTCGATCCCTACCTGCCGGTGATCGTGCTCACTGCCCAGCCGGGCCACAAGCTGCGTGCGCTGCAAGCCGGCGCCAAGGACTTCATCAGCAAGCCCTTCGACTTGCTGGAGGTCAAGACGCGCATCCGCAACATGCTGGAGGTGAGGTTGCTCTACAAGGCGCTGGGCCGCCAGAACGACGTGTTGGAACAGCGCGTGGCCGAACGCACGGCCGAGTTGCGCGACAGCGAGGCCCGCTTTCGCAGCCTGACCGAGCTGGCGGCGGACTGGTACTGGGAGCAAAACGGCAGTGGCAGCTTCACCCAGGTGTCCGGTCCGGTGCAGGAAATGCTGGGGCTGCGGGTCACCGACTTCCTGGGCCCGGGCGGTGGCGACGCTGATGGCGGTGGGTGGAACAACGAGGAGCGCCAAGCCCTGCAGGCCGCTATCGCCGCCCGCCAACCCTTCCTGGATTTTGCTTTCAGCCGTGTCAACGCCGACGGCTCGACGCAGCATTTCAGGGTCAGCGGTGAGCCGATTTTCAGCGCGTCGTGCGCCTATGTCGGCTTTCGCGGCATCGGCTCGGAGGTCACGGGCCGGGTCTGAGCCGGCGCTGGTGCACGGTGCCGGCTTCGCGCCGTCCGGGCATCAGCCTTGGTTGGCAGCGGCGGCCTCGTCAGCGTGGTACGCGGTGGCCCGTTCCACCTCGTTTTTCGAGCCCAGGATCACACTGACCCGCTCATGCAGCTTGGTGGGCAGGATGTCCATGATGCGCTGCTTGCCGTTGGTGGCAGCACCGCCCGCCTGCTCCACCAGAAAGGCCATCGGGTTGGCCTCGTACATCAGCCGCAGCTTGCCGGGCTTGTCGGGTTCACGCTGGTCCCAGGGGTAGAGGAACACGCCGCCGCGGCTCATGATGCGGTGCACGTCGGCCACCATGCTGGCGACCCAGCGCATGTTGAAGTCCTTGCCGCGCACCCCATCCTTGCCGGCCAGGCATTCGTCGATGTAGCGGCGCACCGGCGGTGCCCAGTGCCGCAGGTTCGACATGTTGATCGCAAACTCCTTGGTGTCCGGCGCAATCGCAAGCGCGCGGTGGGTCAGCACCCAGGAGCCGGTCTCCCGGTCCAACGTGAACATCACCACGCCGTCGCCCACCGTCAGCACCAGCGTGGTCTGCGGGCCAAAGACGCAATAACCGGCGGCAGCCTGGGCGCGGCCGGGTTGCAAGAAGTCCTCTTCGCTGACGCCGCGGTGGTGGCCCACCTTGCGCAGCACCGAAAAGATGGTGCCGATGGAGACGTTGACGTCGATGTTGCTGCTGCCGTCCAGCGGGTCGAACAGCAGCAGGTACTCACCCTGGGGGTAACGATCGGGCACGATGTGGATGGTGTCCATCTCCTCGCTGGCCATCGCCGCCAGGTGGCCGCCCCAGACGTTGGCCTCGATCAGCACCTCGTTGGCGATCACGTCGAGCTTTTTCTGTACCTCGCCCTGCACGTTTTCGGTATCGGCCGAGCCCAGCACATCGCCCAGCGCGCCCTTGTTGACCGAGATGGCGATGTGCTTGCAGGCCCGGGCAACCGTCTCGATCAGCAGGCGCAGCGGCGGCGGGATCTGGCCCCGGTCGCGCTGTTGTTCGACCAGGTACTGGGTCAGGCTGACACGTTTCATGGGTTCAATTCTCGAGCGACTTGGTGACGATCTCGCGCACATCGTCACTCAGTTTGGCGTGGGCCGCGACTCGGCCGACAGCCTCACGGGCTGCGCTGCGCCAGGGTTCGGCCAGCACGCTCCAGCGGTCCATGCTGCGCGCCACGCGGGCAGCGAGTTGGGGGTTGATCGCGTCCAGCTCCAGCACACGGTCGGCCCAGAACACATAGCCCGCCGCGTCGCTGCGGTGGAAGGCGGCCGGGTTCTCGCGGCAGAAGCCGGCCAGCAGACTGCGCGCCCGGTTCGGGTTTTTCAGCGAGAAGTCGGGGTGCTGCATCAGCGCCTTGACCCGTGCCAGCACGCTGCCTGCGCCATTGCCTGGGCCACTGCCTGGGCCTGGGCTGTTACCGGCGTCCAGCGGCTCAGGCGCACGCGCCTGCAGGTTGAACCACTTGTCGATCACCAGGTCGTCGCCGGCAAACAAGGCATGGAAGCGCTCCAGCGCCGGCGCGGCCAGCGCCGAATGGCCCTCGACCAAGGCCACCAGCGCACCAAAGCGGTCGGTCATCTGGCCGGCGTCCTTGAAGCGCTGGTAAGCCCGGCCGGGCCAGACCGTATCGCCGCTGTGCCCGGCACCCAGCACCAGCATTTGCAGCGCCTGGTTGGCCAGTGCACGGCGGCCAGACTGTGCCGCGTCGGGGCGGTAGCCCTCGGCGACCTGGTGGTTCTCGAAGGCCCAGACCCAGTCTTCGTGCAGTTGCATGGCCAGTTGCGCCCGCATCTGCTCGCGCAGCCGGTGGATACGCTGCGGGTCGACTGCGCTGCAGTGTTCGGCCACATAGCTCTCGCTGGGCAGGGTCAGCACCAGGTCCTTGAAGGCCGGGTCCAGCGTGGCATCGACCAACACCCGGCGCATCGCCGCCAGGTAGGCGTCGTCCAGCGGCGGCAGGTCACCGCTGCCTGGCAGCGCGGCCATCAACCGGCCCAGCGACAGGCGCTGGCCGGCCTCCCAGCGGTTGAAGGCGTCGCCATCGAACTGCAGCAGGCTCAGCAGTGCCGGATCGTCGAGTCCGTCGTCCAGGTGGACGGGTGCCGACAGGCCGCGCAGCAGCGACGGCACCGGCGCACCGGCCATGTTGACGAAGGTGAAGCGCTGCTCGGCCTCGGTCAGCACCAGCACCCGCTCGGTGCCGGCGGCCTGGGCCTCGCCCACCAGGCGCAGCGGCAGCGGCTGGCCGGTGCTGGCGTCCAGCAGCCCCATCAGCACCGGCATGACGCTGGGCAGTTTGTGGGGCTGGCCGGGCGACGGCCGGGCGCTCTGGCGCAAGGTCAGGGTGTAGTGCAGCGTGACCGGGTTGTACTCGCCGCGTGCGGCCAGCGTGGGCGTGCCGGCCTGGGCGTACCAGCGCTTGAAGCCGTCCAGGTGCCGGGCCAGCGCGCTGTCCGGGTTGGCGTCGGCAATCGCCTGGGCAAA
>JBBQAH010000441.1:0-1898 GCA_038316145.1 Burkholderiales bacterium
GCCGCCGGGTAAGGGCGTACGGGTGACGGTGCGCGTCGAGGCGAGCGAGCAGTATCCGGGCGGCGGCCGACCGGTGCCGGACAAGAAGCAAGGCGCGTCGGTCCACGGATCGATCGGGACGATCAAGGAGTCGAAGGACCACGTGGAGATCACGCCACCGGTGGTGGTGCTGACGTACCGGACGCGGAAGTGCGGCGCGGGCGTGGCGGTGACGCCGGGCGGCGTGAGCCTCAGCGGCGGGTGCGAGCCGGGGGTGGCGATGCGGGTGGTGGAGACGAAGATCGTGAGGGAGGAGCGGCTGTAGAGAGGGAGACGAGAGAACCGGGGACCGGCAACCGGGGACCGGGGACCGGCAACCGGGGACCGGGGATTGAGGAGAGCGAGAGACGCGTGACTACGCGCATGTCTCGTCTCGTCAGTCCCCGGTCCCCGGTTCTCTCGCTCTCTAGTAGTGCCCCTTCGTCTTCCGCGCGACGGCGCGCTCCGCGTCCCGATCCTTCTCCCGCGATCGGTCGCGCCCCTTCCGCTCGCGCTGCCGCGCCCGCGCTGCGGTCTCCTCGTTGCCCTTGATCGAGGCGAGCGGCCATAGTGTGTATTCTACACGCGCCAGGCCGGCCGCCACGACCGCGGCCACCACCTCTTCGGCGCTCTTGTAGCATTGCGCCGATTCGTCGAGCGGGACCCGACCGTCGAGGTTCACCAGGATGTGATCGCGGCGGTACTGCTCGTCGACCTTCTGTTGATCGAGCTGCCGCATCGCATCGCCGCGCGACATGCGGCGGCCCGCGCCGTGGTTCACCGAGTACGCGCTCTTCACCGCGCCCGCCTCGGGACGGAGGATGTAGCTGTAGTCGCGGTTCGAGCCGGGGATCAGCACGGGATGCCCCGTGTCCTTCCAGATCGTGTCGGCCAGCGCGGGATGGCCTGCGGGGAACGCGCGCGTCGCGCCCTTGCGATGCACCAGCACGTCGCCCTCGGCCTGCACCAGGTTGTGGCTGATCTCGTAGACGAGCTCGAGGTCCTCCTTGAAGACCTTGCGGAACGCCTCCGCGATCTGCTCGAAGATCACGAGCCGGTTCAGGATCGCGAAGTTGCCGCCTGCCGCGACCGCGTTCAGGTACCCGCGGTAGTGCCGCGACTCCGGCGTGAAGTAGCCGAGGTCGATGTCGGTGACGGCGCCGGGCCGCTCGTCCTTCGCCATCTGGAAGTAGTTCGTGGCGAGCCCGTGGCCGAAGCCGCGGCTTCCGGTATGGACCTGCACGAAGAGCGTCTTCGTCTCGTCGCAGCGCTGCAGCTCGATGAAGTGGTTGCCGCCGCCCAGCGAGCCGAGCTGATCGAGCCCGCGCTCCGGGGCGCCCTTGTCACCCCACGGGATGTCCCACGTGTCGTCGACGGGGATGCGATGGCGCTCGGCGCGGCTGCGATCGAACTCGGCGCCGTAAGTGTCGACGTAGTGCTCGGCGCCACCACGCACCAGCGCCTCGAACTTCGCCTTCGAGAGCTTGCCGAGCTTCACGCTCTTGCCGCCGGCGCCGAGCGCGACGCGCTTCGTGACCTCGCGGTTGAACTCCAGCTTGCGGTCCGGCGTGGCGAGCTCGGCGGCCACGTTGCTGCGCGCGCTCATCATGCCGCAGCCGATGTCGAAGCCGACCGGGCCCATCGCGACCGCGCCCTCGCTGCGATCGGTCGCGATCACGCACCCGACGGGGACGCCGTAGCCGTAGTGGACGTCGGGCGTGATGGCGACGAGCTTCGTGCCCGGGAAGCGCGTGGCATTGATGATCTGCCGGTAGAGCGTGGGCTCGGCCTCGGTGAGCAGACCTTGGGTCACGAAGAGGCGCACCTCGACCTCGCCGGTGTCTCCGGTCACGAGGCGGAAGTAGCCATCGCGCGACCAG
>JBBQAH010000579.1:0-7604 GCA_038316145.1 Burkholderiales bacterium
GACGCGCGACGTCAGGCGCAGCGCGTCGAACGCGCCGTTGAACCCCGCGGTGAAGATCACCCCCGAGCCGGCCTCCCAGCGCACGGTGAGCGCGGCCGCGCTGCGATGTCCGGTCTGGAGCGAGGTCGCCACCTCCATCGCGCGCACCGCGCTGCCGTCGAAGAGCACCGTGCCGAGCAGGGAGCTCGCGCGCACCCGCGCGGGGAGAACCGACAGGACGCTGAGGCCCATCTCGTGCCGGGCCCGCGTGCGTTCCGTCTCGTACGACATCGCCACGCTCCCGGTGCGGAGCTGCGCGGTGAGCGCCGTGCGCGAACGTTCCGCGCCCCCGCCCGCCAGCCCCTCGAGGTTGTTGTCGAGCCGCCAGCCCGTGACGCGGCTGGTGGGCGGGGTGCGCAGCTGCAGCTGCCCGTCGAACAGCCACCGTCCGAGGTCGGCTCCCGGAACCACGGAAGGCTGGTCGGCGCCGAGGTAGCTGCGGGTGTATGATCCCGAGCCCACCACCGCACCGCTACCGCCGTAGAGCAGGCTCGCCCGGGTGAAGCTCTGCCGCGCCGTCTGGAGCTGCGCGTTCCATCCCGTGTACGAGAGCAGGCTCACCCCCGCGTGCGGAAGGGTGCTCGACGCGCTGTCCATCGTGCGCCGCTCGCCACCCCCGGTCACGCTGAGCCAGGGGGCGATGCCGTACGACGCATCGGCGAAGGCGACCGTCCGGCATCCGAAGGTGCACCGCCCGCCTCCCGCCTTGTACTCGAAGCGTCCGGGTTGCTGCTGCGTCTGGGGAATGAGGTAGCTGTAGTCGCGGACGGTCTCGTCACCGGTGGGGCTCACGAGCCGCACCTGCACCGGCGTCGTACCGTAGCGCAGCGGGACGTACACCGGCCCCTGGCTGCCGGCATCGGAGAAGCCGAGTAGCTGGCCGTCCTGGTAGACCTCGTACTGCCAGCCCTGCGGCAGGCTCACGTTCACCGGGACGGTGCCGAACTGCTGATCGCCGACGGTGTGGGCGTTGGTGAAGGACACTCCCTGCAGGCTGCGCAACTGGGCGCCGCCGCCAATGATGTCGCCCAGCTGGAACTGCCGCAGCCAGGGATTGGCCGGCAATCCGCGGCGGAAGCTCCACTCGCTGCTCCCCGCGCGCACTCCTCCCCTCCCGTCACCGGCGACGGTGGAACCGGCCGCGATGTCCCCGCCGAACAGCGCCGCGGCGCCGCGGAGCTGCCCGGTGGAGGAGCCGAGCGCGCGGGTGGTGGCGAGAGAGGTCACCGTCCAGTCGAGCACCGCGCCGCCCGTGCGCGGCACGAAGGGCACCTCCGGACCGTCCAGCTTCCGTGCGCCGCGCGCCGGCCCGTGCGCCGTGCGCTGGGCGCGCGCGGCGGCCTGCTCCACCGGAAAGGGCGGGGAGCGCGACAGGGTCACCGTGAGCTGGCCGAGGTCGGCCTGGACCTGCGCCCCGAGCAGCTGCGCGACCCGCGCGGTGGCGAGGTAGTACACGCGGTCGGCGAGGACGAGCTCCTCCGCCGCGAGGGCCGTCACCCCGGACGGCTCCTCGAGCCGCCGCGACTTGAGCTGGAGCGTGGCCGAGCCGGCGGCGCGGGCGCGCGCCACGGTGATCGCCGCATCGTCACGTCGCGTCGGCATCGCGGTGAGCGCGAGCACGCGGTCCACGGGGACGAGCACCGCGCCGCTGGGCGCGAGCAGCCCGGGCACCGTCTCTGCGGCGATGCGTCCGATCCGCAGCTCGAAGATGCCCTGCTCATAGCCCTCAGGGACAGCCTGCGCGCGGAGCGTCGGTGCGAGGCCGAGCGCGAGGGTGATCGCGAGGGCAATCGCGAGGGCGAACGCACCACGGGCCGCGCGCGCCAGGCGCGCGGCCGCCCGGCCGATCACCGAGCGAGGGCGATGACGCCGGTGACCGCGTCGGAACTCAGTCGCACGTCAGGGTCGATGTCGGGACGCTCGCCGGTGAACCGGTAGCGCACCGAGGCCCCCTTGAGCGACGCACCGGCGGGTACCGCGAGCGATTCGACCTTTCGGAGCGAGCGGTAGACGGCGATGTCCTCCTCGGAGGAGCTCAGCACGCGCCCGTTGGCGGCCACCAGCTCGAGGGCCATGTGCCCGAGGTAGGCGGCGTTGCCCTGGCGGGTGAGGTCGGTCGTCACGCGCACGCTGTCGCCGCGGGAGGAGAGCGAGGTGCGCGTGGAGTCCACCGCGACCCCCGTGCGCATCGCGCCGTTGCGGTAGTTCACCGCGCCGACGATCACCGTCTCGAGGTCGATCTGCATCCGGATGCCACCCTGCTGCGGTTCGACCGGCGGCCGGCCGCCGCGCGAGCGGACGAGCACGCGACCCCAGTATTCGCCCTCGGGCAGCCCGGCCGGGGGCTGCATGAGGATGCGCACCGTCTGCCGCTGGCCCGGCTCCAGGCGCAGCCGGCGCGGGAAGGCGCGGACGAAGCCGAGCACCGAGGGCTCGCCCAGGGGAGTGCTGTCGGCGAGGGGAACGGTGATGGCGCCGAAAGCGTCCGAGCGCGGGTAGCCGAAGGCGAAGGTGATCTCGATCTCCTCCGCGCGCGTCCCTGGATTGTAGAGGGTGAGCACCCCCGACCGTGTGCGGCTGTCGATGAACAGCGCGTTGGGGCTGACCGTGACGGCGCGCGCCGCGAGCGGAGCGGCCGCCATCAGGGCGGCGAGAAACAGCGTGCGGGCTGGGATGCGCATGGAGGACGCCTCGAAGGCGGTCAGATGGCCGTGGGGGAGACGATGATCACGATCGTACCGGAGTACGCGCCCGCGCGCTGGGTGGCCGCGGGGAGTGCTCGGCCGCCGATGTAGATGTGGGCCGTTCCCTTCTTGAGATTGACGCGTGTGGAGCCCGCCGGGTCAAAAGCCGACGGCGCCTTCCCATTCTCCTCCTCCGCCACGTCGCCGAGGAAGAACTGGAGGGGGATCGACGCGCCGTTGGGACCCGAGAGCGACGTGGGCAGGGTGAGCTTCACCCACGGAATGCCGGTGCCGTCGATCGTCACGTCCCCACGCCGGAAGACGTCGGTGTACGCGACGACTTCAGTGAGGCCCTGCGTGAGGTAGCCGAACGACAGGGGCTGGACCTGGCTCACGGAGTACTGGGCGCGTGCCGCCGGCGCCGACAGCGCGAGGGCGGCCAGTGCGAGCAGCAGCGAGCCGCGCGAGCGCGAGCCGTGGGCCGGTCCGGATCGCGCCATCAGTAGACGACGAAGGTGGCGGTGACGGTGAAGCCGCCGGAGTAGCTGCCGGCCAGCGCCGCGTTGCTGGCCCCCGCGGTGACGGCGCCCCCGATGTACACGTGATGTGTCCCCCCCACGCTGCCGGTGAGCGGCGGGACAAAGCCGCCGGCGCAGGGTCCGGGGAAGGGCGTCGGCGTGGGGCTGGTGGCGGCCGCCGCCTCGGCGCACACGAAGTCCACCCGGAGCTGGGCACCGGCGGGGCCGGTGAGCATCACGAAGGCCGGTGTCGTGACCGAGGTGGGCTCGTTGTAGTCCACGCGCACCCGAGCGCCGTTGGCGGGGGTCACCGTGGTGACGGCACCCGGCGTGATCGCCGTCGCGCCGAAGGCGAGATCGCTCAGCTTCGTGATGCTCACGATCGTGGTGACGACGCCGTGCGCGTTGGCGGAGAAGTTCTGGCCTTGCGCCCCCGTCGGCGAAATCACGAGGGCGATGGCGAGGGCGAGGAGGACCATGGCTCGGCGCATCGTCAGTTGTAGAAGAAGAAAACAGTGACGACGCCCGAATAGTGACCAGCGCGCTGGTTCACGCGGGGCGACGCGGTGCCGCCCAGCCAGAGATAGATGTCACGTGCGAGCGCCGGCTTCTGATCGCCGATGGCGCCCGCCACCTTGTTGATCGGCACCACGAGCGTGCTCCCCTGGGTGGCCGACGCCTGCGTCACGCACCCGATTGAGGTACTGGTGGCGCGGTTGTACACGCAGGCGCGGGCGTTGTAGGCGATGCCCAGCTTCGCGCCGCCCGGCCCGGTGAGGCTGTCGGGAAGCACGCTCCACTGCAGGTTCGCACGCTTGTCGGCCCCCTTGCTCGAGATGTTCTGGAACCGCCACCGGCCGGCGAGGCAGCCGTCCGTGCAGCTCTGGGCTGCCTGGGCCGCGACGGACTTGGGCGTCCCCGGCTGGATGCGCGAGAACTCCAGGTCCTGCTCGGCGGCACCCGCCAGCGGGGCGTCCACCGTGAGACTGGTGGTGAGCGCCCGCGTCACGGACTGCGCGTGGAGCGGGGCGGCGAGCGCGAGGAGGGAAACGAACGCCGCCCACAGGCGGGGGCGCGATGGGCGGAGTACGTGCTGACGCGAGGGCGACATCGAGGCTCCGAATGCGACGGCGGGGGCAGTGGCTGCCCCCGCCGTGCGCATGCGAGGAGTTTAGTACGCGGTATACGTGCCGGTGACCGTCGCCGTGCCGGCGTAGTTGCCCGCCGGGGTGGAGGCGAGCGTCACGACGTCACCGCCGAGCCACACGCGGAGGCCGGTGGTGCCGGTCGCGTCGCTCGTGTACCCGGTGCTGCAGGTGAAGAACGTCGTGTTCGTCGTGCTGGTCGTCGCGGTGGACGAGTAGCCGCACGACGGGTTCGACACGGTCAGGTTCGGGAAGCCCGCCGCGGTCAGCTGCGCGAAGGACGCCGTCACCGTCACTGCCTGGTTCGCGTTCAGGATCACCGAGCCCGCCGTTCCCGTCGAGGTCGTGGCGCCCTGTGCATCCACCGACGCCGTCGAGCCGCCGGCGACCGAGCCGAAGTCGAGGTTCGAGCCGGCCGAGAAAGCCACCGACGACTGGATCGTGAGGCTGGTGGTGACGTCCGTCGCATTACAGGGCGAGGCCGTGCACGTCTGGGCCTGCAGGGCCGTCGGCGCGGCGAGGAGGAGGAGACCAACGATGATGCGCTTCATGGGAGTGCTCCTGGAAGGTCGAGAGAGTGAGATGCTGCGGGAGGGAACCTGCACCTGCGTCGCCCGGACCCGGGCGCGGACTACTAGAAAGTCGTGTACGTGGCGGTGACCGTCGCGCTGCCGGCGTAGTTGCCCGCCGGAACGCTCGCCGTGGCCGCGCCGGCAATCGTGCCGCCGAGGTACACCCACCAGTCGGTGCGCGCGTTGCCGACGAGCGTCGCGCCGTAGCCGGTGGCGCAATCCGTCGCGAAAGCGGTCGGCGACGGGGCGGTGCCGGTGGATGCCTGGGCGCAGTTGAGCGTGACCGCCACGCTGCCGCCACCCGTGCGGGTGAGCGTCACCGTGTTCGGCAGCGACACCTGCGTGTTCACGTTGTAGGAGACCATGATCTTGCCGCCGTTGGCAGCGGTGACCGTGGCCGGCGAGCCGGGGACGATGCCGGCGCCGAAGTCCAGTGGGACCATGCCGCTCAGCGTCACGGCGGACTGCACCTTGGCCGTCACGCCGATGGGCGCGGTGGACGTCTGGGCGGCGATCGACGGAGCGATCACGATGAGGAGCATCAGCGCGAGGGAGCGATTCACGTGGCGGCGCGGGAAATGGGCGAAGTCGGAGACGCGGATGCCGTGGAACAGGAACCGCATCGAGCGTGCTGTACATGCATAGGACGTATTACCGGTCGAAACGATACATCAATCTATTGACCGTCCAGCAACTGTACGATTATGACGGTTGCTTCATGAATTTGTTCATTGTTGGAGCGACCTCGGTACCGATGGGCGGTCGCTCGAAAGCTTTGTAAAGACATAATTGGTCAATAGTTACAGTCTAGCAGCCTCGGTTGGGCGACGATTTTCGAGGTGAGGGACTATTCGACTGATGCAACTATTTCATACAGTACGTGATGACGCTCACGTTCGATCGAGCTTCGGCGAGTTGAGGCGAGCAGTGCGGAGACGGCTCCCACGCGGTCGTCGAACGGGTTGCGCTCGCCTCGTCGCGCGAATGTAACGCGATGTGGCGCCGAGCGTTGACGCTCTTCTTCGGGCCGAGTAGTTTCCGCTCTGCCTGTGGGGCCTGTAGCTCAGGTGGTTAGAGCGCACGCCTGATAAGCGTGAGGTCGGTAGTTCAACTCTACCCAGGCCCATCCCCGCATTCGATTGCCCTGCCGTGGCTCACGCCGTGGTAGGGCATTCGCGTTTCCAGTCGTGGCTCGCGGTGTCTATCGAGAAAATCCGGCTCCTGCCCGAGTTGAATTGGTGAGTTGAGCCACGACAACGCGTCGGGCTCCGTGCGGAACACGCGCACATTCTGCCCGACGCCCTCTGCGTACAGTGAGAACATGCGCGAGAGCCCGAGCGCGACGTCCGACGCGGCGACGATCGCGCGGCGCGTCCCCACGTCGAATATCGACCACGACGCCGTCTCCGCGATCACGCACGGATCGACGGCGAACCGCGTCACCGCGTCGAGATCCGCGATGCTCCGGAACGTCGGCTCGAACCGCGAGTCCGCAGCGAGACGGTGATAGTGGTCGCGCAGGTCGTCGTTGGTGACCGTCCCCCACACCCGGACGCGAACAAGTCGTCGATGTGGATCGATCCGGTAGGATGCGGGCACGGGGCCTCCTCGGAAGAGTGGCACTGCGCCACCGCTCACTCTTCGGGTCCTACGCCACCCGACGCGCGAACACTCACAGCACACGGCACGAACGACTCCCCAGACCACGTGTTGTGACTTTCTACACAGACCCTTTTGCGGCAAGGCGCGCCACGGGCTGTTGACCCCGAGTGATTCCATTGGGTGGCGGGACGCCCAGCTTCACGGCGTATCCCGTCGTCCGCTACGCAATCGATCGAGCGCTCACGTTTTCCAGTCGACGTGTCGACCGATCATCGCGTCAGGGGCACCACCGCACTGATGGCTGCGCGGAACCTCGTCGTCACCACCCACCACCGCCCATCGCGACGACGCAGCTCCGCAACGGCGAAGGTACTGTCGCGGTCAGCGCCGACGGCAACGCCGTTCACGTTCGGCGCAACCGTCGCGACGTATTCCACCGTCGCCGAGTCAACGCCGCTGGTCCTGGGCTGGGCCACGACGGCCAGCCGCCGGACGCCGACCGGGACACGCCATCCACGCCGGAGCCCGCGAGTCGGAAAGGAGTCGGCGACGATCGGGATCCACCCACCCGTGAGACGCGCCGGGGGATCGTTCAGCTTCCCCGCGCACCAACCTGGATCGCTCACGATGCCGCTCGAGGTGTCGCGCAGCACCAGCCACCCGGCGAGCACCAGTGGCTTCCAGTTGCCCACCTGATCGCGGACCGAGGCGGAATCCGTCCGGGACGCGAACTTGGCGATCACCTCGGCACAGGAGAACCAGGGCGGGCCATCCCGCCACACGCGTGCGAACACCGTCGTGGTGTCGAGGCCGGGAGCGCTGGCGCGAAGCGCCTCGAGAGCCTCCGGGCGGCTTGGTGCGGAATCACACGCGAAAAGGGCGACGGCGCTGGCGGCAAGAGCGAGCCAACGCGTGAGGGAGCGACCATGCATTCCCCTCGCACCATGCGAGGCTCGTTCCATTCCGAATGGGATGGCGCTCAGCGATCGTTGCGGCTGCTCCCGCGGCGCGATATCCGGTACATGACTTGCCCCCTGTGGCCGT
>JBBQAH010000242.1:0-2163 GCA_038316145.1 Burkholderiales bacterium
TGCTGCCGGCGCCAGACCGGCCAGGCCCATCGCCACGTCCAGGTAGTGCCGGGCCTGCAAAGCGGCCGCCTGCTGCGCAGCGCCGTCCGGGCGGCCCACGGCCCCCAGCAATGCCACCTTGGCGCGCACGGCAGCGCGGTAGACGGCCCACCACGCCAGCAGCGGCAGGGCCGCCCAGTCGCCACTGGCCTCGAGCGCGGCGCTGATGAAGCGCCAGGCCAGGCGCGGCAGGCCCTGGGCCTGCAGGTCCATGAAAGTGAATGCCAGGTCGCCCAGGGTGTCGATGTGGCGCAGCGTGTCGTTGAACTCCAGCGCGTCGAACAGCACCGGCGCGCCGTCGGACCAGACGATGTTGGCCAGGTGCAGATCACCGTGCACCTCACGCACATGGCCGGTGCGGCAGCGCAGGTCCATCAGGCCGGCCAATGCCGCGCCGCGGGCCTCGGTCCAGTGCTGCAGGGCGGCCACGGCCGTGTGGTCGGCGTGGGGCACGCCGGCAACGCCCGCTGGCAGCAGCGCGGCCAGCTCGGCCAGATTGGTGCGGGCCCAATGGCGGGTGGTCTCGGCGCGGCCAAAACCCGGCGGCGCGGGCGGCTGCTGGGCATGGAAGCGCGCCACCACCGCCGCCAGGTGGTCGACCATCGGCCCGGTCAGCTCGCCGCGTTGCGCCAGCCGATCCAGGCGCTGGCTGTCGTCGAAACGGCGCATCTGCACGGCCCAGTCGATTACCGGTGCGCCTGCGGCCAGCGGGTCGCCCGGCACGGTGATGCGTGCACCGTCGGCGGTCTGGCGCACCGCCACCACCGCCAGGTACCAGCGCGGCGCGGTGCGGCGGTTCAGCCGCAACTCCTGCTCGCAGGACTCGCGCCGCGCCAGCAGGGTGGAGAAGTCGACAAAGCCCATGACCACCGGCTTCTTCAGCTTGTAGACCTGGGTTGCGGCCAACAACACCGAGGACAGATGGGTTTCGATCAGGCCGGGCGCGTCGGCGGCGCCGGCGCAGGCACCTGGCCGGCGCAGCTCAGCCACCACCCTGGCGTGCGCCAGCAGCGCCGCCGGGTCGGTCTTGCTCGGGTGGGACGGGTCTGGCACGGCAGGTCGCTGCATGGGTCGGATGCTCCTGCAATCATCCTCTCCCGGCAAGCCCTGATAAAAATGCGCCATATCAAGGCCGGGAGCCGCCAGGCCCGTCCGGATCAACCCGCTGCCGCGCCGTGCCCGGCCGGTTTGCGGCAGCTCAAGCGCTGCGCAAATGCCCCAGCGGAAAGGCCGCGCCGGCCTTGACCTCGCCGAGTGAAAAACTGGTGTGGATGTCCTTGACATTGGGCAGCTTGAACAGCGTGTCCATTGCCCAGCGTGAATAGGCGTCCAGGTCGGTGGTCAGCACCTGCAACTCGAAGGTGCCGGCGCCGCTGA
Organism: Burkholderiales bacterium; assembly: GCA_038316145.1. GTDB lineage: Bacteria > Pseudomonadota > Gammaproteobacteria > Burkholderiales > Burkholderiaceae_C > Pseudaquabacterium. The sequence goes on from JBBQAH010000242.1 coordinate 1,417, forward strand.
TGTAGTGGCAGCTCACCACCTCGGGCAAGGCACGGATCGCGTCCTCCAGGGCCCGGGTGGCGTCGGCGTTGTTGCGCTCGGCATCCACCCGCACAAAGGCCAGCGCGCCCAGTCCGATGCGGCGGCGGTCGATCTCGGCCCGGTAGCCGGTGATGATGCGTTGCGCCTCCAGCCACTTGACACGCCGCCAGGTGGGGGCAGCCGACAGCCCGATGCGGGTGGCCAGCTCGGCATTGGACAGGCGGGCATCGCGCTGCAGCTCGTCCAGGATGGCGACGTCGTAGCGGTCGAGTTTGTCGCCGTGGTTGTCGTCGCCGTCGCGGGCCGCCGGGCCACCCGAAGCGCTGGAGCCGTCAGCGGCGCTGCTCAGCGTTTTCCCGAGTTTTCCGGTTTTCGGCGCGTTTCTTTCTCGGATGGGCATTTTTTGTACTGCTTTCTTGCCGTGAGTATCGCGACAAGGGCACACAAAGAAAAGACTTCGCAGGCGCTTTTTCCTACACTTTCTGCTTCGTTTGATTGGAGTCCGCCGCCATGAATGCACCGCTGCCTGAATCGATTCGCCTGGCTTTGGAGGCCGCGACCTTAGACGACCGTCCGCTTTGCGGACGGCGGCGAAGCCACAACTGCACAGCGGGCTGCGCAGCAGAACGCAGTGGATTTGGCGTCAAGCGTACGAGCCCTGTGGAGAACTGACATGAACGCACCGCTGCCCGAATCGATACGGCTGGCCCTCGAAGCCGCAACGCT
>JBBQAH010000024.1:0-23378 GCA_038316145.1 Burkholderiales bacterium
TCCCGGCCCGCGGCCCCATACTGAGCCTGTTCTTCCCCCCATTCGAAGCTGCCCGCCAGGGCTTCGCAGGACCTGCGATGCCCGGCTACCAGACCAAACAAGAAACCATCGCGGTGGCGGGCGTGGCCGACCTGTTCATCCGCTCTCTGCTGGACAGGCAGCAGTTTGCCGACCCGCTGGGTGACGCCGAACGGCTGGGCATTTCGTCGGCCACCTGGCCCTTGTTCGGGATGTTGTGGCCGTCAGCGGCGCACCTGGCCGCGCGGTTGGCGATGCGCCCGGTACGGGCGGGCGAGCGCATCCTAGAGATCGGCTGTGGCCTGGCCTTGGCCAGCCTCGTGGGGCACCGGCGCGGCGCGGACGTCACGGCCAGCGACTGCCATCCGTTGGCGGGCGCCTTCTTGCGCGAGAACCTGCGGCTCAACGGCCTGCTGCCGATGAAGTACCGGCATGGCCAATGGGGCGTGCCAGCCACGGCGGCGGCCGAGCCCGGCGCGGCAGCGGCGGCCGGCCGTGGTGGGCCGCGTGTAGCCGGTTGCTTCGACCTGATCATCGGCAGCGACCTGCTGTACGAGCGGGACACGCAGAGCCTGCTGGCGGGTTTTATCGACGAGCATGCTGCGGCGGGGGTAGAGGTCTGGATCGTCGATCCGGACCGCGGCAACCGGCCCGCCTTCAACCGGCAAATGGCGGATTTGGGCTTCGACCGCCAGGAGCACCGGTTGGGCGGCGGTCCGCCGAACCGGCTGTCGGGTGCGCTGGCATACAAGGGCCGCTTGCTGGTCTACCGGCGCGGGGCGGTCCAGGCGGTCTAGACAGCGCGGGCCAACGCGGCGGTCCGGCATCAGGCCTGAAGCGACCGCAATTGCTGCAACAGCGGCGCCATGCCCCAGGCCCAGACGGCCAGGCCCAACGTGGCGGTGTACAGCAGCGCCATGATGGCCGTGCCGATGGCCAGCAGCACGGCCACGCCATCCCGGTACACCAAGCCCAGGCCCAGCAGCATCAACGCCACGGCCGGCAGCACATTGCCAAACGGGATGGGCAGGATGATCAGCACGGCCATCACGCCCGTCATGGCCGCCAGCCAGCCTTGCAAGCCAGCGCTCGACAGGCCGTGCAGGCGGCTGCGCGCCAGCTTGCTGGCCAGTTCGTAAAAATGGGCCAGCAACCCCAGCACCCGGCTTGCCCAGCGGCCCGACATCTGGAACTCGGCAACCCGAAGCGGCAGCCCGGCACCTGTCTGGCCGCGCCACATGGCCATGGCCATCATCGCCAACCCCAGCCCCAGCACCGTGCCCACACCCGGCATCGGCAGCATGCACGGCGCTGCGAGCAGCACCATCAATGTGCCCTGGGCAGCCGCTCCGTGCAACTCGGCGAGTTGGGCCACCGACACCCGGTCCTGCGTCAGACCGGCTGCAGACTCGCGCAGCCGCTGGTGCAAGGGCGCCACCCGTGGATGGGCCTCGGGCTGAAAAATCGGGGTGTCATCCCTGCAGCCGTCTGGCGGCGTCATGGTTTGACTGTCCCGGCCGGAAGCCCGGCTGCGGCGGCCGGGGAACGGGTGCGCCAGAGCGAATAGGCGACGCCGGCGGCGATCAGGCCGAAGGTCACGCCCAGCGAGACGGCCGGCGGTGTCTTGCCGATCAGGCCGACCGAAAAGATCTTCAGCCCGATGAAGACCAGCACCGCGGCCAGCGCGTATTTCAGGTATTTGAATCGGTGGATCATCGCGGCCAGTGCAAAGTAGAGCGCCCGCAGCCCCAGGATGGCGAAGATGTTACTGGTGTAGACGATGAACGGGTCGGTTGTGATCGCAAAGATTGCCGGCACCGAATCGACGGCAAACACCAGATCGATGATCTCGACCATGCACAGTGTCAGGAACAAGGGCGTGGCCCAGCGCACGGGCTTGCCGGTGGCGGGGTCCGGCAACTGTACGAAAAATGCATTGCCTTGCAGGGCCGATGTGACGCGCAGGCGTTTGCGCAACCAGCGCAGCACCGGGTTGCTGGCGATGTCGGGCATGTGGTCGGCCACCGCCCACATCTTGATGCCGGTGACCACCAGGAACGCGCCGAACAGGTAGAGCACCCAGCTGAAGTGGGTGATCAGCGCAGCCCCCAGGCCGATCATCAGTGCCCGCAACACGATCACGCCCAAGATGCCCCAGAACAGTACCCGGTGCTGGTATTGGCGGGGGATGGCGAAATAAGTGAAGATCAGCGCGATGACAAACACGTTGTCCATCGACAGCGATTTTTCGATCAGAAAGCCGGTGAAGTACTCGGTGCCGCTCTGCGCACCCATGAACCACCACACCCAGATGCCGAACAGCACGGCGATGCTGATGTAGCCGGCTGACAGCAGCAGGCTCTCGCGAACGCCGATCTCGCGGTCGTGCTTGTGCAGCACGCCCAGGTCGAGGGCCAGCAAGCTGACCACCACGCCGACAAAAAAGAGCCAAATCCAGACCGCCTTGCCTAGAAAGGCGGTGTTGAGCACTTCGGTCAAGGTATCCAAGGCAGGGTCCGGTTCGGGTGGTCAGGGGTTGACACGGGGGGCTCAGGCTATCAGCCCGTGGGCAGGCCTTTGCAGCACTGCCTGGGTCAGACCCCAGTGTTCGACCGCAGCCAGCAACACGAGGGACTCACCGTCGGCCACATGCTGGTCGGCTTCGACGATTGCCGTGCACAGGGCCAGCACCTTGCGGCGCAGCACCGGGTTTTCGATATCGCTTAGCAGCTGGCTGAGCGTGCGGGCGTCCAACTGGAAGGCCGCGCCCCAATTGCCGTGTGCGGTGGCCAGCAGGTCCTCGCAGAAACCGTGCACCACGGCGTGCAGTTCGCCCTGAGCCAGGCCCAGTTGGCCGTGGGCATCGAGTTGGTCCAGCACATCGAGCTCCCGTTTGCAGAGGTGGCCGTCGGCCAGCAGTGCCAGTGCCACGATGCGGCCGGCGGCTTGGGGGCTGTTCAGAGGGTAGTGGCGCATGGGGTCAGGCCTTTCAAGGGGAGGGTGGCGTGATCGACTGACGCAGTCGATGCCATCGGGACCGTGCCCTGTCGGGCACGGTCGAGCGCGGCGTGTCAGTCGTCCGACGAGCCACCGAAGCCGAACAGCGCCAACAGGCTGGAGAACAGGTTGAAGATCGACAGGTACAGGCCGACCGTGGCCAGGACGTAGTTGGTTTCGCCCCCGTTGACGATGCGGCTGGTCTCGAACAGGATCAGCCCGGCCGACAGCAGGGCCACCATCGCCGACACCGCCAGGCCCAGCGCCGGCATTTGCAGGAACACCGCGCCCAGCCCGGCCAGCAAGGCCACCACCATGCCCGCAAACAGGAAGCCGCCCATGGCGCTGAAGTCGCGCCGGGTCGCAAGCACCCAGGCCGAAAGCGCCAGGAAGGTGACACCGGTGGCTGCCAGCGCCAGCATCACGGTCTGGGCGCCGCCCGGCAGGGCCAACGTCTTGTTCAGTACCGGCCCCAGCGAGTAGCCCATGAAGCCGGTAAAGGCAAAAACCGCAGGCACCGCCCAGCCGCTGTTCTGCAGCTTGTGCACCGCAAACAGCAGGCCGAAGCTACCCACCAGCATCAGCACCAAGCCGGGCGAAGGCAGCTTGGCGGCCACGCTCAAGGTTGCCGCGGCCGCGCTGAACAGCAGCGTCATCGCCAGCAGGGCATAGGTGTTGCGCAGCACGCGCTGCGTCTGGGCTTGGCCGACATCCGCGGCGGTGTGGGCGCCTGCCAGCGGGAACGTGATGGCGGGGGCTTGGCTGGCAGGGCTAGGGCGGGTGTTCATGGATCGGACTCCGGTTATCGAAAGGGCAAAATGGATCGGCGTGTGGCTGTTACGGCGCCGGACGGGGCAGGGCGGTGGTTCGGGACAGCGGGACCTCCGATCACGACATCGACGGCTGCCCGCTGTCGCGCTGGCTGGGTCGTGCCGGCCGCTGGCCACGCTGCCAGTTGTGTGCCAGCGACCGGGCGGCCCGCGCCATGGCACTGTCCAGTGCCGTGCGCCAATCGCGTGCCAGCGCGGTGATCACCACCGTGCCGGCGCCCTCGGTGTTGAGCTCGACCTGGCAGCGCTTGTCAAGCCCGCCGCGGGGCCCGTTGACATCCGACAGCCGTACCCGCGCCCGTGGCACCAGGCTGTGCAAGCGCCGCAGCACAAACTGCAGCCGCTTGACCGCCAGCTCGCGCAATTGGGCGGCTTCGGGATCACGGGATTCAAAAAGCACTTGCATGGCGGACTCCGGGGTTGAGGTGTGGCTGCAGAATAGGTGCGACATGAATTCTGAAAAAGCAGACAATTAATGATTAAGTGTTCGTATAAACATGAGCAATAGAGCCGTCATGAGCCTGGACTTCAACTACCGCCATCTCTACTACTTCTGGGTCGTGGCCAAAGAGGGCGGCATGGCGCGTGCCGCCGCCCGTCTGGGCATGGCGGTACAAACCGTCAGCACCCAGGTGCGCGAGCTCGAGCAGTCACTCGGCCATGCCTTGCTCAAGCCGGCCGGCCGGGGCCTGGCGCTGACCGACGCCGGTCTGGCGGCGATGCGCCAGGCCGACCAGATCTTTGCGCTGGGCGAGCAGCTTTCGGGCGTCGTGCGCGACGCGGCCGCCACACCCGGCGTGCGGCTGGCTGTGGGCATCTCGGACGGTTTGCCCAAACTGGCGGTGCGGCGCTTGCTGCAGCCGGTGATCGAAACGCCGGGCCTGCGGCTGCTGTGCCACGAGGATGAGTTCGATGGTTTGCTCGCCGACCTGGCGCTGCACCGTCTGGACGTGGTGCTGGCAGACCGTGCCGCACCGCCCAACCGCAACCTGCGGCTGTACAGCCACCCGCTCGGTGCCTCGCCGTTGGCCTGGTACGGCACGCCCGCGCAGGTGGACGCGGCGCGCGACGGGTTTCCGCAGAGCCTGGCCGATGTGCCGGTGCTGCTGCCCACCGCGCATGCCGCGGTGCGTGGCCGCATCGACCAGTGGTTCGAGCGTATCGGCGTCGTGCCCCGGGTGGTGGGGGAGTTCGAGGACAGCGCCCTGCTCGTCACGTTCGGCGCGGCGGGCATGGGCCTGTTTCCTGCCGCCGAGCTGATCGACGACAAGCTCAGTGCGCGCTTTGATCTGCAGCGCCTGGCACCTTGTGGTGCGGTGGAGGAGCATTTTTTTGCCATCGCCACCGAAAAAAAGGTGTTGCACCCGCTGGTGCAGCGCTTGCTGCCGACGCCGGCTTGACGGCAAAACCCGGCGCGGCGCGGCCGCCCAGGCTGTCAGCGCAGCGGGTCACCCAATGCCAGCCGCAGGCCCAGCGCGACGAACAGCGCGCCCACACCCCGGTTCAACCACCGCCCGGCGGCCAGCACGGCCGGCTGCCGCGCGGGATGGGCGCCCAGGCGCCGGCGCAGGGCCGCAGCGGCCCAGGCCAGCGCCAGGTTCACCGCGGTGGCGTTGACCACAAACACCACACCCAGCAGCAGGAAGGCTCCTGACTTGTGGGGTGCATCGGCGGCGATGAACTGCGGCACAAACGCCAGGAAGAACATCGCCACCTTGGGGTTCAGCGCGTTGGTCAGAAAGCCCTGGCCAAACAGCCGCCGCCAGGGGACGGCAAGCGTCGCCCGCCCAAGCGGCGACGCCGACAGCGCGCCGTTGCGGTCGGCCCGGCCGCTGCTGCCCCGCGGCCGGATCAGGTCCCAGCCCAGCCAGACCAGGTAAGCCGCGCCGGCCCATCGCAGCAGTCCAAAAGCCAGCGGCGATCCAGCCAGCAGTGCGCCGAAGCCCAGCGCCGCCAGCGCGATATGCACGCCACAGCCGGCGCCCACGCCCAGTGCCGCTGCGGCACCGGCCTTGAAGCCCTGGCCCGCGCTGCAGCGCAGCACCAGCGCCATATCCGCGCCCGGGGTCAGGTTCAGCAGCAGCCCGGCCACGATGAACAGCTGCCAGTCGTGGATGCCGGCAAGGATGGGCATGGTTTGTGCGCTGTTCAACCGGCTGCGCCGTCAAGCCGACGCCAGCGCCCCGACCACGGCGCCCAGCGCGATCAGCCACATCGGGCTGAGTTTGCTGCTGGCCGCAACGGTCACCGTGACCAGCACCAGCGCCACGGCCGCCGGCTGGTGGCGGGTGGGGTCGGTCAGCACCCAGCCGGTGGACAGCAGCAGGCCCAGCGTCAGCGGGGTCAGCCCGGCAGTGAAGGCGCGCATGGCGCGTGAGTCGGCACGGCGCTGGCGGTAGCGGCCCACCCCCAGTGCAACGATGGATGAAGGCCCCATGATGCCGACCATCGCTGCGACCAGCCCGCCCAGGCCGGCCACATGCCAGCCCATCAGCGCGACGAACAGGATGTTGGGCCCCGGCGCCGCCTGGGCAATGGCCACGCTGGTGGTGAAGTCGGCGGCGCTCATCCAGCCCTGCTGGTTGACCAGGTAGCGCTGCATGTCTGGCAGCGTGGTGATTGCGCCGCCCACCGCAAGCATCGACAACAGCATGAAGTGCAGCCACAGCTGCAGCAGGTCGGTCCAGGCCAGGCCGTGCAGGGTCAGCAGGTCGGGGGCGATCATGGTGTCGGCCCTGGCGAGCCCGGCAGTTTTGGGGGTGGGGACGGCGGGGCCGGCGGAACCCCGCCGATGCGCCAAGTGGCCAGCGCCACGCCCACGCTGCCCAGCCCCAACACCACCCACACCATCGGCCAGCGCAGGAAGCCCACCCCGACCCAGGTGGCCGCAGCCAGCGTGTAGCACGCCGGCCGGCCCATCGGGTTGTCCTTGAGGGTGCGTGACAGCTTGACGGCGGTGGCGATGATCAGCCCCGCCGCCACCGCGCCCATGCCGCGCAGCGCGCCAGCCACCGCGGGCAAGTCGGCAAACCGCTGATAGACCAGCGCCAGCGTCAGCACGATGAACAGCGGCAAGGACAGCAAGCCGGCGGTGGCAGCCACGGCACCGCGCCAGCCAAAAAAGCGGTCACCCAGGATGATCGAGATGTTGATGATGTTGGGCCCCGGCAGCACCTGACCGACGGTCAACAACTCGACAAACTGCTGTGGGCTGAGCCAGCGCTCGCGCTCCACCAAGGCGTGATGCGCGACCGGCAGCACACCACCAAAACCCTGCAACGCCAAGCGGGTGAAGACGCGGAACAGCTCGGTGCAAGAGGCGGGCCGGCGCAGGGTGTCGGCGGCTGAGCCGGCGGTAGCCGCGTCCGGGGCTGCTGTCTGCAGGGACGCGGGCGTGTCGTCAGCCATGCGCTGTGGCCCAGTGCATTCGGCGCGCCGCCCAGGCGCTCAGCCCCGGCGCTGCCAGCATCCAGGCCAGCCCGACCCAGTGCAGGCTGGCACAGCCGCTTTGCGCCACCATCGCCCCGCCGCCGGTCGCGCCCAGCGCCTGGCCGGTGTACATCGCCGACGAGTTCAGCGCAATCAGCGCCGGTGCCAGGGCCGGTGCGGCCAGGCCCAGCCGGGCCTGCTGGGCCGAGTTGGACGCAAAACAGCCCAGCGCCCAGGGTGCGATCACCAGCGCCATCAGCGGCAGGCTGGTGGCCAGCGGCCACAGCAACAACGAAACCGCCATGTAGCCCAGCATCAGCGCCACCGCGCGCGGCGCGCCCAGCCGGTCGATGTGGCGCGAGACCAGCACATTGCCGGCCACGCCGATGGCGCCGAACCACAGGAACAAGCCGCTGACCTCGGCCGCCGACGCCCCCAGCGCTCAGGCCGCAGGCCGTCGGGCACGGTGCGCCAGACCCAGGCCGCGCCACCGATGGCCAGCAAGCCCACACCGACAAAGGCCCAGCGCCAACCGAACACCTCGCCCACCCAGGCCGAGGCCGGCATGCCCAGCACCGAAGCCAACGACCAGCCCAGAAAGATGAAAGTGATCGCGCGGCCGCGCTGCTCGGGCGGCGCCATGAAGCTCACTGCCGCTGCCGCCTGCGGCGTGAACACCGCCGCGCCCAGCACCGACAACACCCGCACCGGCAGCAGCGCGCTATAGCTGGGCATCAGCGCCGACAGCGCGTGGCCGATGCCGAACCACAGCAGCGACAGTGTCAGCAAGCGGCGCCGGTCGACCCCGGCCACCACTGCGGCCAGCAGCGGTGCGCCCAGGGCCAGCACCACGGCGGCCACGGCCACCAGCTGCCCCGCCACCGCGACGCTGACCTTCAGCGAGCGGCCGAGGTCATTGAGCGTGCCCACCACCACCATCACGCCGCAGCCCACCGCGAAGTTGCCAAACAGCAGCGACCAGCGTGCAGCGCCCGGAGTCCCGGGCGCCGCCAGGGTCAACGGATCACCTTGAGCGCGTCCGGGTTGACGATGTTGCTGGGCTCGTTGTGGATGAAGTTGATGACGTTGTCGAACGCCGAGCCGAAGTAAAGCTCGTAGCTGTCTTGCTCGACATAGCCGATATGCGGGGTGCAGATCGCGTTTTCCAGCCGCAGCAGGGGGTGGCCCTGCAGGATGGGTTCAGCCTCGAACACGTCGATCGCGGCCAGACCCGGTCGGCCCTTGTTCAGTGCAGAGACCAGGGCGTTGTCCTCGACCAGCTCGGCCCGTGAGGTGTTGACAAACAGCGCGGTGGGTTTCATGCGCGCCAGGTCCTCGAGCTTGATGATGCCGCGCGTCACGTCGTTCAGCCGCAGGTGCACCGACAGCACATCGCATTGCTCAAAAAACGATTCGCAGTCGGTGGCCGCGTTATGGCCGTCTGCCACGGCCCTGGCGCGTGAGGCCTCGCTGCCCCAGACCTGCACCTGCATGCCGAAGGCCCGGCCGTAACCCGCCACCATGGCGCCGATCTTGCCGTAGCCCCAGATGCCCAGCGAACGGCCCCGCAGCACCATGCCCAGCCCGAAGTTGGGTGGCATCGACGCGGCCTTGAGCCCGCTTTGCTGCCAGGCGCCGTGCTTGAGGTTGCCGATGTACTGCGGCAGGCGCCGCATGGCGGCCATGATCAGCGCCCAGGTCAGCTCGGCCGCGGCCACCGGCGAGCCGGTGCCGTCGGCCACAGCAATGCCCAGCCGGGTGCAGGTGTCCACATCGATGTGCGGGCCGACCTTGCCGGTCTGCACGAGCAGGCGCAGTTTGGGCAGTTTTTCGAGCAGCGCCCGCGGGAACTGGGTGCGCTCGCGGATCAGCACCAGCACTTCGGCGTCGCGCAGGCGCACCGCCAGTTGGCCGATGCCCTTGACCGTGTTGGTGAAGACCTTGGCGTTGTAGGGCTCCAGCCGTGCTGCGCAACGCAGCTTGCGCACGGCGTCCTGGTAGTCGTCGAGGATGATGATGTTCATGGTGTGACACGGGATTGTGCCGTGTCCTGCAGGCAGGGGACGCCGGCGCTAGCATGCGGCTCGACTCAGCATCCCGCCCCCCGAAAGACACCATGACCATTTCCATGTACTCGGCCAGCGTGCCCGTATTCCAGCGCCAGCTCGGCGCCGTGCTGACCTGGCTGGACAAGGCCGAAGTCCATGCTGCGGCCCGCAAGTTCGACACGGCCAACTACTTGCAGCTGCGTCTGGCGCCCGACATGCTGCCGTTGGTGTCGCAGATCCGCATCGCCAGCGACGCCGCCAAAGGCTGCGTGGCCCGCCTGGCCGGCGTGGAGGCGCCCAAGTTCGAGGACAACGAGGCCACATTTGCCGACTTGCGTGCCCGGGTGCAGAAGACGCTGGACTACGTCGTCTCGGTGCCTGCCGCCTCGATCGACGCCAGCGAAGCGCGCGAGGTCACGATCCCGATGCGCAACCGTGACGCGCTGCACTTCACTGGCGAAGTTTTCATGAAGCACTGGGCGCTGCCCAATTTTTTCTTCCACATCAGCATGGCTTACGCGCTGCTGCGTCACGCCGGCGTGGAACTGGGCAAGGCCGATTTTCTGGCCGCGGGCTGACGAGCCGCTGGGCAACCCTGGACCGGCTTGCCGGGCCTACAGCGGCAGGCCGTAAGGCAGCAGTTCGCCGTTGTCGGGGAACACACTGTCCAGCACCCGGTGCAACTCGTCGCGGGTGCGGCGAGTGGTCTCGTCGCGCAGGCCCAGCGCGGCAAATACCGCACCCCGCAGCAGCCACAGGTCGACAGGCTCTTGGGCGTGGCGCACCTGGTGGCGCAGCCAGTCGCCGCGCAGGCCGTCCAAGGTGTGCACCGCGGCCATGAAGCGGTGTTTCATCTCGACAAAACAACGTCGCGCGGCGATCCGCGCATGGCGGTCTTGTGGCAGTCCCGGGCCGGGCAGGATGGGCGCGGCGGGCGCTGGGCTGATGTAGTGCCGGGGCGGTGCGGCGCGCAGCGATGGGTTCATGGGTGCAGCGGCGCCGCGCTGGTGCGCGGTGCGCGCACCGGAAAATGCCGGTTCAGGCGGGCCAGCCGGTGTTCGGCCACCGACTGGGTGTGGGCCACCGCCACCACGCCGTAGACCGGTGAGCGCAAATGCCACAGCTCGCGCAAAGAGCGGGCGCGGTCGATCTGGTCCAGCAGGGCCAGCGCCGGGCCAAGCTCCAGGTCAGCCAGGCTGTCCTGGAACTCGCGCTTGACCAGCGCCAGCCGGTTCACCGGCCGGGCCGGCGCCGGCAGCCAGGGTGATACCCGGCTGAGCAGGCGGTTGCCCAGACGCTTGAGGCGGCCCTCCCAACTCAGGGACGACGGAAACAGTTCAGGCGGGCAGACCTCCACGCGGGAATGCATCAGGCTGCTGGACAGCGCCGAAGAGCGGCGTGTCACCAACCGGAACATCCAAGAGGGCAACGAGGCGTTGTGCGGGTTCATGGATGTAATTTCGGCAACAGATTGAGCAAACTAAAGGCCATTGTTCGGCGCGCGTCAGCGCGTCGAATGCGCGAACAGCGGCGGATTTGCTGCCACTTCAGCGCTGGGCCGGTCGCTCAGGTCGGGTGTCAGCGCCGGTGGGCCGACGGCCGGCCCGGCTGTCGCTGGTAGGCTCGCCCACCTGAACAACTCGCCGCTTGCGGCCCGGAGAACACCATGCTTGGCAAATGGACCCGTCGTGTGCTCACCACCTTGCTGCTGCTGGCCGTGGTGGTCGCGCTGGTGGCCTGGTTTTACGCCCAGCGGGTGCTGCCGCAGACCGAGGGCACGCTGGTGTTGCCGGGCGGACAGGCCGAACTGCGCATAGCGCGCGACGAACACGGCATCCCCACCATCCAGGCGGCCAGCGTGCAAGACGCAGCCTACGGATTGGGTGTGGCCCACGCGCAGGACCGGCTGTGGCAGATGGAGACGCACCGCCGCATCGGTGCCGGCCGGTTGGCCGAGGCCTTTGGTGAGGGGGCGGCGGACACCGACCGCTTCTTGCGCGTGTTGGGGGTGCGGCGCACCGCGGCGGCGCAGTGGGCGCAACTGCCGGCGCCGTCCCGTGCGCTGCTGCAGGCCTATGCCGACGGTGTCAATGCGGTGATCACCACGCTGCGGGCCAGGCCGCCCGAGTTCCTGATCCTGGGCCTGCAGCCCGAGCCCTGGACGCCCGAGGACAGCCTGTCCTGGGCGATCATGATGGCCTGGGACCTGGGTGGCAACTGGCAAACCGAGCTGGTCCGCCTGCGCCTGGCCCTCAAACTTCCCAAGGAGCGCATCGACCAGCTGATGCCGCCGTACCCGGGTGACGCAACGACGCCGTCGATGGACTACGCCGCCTTCTACCGCGGACTCAATCTGGACCGGCAGCAGGCGACCAGCGAGGGGGCGCTGACCCGCCTGCTGGCCGCCGCGCCCGAGAGCGGGGTCGAGGGTGTCGGCTCCAACGCCTGGGTGCTGGCCGGCAGCCGCAGCACAACCGGCAAGCCGCTGCTGGCCAGCGATCCGCACCTCAAGCTGTCAAGCCCGGCGCTGTGGTACTTCGCCCGGCTGGAGGCACCGGGCCTGAAGATCGCCGGCGCCACGCTGCCCGGCCTGCCGGGCGTGGTGATGGGGCAGAACGCCCATGTCGCCTGGGGCCTGACCAACACCGGCCCCGACGTGCAGGACACCTACCTCGAGCGCATCAAGCCCGATGACCCGGGCCAGTACCAGACGCCTGACGGCTGGGCCCGCTTCGAGACCCGGCAGGAGATCATCAAGGTCAAGGGCGGTGCCGACATCACGATGACGGTGCGCAGCACCCGCCACGGCCCGGTGATCTCGGACGCGGCGGTGGCCGGGCTGGGCGATGACGCAGGTGGCGGTATTTTGGGCGGCGGCGTGGGCGGCGGCGTGGGCGGCGGTCTGGGCGGCGTCGCCGTCAAGGCCGGTGCGGCCTATGCCATCGCACTGCGCTGGACCGGGCTGGACATCGACAACGACATCGTCGCCACCACGCTGGCGATGAACAGCGCCGACTCGGTCGAGGCCTTTGTGCGGGCCACTGCCCGCTGGCAGGTGCCGCAGCAGAACATGATCGTGGCCGATGACGCCGGCCACATCGCCTTGATCTCACCCGGCCGGGTGCCCGTGCGCAAGCCCGACAACGACTTGAGCGGCCTGGCGCCGGCCCCCGGCTGGGATCCCCGCTACGACTGGGCAGGTTATCTGCCGCTGGACGTGCTGCCGCAGGTGCGTGACCCGGCAAGCGGCTTCATCGCCACCGCCAACCAGAAGATCACGCCACCCGACTATCCGCACTTCATCAGCAGCCACTGGGCCCAGCCGTTCCGCTTCCAGCGCATAACGCAGATGATCGATGCCGCACCCAAGCACAGCCTGGACGACCTGCGGCGCATGCACGCGGACGTCAAGTCGCTGGCCGCCGCGCGCCTGCTGCCGCGCCTGCAGCAGGCCCGATCGGCGCACCCGCTGGCGGCCGCGGCGCAGCAGCAACTGGCCGGCTTCGACGGCACCATGGCCGCCGACAAGGCCGCACCGCTGATCTTTTGGGCCTGGCACCGCCACCTGTCGCAACAGGTGCTGACCGACAAGATGGGCGCGCCGCTTTACGACCGGCTGCTGGGCCAGCGCGGTTACTTCGACGCGATCGAGGGTGTGCTGGCGCGCGACGACGCCTGGTGGTGCGACGACAAGACGACGCCGGCAATCGAGACCTGCAATGACCAGGTCAACCGCGCGCTGACCGCCGCGCTGGACGAGTTGCAGGTGCTGCAAGGCGCTGACGTAGCGGCCTGGCAGTGGGGCCGGGCGCACCAGGCGCGGTCCGAGCACCGGCCGTTTTCACGCGTCAAACCGCTGGCGCGCTGGTTCGAGCAACGCGCGCCGGTGGGTGGCGACGGCTACACCGTCAATGTCAGCCGGGTCAGCCTGAAAGCCGACGCCACCACCGGCGAGTACTACCTGGACGAGCATGGCCCCAGCCTGCGCGGTCGCTACGACCTGGGTGACCCCGCGCAGTCGCGCATCATCCACAGCACCGGGCAGAGCGGCGTGCCATGGTCGCCGCTGTTTCGCAATTTCAGTGCACGCTGGGTGGCGGTGGACGGTGTGCCGCTGTGGCCGGCGGCCAATGCGCCGGCCAAGACGCTGCTGGTGCAGCCCGCCCCGCGGTAGGTTTCACCGGAGCGCAGCGCGAGGTGGCCGCCCGGCGCCTTGCATCAAACCGCGCCGTAGAGCTGCTTGCGCTGCGCGGTGTAGGCCCACCACGGCGCCGGTGCGGCGCCGCGCATGAAGTCGGTGGCGGCCATGAAGGTGTCGAGCACGCAAGGGTCTTGGCGCTTGCCACTGTTCGCACACAGCGCCTGGTAGAGCGAAAACGCATCGCGGTGCGCCAACTCGCTGGGGTGGGTGATGCCCAGCGCCCGCAGATCGCCAGCCATCGCCGGGCCGATGTTGGGCAGTTGCTCCAGCCGCTGGCAAGCGGCCGCCGAACTGGCCTTGGGTGCCTTGACGGACGCGACAGGGCCGGCGCGGCGGCTGTTGTCAGGTTGAAGCGCGCCCATGGCTACATCAGCGGGGTGCTGCGGATCAGCCCGACGGCGATGCCTTCGAGCTCAAACGCGTCGTCGGGGCTGACCACGATGGGCTGGAAATCCGGGTTCTCGGGCAACAGTTCGATGCCGTCGGGCTGGCCGGCCTGCCGGGTGAAGCGCAGCCGCTTGACGGTGACCTCGTCACCCAGCCGCGCCACCACGATCTGGCCGTTGCGGGCGTCCTTGGTTTTTTGCACCGCCAGCAGGTCACCGTCCAGGATGCCGGCGCCCTGCATGCTCATGCCGCGCACCCGCAGCAGGTAGTCGGGCTTGGCGGCAAACAGCGAGGCCTCGACCGTAAAGGTCTTGTCGATGTGCTCTTGTGCCAGGATCGGGCTGCCCGCAGCCACCCGGCCCACCAGCGGCAGCGTCAGCTGGTTCAGGCCCGGCATCGGCACAGAGAATTGTTTGTTGCGGGATTCATGCAGGGCACGCAGCGTGGACGTGCGCAAGCGGATGCCGCGCGAGGTGCCCCCCACCAACTCGAGCACACCCTTGCGGGCCAGCGCCTGCAGGTGTTCTTCAGCCGCGTTGGCGGATTTGAAGCCGAGTTCGGTGGCAATCTCTGCGCGCGTGGGCGGCGCGCCGGTACGCTCGATAGCGGTCTGCACCAGATCGAGGATCTGCTGCTGGCGGGCGGTGAGCTTGGGGCTGATTTCAGAATCCATGTCCATGGCGTTTCCTGACGTTTTATCCAGTCACTGTATTTTTATCCAGACAGGCCCGATATGCCAAGCACTTTGCCAAGCTCTTTGCCAAATGAGCTGCCCAGCAGCGTCGTCATCCTGGGCACCGGCGGCACCATTGCGGGCACCGCGGCGTCGGCCATGGACAACGTCGGCTACACCGCTGCGCAGCGCAGCGTGGCCGACCTGTTGCACGCCCTGCCGGCGCAAGGGGGCACCGGTCTGGAGGCCGAGCAGCTGGCCCAGCTCGACAGCAAGGACATGGACAACGCCACCTGGCAGCGCCTGGCGGCGCGGGTGTCGCACCACCTGGCGCGACCGTCTGTTTTGGGCGTGCTCATCACCCACGGCACCGACACGCTGGAAGAGACCGCCTGGCTGCTGCAGCGGGTGCTGGCGCCGGCCAAGCCGGTGGTGCTGGTGGCGGCCATGCGCCCGGCCACGGCGCTGGCGGCCGATGGCCCGCAAAACCTGCTGGACGCGCTGGCGGTGGCCCGCACGCCCGGCGCCCGCGGCGTGGTGGCGGTGCTGGCCGGCCGGGTGCATGCCGCCGGCGCGGTGCGCAAGGTGCATCCCTACCGGCCCGATGCCTTTGGCTCGGGTGAGGCCGGGCCGCTGGGCGTGGTGGAGGAGGGCGTGCTGCGCCGTTTCCGCGATTGGCCAGCGGGCACGCCGCTGGGCGCAGGCGTTTTATCGGGTGGCGTGGCCGGCTGGCCCTGGGTGGAGATCATCACCAGCCATGCTGGCGCCCGCGGTGAGGCGGTGCGCGCATTGGTGGCTGCCGGCGTGCAGGGCCTGGTGGTGGCGGCCACCGGCAACGGCAGGGTGCACCTGGCTTTGGACGACGCCCTGGCCGACGCGCAGGCCGCCGGCGTCACCGTCTGGCGCACCACCCGCTGTGCCGAGGGCGCGCTGGTGGGCGCCAATGCCGGCCCGGCCGCGGCAATGACACCGTGGCAGGCCCGGCTTGAGTTGCTGCTGTGCCTGCTGCTCAGCGCGCGCGGCGGCGGCTGACCGCGCCCACGGCCAGCAGGCCGCCCAACATCAGCGCCCAGGTACCGGGCTCGGGCACCGGCGCGGTGTAGCTGCCCAGTTCGGCAGCGCTGACGGTATAGGCGTGCAACACGCCTGGCAGCAGCCGGTAGCTGCCGTCACCCGGCACGCTGCTGGCCGCGCCGGTGCAGCCGGTCAACTGGCCCAGCGGGCACTGGATGCTGCCGGCGTAGGGGTCGGCATCGCTGAAGCGGAAGAACACGTCGAACTGCGTGCCGCTGCCGTTCTGCGTCACGCTGTAGTCGTTGTCGGTGCCGGCCAGCAGCAGGTAGTTGCCGTTGGCCAGCTTCGGCCCGATCGCCAGGCCTTCCCACTTTTCGGGCGACTTGTTGCCCAGCGCGGCCAGGGTGTTGGCGTCCAGATCCAGCACCTGGGCTGATTTCTGCACGGCAGTAAAGGCCGCACCCGAATCGAGATCGATCGCACTGACATCGGTGGCGCCGGCAAGGTCGATGCGGTAGACCTCCTTGTCGGCGGTGGCGAATGCGGCACCCACGCCCACGCCACGGTTGTTGCGCTCGATCACGTAGAACTCATGGTCGTTGATCGCCACCAGCGCCGAGATGCCCTGGCCCTGGCCCGAGCGCTTCATGGCATAGGCGTACTGCGCCACGGCGGTGCCGGTGGTGGTGTCGAACTTGACGATGCGGTTGACCGCGCCGTTGCTGCCGCCTTCATCGAGCATCGCGCTTTGCAGCATGCCGAAGGCAAATTTGCCGTCCGGGCTGATGGCCAGGCCTTCCATGCCGCGGTTGTTGCGTTTGCCCGCGGTGTTGCCGGTGTCGCCGGCAAAGTTGGCCACGCCGCTGGCGGCGTTGCGCGGCACCAGGTTGGCCGGCGTGGTGTAGGTGCGGATCAGCTCGCCGCTGCGGCTGAACTCACGCACCGCCGGGCCGTACTCGTCCGACACCAGCAAAGTGCCGGTCTTCGGGTTGACGACAAAACCTTCGGGGTCGAACGCCAGGCCCAGGGTGTTGCTCGGGGTGGGCGCCAGGCCAGTGAGGGGCAGGCCGCCGCTCTTGAAGATCACCGTCTCGACGACCTTGAAGTTGCTGATCGCGCCGCTGGTTTGATCGACATCCAGCGTAAAGCGTTGCGCCCGGGTGCTGTAGGGCAGCGTGCCGCCGCCGGGGCCGCGGTCTGACAGGCCCCACCAGGCTTTCGCGTTCGGGTCGTAGTAGATGTCTGAAAAGTAGCCGACGCGGCGGTCGAAATCGCTGCCCGCTGACAGGTCAAGCAGGCCGCCATCCAGCGCCAGGCCGTTGACGAAGCTGGGCGTGGCGATGGCGGCGGTGCCAGCAGCCAACAAGGTGGCGGCCGCGATGGCACGAATTGAAAAGCGCATGTCGGTGATCCCCGGTGTGGTGAAAAAAGTCACCGCACGCTAGAGGCCTACTGTGACGGCCCCGTGACACCTACCCTAAACAAGGGGGGCGTCAGGCAGGGGCCGAACGGCTCACACCACCGTCAGCACCACATCGATGTTGCCGCGGGTGGCGTTGGAGTACGGGCACACCTTGTGCGCAGCGGCCACCAGCGCCTCGGCGGCTTCGCGCTCGAAGCCGGGCAGGGTGATGGCCATCGCCACCTGGATGCCGAAGCCGCCGGTGATCGGGCCGATGCCTACGGTGGCCGTGATGCTGACGTCATCCGGCACTTTGATCTTCATGCCGGCGCCCACCGCCTTCATCGCGCCGATGAAGCAGGCGCCGTAGCCGGCGGCAAACATCTGCTCGGGGTTGGTGCCTGTGCCGCCCGCGCCACCCAGCTCGCGCGGGGTCGACAGGTCGAGCTTGAGTGCGCCGTCTGACGACTGCGCGGTGCCGGTGCGCCCGCCGGTGGCGGTGGCGGTGGCGGTGTAGAGAACTTTGTCGAGTGCCATGGTGAAGCGTCCTTTGGGTTGCAGTGGGGAAAAGCCCGGATCACGGGCGGGGCGGTGGGCTGCCGGGGGCGGCAGCCGGGTGAAGTGCGGCCGAGGGAAGTGCAGCCGGCTGGCGTGCAGCCGGTTCGCGTGCGGCCGGTCTGAGCGCGGCGTTGAGCTGGCCGCGCAGTGTGGTGAGCTGGGCCGCCAGCGCAGCAATTTGCTGCAGATCGCAGGCGGTGGCGCAGGCAATCGCCTGGGGCACGGCCAGAGCCTGGACCTTGAGCGCACGGCCGGGCTCGGTCAGGCGCAGCAGCACACGCCGCTCGTCGCTGGCGTCACGCAAGCGTTGCAGCAAGCCCAGTGCCGCCAGGCGTTTGAGCAAGGGCGTGAGCGTGCCCGAGTCGAGTGTCAGGCGTTCACCCAACTGCGAGACGGTGATGCCGTCTTGCTGCCACAGCACCAGCATCGCCAGGTATTGCGGGTAGGTCAGGCCCAGCGGTGCCAGCAGCGGCTTGTAGGCCTTGGTCATGGCCAGCGACGCGGCATACAGCGCAAAACAAAGTTGGTGGTCCAGCGCCAGCCAGTTGCCGGCATCCGCGCTGGGGGGTTGGGGGATCTGCAGGGTGGGCATGGGCGTAAATGTAGTGGACAATTAAATTGTGCACAATTTAATTTCCAACATGACCTTGTGTCCAGTTGGGTCACCGGCGAGCTTGCGAGGCCAGGGCCGCGGCTGCCGCTACGGGTGGGTGAGGCGCGGATTGACCCGCTGCCGGTGGCTGGGCTACCGTGAGCCTGACGCACTGCATCCGCCTGCAAGGCAGCGACCAAGCCGCCCGTCACCACGGGCTTGCCAAGCCCACGTCACAGCCAACCGACCTGCCCCGAACCCCATGCGCGCCTTCACCGCCAGCCTCGCCACCGAAACCAACACCTTCGCGCCGATGCCCACCGGGCTGGCCTCGTTCCACCAGGACGGCTACTTTCCGGCCGGCACCTACCCTGATGCGCCCTCGCTGTTTGCCGGGCCGCTGTGGGCGGCGCGCCAGCGGGCCCGCGAACACGGCTGGCAGCTGGTCGAAGGGCTGGTGGCCGGCGCCCAGCCCAGCGGCATCACCACCCGGCTGGCTTTTGAGACCTTGCGCGACGAGCTGCTGGCCGACCTGCGCGCTGCCCTGCCGGTCGATATGGTGCTGCTGGGCTTGCACGGCGCGATGGTGGCTGACGGCTACGACGACTGCGAAGGTGACCTGCTGGCCCGGGTGCGGCAGATCGTCGGGCCGGCGGTGGTGGTGGGCGCCGAGCTGGACCCGCACAACCACCTCAGCGCTGCGATGGTGGCCCATGCCGACCTGCTGATCAGCTTCAAGCAGTACCCGCACACCGACGTGCTGGCGCGTGCGTTTGAGCTGGTGGACCTGTGCGCGGCCCAGGTTGCCGGCCGCGTCCTGCCGGTGGCCTCGGTGGTGGATTGCGGCATGGTGGCGGTGCTGCACACCACGCGCGAGCCGGCGCAAGGTTTTGTGGCGCGGCTGCAGGCGCTGGAGGGCACCGGCGGCGTACTGTCGATCTCGGTCACGCACGGATTCCCGTGGGGTGATGTGCCCGACATGGGCACCCAGATGCTGGTTTACAGCGACGGCAAACCGGCCGGTATCGTTGCGGCGCGGGCGATTGGCGACGCGCTGGCGCTGCGCCTGGCGACCGAGTTGGTGGCACTGCGCGAAACACTGGAGACACCCTGGCTGGACATCGACGGCGCGCTCGACCAGGCGCTGGCCGCCGGGCCTGGCCTGGTGGTCATCGCCGACAGTGCCGACAACCCCGGCGGTGGCGCCGCCGGGGATTCGACCTTTGTGCTGCGCCGGCTTGTCGAGCGTGGCATCGGCAACGCTGCGCTCGGCCCGCTGTGGGACCCCGGCGCCGTGCGCATCGCGTTCGACGCCGGCGTGGGTGCCCGCCTGATGCTGCGCCTGGGTGGCAAGGTCAGCGCCCAGTCGGGCGAGCCGATCGACCTGGACTGCACCATCAAGGCCCTGGTGCCCGACATGCGCATGAGTGGCTTGGCGGGCTCGACCGTGCCGCTGGGCGACTGCGCGCTGGTCGAGGCGCAAGGCATCCAGATCGTGCTGATCACCCGGCGCAGCCAGGCCATGGGCGTTGACCTGTTCACCCAGCTGGGCTGCGATCTGGTGCGGCAAAGGCTGGTGGTGCTCAAGTCGTCGCAGCATTTTCGTGCTGCTTTTGCGCCGCTGGCGGTGCAGGTGCTCTATGTCAGTGCACCCGGCTCGGTAGCGCGGGACCTGCGGCTGTTGAGCTACAGCAAGGTGATGCGGCCCAAGTGGCCGATCGACCCGCATGACCCACAACCCGTGGCGCACAACTTGCACTGCACAAACCCTGATGGGTCGCCCGCTTGAATTGGGTT
This sequence comes from Burkholderiales bacterium, assembly GCA_038316145.1. Taxonomy (GTDB): domain Bacteria; phylum Pseudomonadota; class Gammaproteobacteria; order Burkholderiales; family Burkholderiaceae_C; genus Pseudaquabacterium. The sequence goes on from JBBQAH010000024.1 coordinate 19,947, forward strand.
AGCGTCGCGGCACTGTCATTGGCAGTCGCCGTTGCCTGTCGTCCTTGCTTGCCATCTGCCCGGAGTCTCCCCCGATGAATACGCTTACCCGTTTGGCCGCTGGGGCCGCTGTTGCTGTCAGCCTGCTGAGTGCCAGCCTGCCGTCGCTGGCCCAGAACAATGTGCTGCGTGTGGTGCCGCATTCCAACCTGGCGATCCTCGACCCGATCTGGACGACGGCCTACATGAGCCGCAACCACGGCTACATGATCTACGACACGCTTTTCGGCACGGATGAGAACGCCAAGATCAAGCCGCAGATGGTCGAGAGCTGGACCGAGAGCGGCGACCACCGCATGTGGACCTTCAAGCTGCGCAAGGGGCTGGAATTCCACGACGGCAAGCCGGTGACCGGCGACGACGTCATCGCCAGCCTGCAGCGATGGGGCAAGCGCGACGCGATGGGCCAGGCGCTGTTCACCTTTGTGCAGCGCATGGATTCGCCCACGCCCGACACCTTCCGCATCTTCCTGGGCGAGGCCTGCGGCTTTGTGCTGGAGGCGCTGGGCAAGCCGTCGTCCAACGTGCCCTTCATCATGCCCAAGCGCATCGCCGACACCGATGCGTTCAAGCAGATCGACGAGCACATCGGCTCGGGCCCCTACGTCTTCAAAAAAGACGAGTTCAAGCCTGGCGACAAGGCGGTCTACACCAAGTTTGCCAAGTACGTGCCGCGCAGCGAGCCGCCGTCGGGTACCTCCGGCGGCAAGCAGGTTTATGTCGACCGGGTTGAATGGAACCTGGCGCTGCGGGATGCGCAGGCCCAGGTCAACGCGCTGCAAAAGGGCGAGATCGACATCATCGAGGCGCTGGGCTTCGATTTTTACGAAGCCGCCAAGACCAACCCCGATATCCAGCTGCCCAAGTACGCCAACCTCGGCCTGCAGTACATGGCGCGCTTCAACCACCTGCACAAGCCGTTCGACAACGCCAAGGTGCGGCAGGCGGCGATCGCGGCGATGGCACAAGAACCCTTTCTGCGCGCCTCGGTGGGTGTCAAAGAGCTCTACAAGACATGCCCGTCGATGTTCATCTGCGGCACGCCTTATGGCAGCCTGGCCGGCAGTGAGCTGCAATCCAAGAGCAGCATGAAGAAGGCGCAAGAGCTGCTGAAGGCCTCGGGTTACGACGGCACCACCATCGTCATCATGAAGCCGACTGACCTGGCCTCGATCCAGAAGCTGCCTGATGTGGCCGCGCAACTGCTGCGCCAGGCCGGCTTCAAGGTCGATCTGCAGGCGATGGACTGGCAGACGCTGGTCGGCCGGCGTGCCAAGAAAGACGCGCTGGACAAGGGCGGCTGGAGCATGTTTCTCACCGCCTGGAACGTGTTCGACGTGTGGAGCCCGATCGCCAACCCGACGATGGATACCCGGGGTGAAAAATCCGGTTGGTTCGGCTGGGCCAGCGACGACAAGATGATCGAGTTGCGCAACCAGTTCATGCGCGCCACCGACGAGCCCACCAAGAAAAAGCTGGCCGACCTGATGCACGCCCGTGCCTTCGAGATCGGCACCCACGCGCCGCTGGGTGAGTTCAACCAGCCGATGGCCGCGCGCAAGAACGTCAGCGGCTTCTTCATCACCAATGGCAATATCTATTGGAATCTGAAGAAGAGCTGATGTTGAAGTTTCTCGCCCGCCGGCTGCTGTCCACGCTGCCGGTCTTGTTGATCGTGTCGGTGCTGGTGTTCTTGATGCTGCGGCTGACACCGGGTGACCCGGCGGCGGTGCTGGCCGGTGACGCCGCCAGCACCGAGCAGATCGCGTTGATCCGCACCAGCCTGGGGCTCGACCGGTCGATCCCGGTGCAATTCGGCATCTGGTTCGGCCAATTGCTCCGCGGCGATCTGGGCCAGAGCTACTACTACAAGACGGAGGTCGCCACACTGATCGGCCAGCGGCTGGAGCCCACGCTGTCGCTGGCACTGATCACCCTGACGCTGGCGGTGGCGGTGGCAGTGCCGCTGGGCGTACTGGCGGCCTGGCGGCATGGTGGTTGGCTGGACCGGCTGCTGATGGGCTTTTCGGTGCTGGGCTTTTCAGTGCCCATCTTCGTGCTGGCCTATTTGCTGATCTGGCTGGTCTCGCTTGAATTGGGCTGGCTGCCGGTGCAGGGCTACAAACGCATTGCCGACGGCGTCGGGCCGTGGCTGTACCACCTCACGCTGCCGGCCATCACCTTGAGCGTGATCTACATCGCGCTGATCGCCCGTGTCACCCGCGCCTCGGTGCTCGAAACATTGGGTGAGGACTACATCCGCACGGCGCGCGCCAAGGGCTTGCCCGAGGGCGTGGTCTTGCTGCGCCATGCGCTGGCCAACGCTGCGGTGCCGATTGCCACCGTGATCGGCATCGGCATCGCGCTGCTGATCGGCGGTGTGGTGGTGACCGAATCGGTCTACGCCATCCCCGGCCTGGGCCGCTTGACGGTGGACGCGGTGCTGGCGCGAGATTTCCCCACCATCCAGGGCGTGATCCTGCTGTTCTCCTTTGTCTACGTGGTGGTCAATTTGCTGGTCGATTTGTCCTACGTCTTTTTCGATCCCCGAATCCGCTACTGATCACGATGGCCGCCACTGATTTCGAGAGTCTGTCGGTTGAATCGGCCACCGTGGTCGAGCAGCCCAGCGCCTGGGCGCGGGTGCGGCGCAATGCCTCGGTGCGCATCGGCGCCGTCGTGCTGGGCCTGCTGGTGCTGGTGGCGCTGGCGGCACCCTGGCTGGGCACGGTCGATCCGTCCTTGTTCGACCCTGCCAGCCGCGACCTGCGGCCGGGCAAGTATGGCGAGATCGTCACGCTCGACGGCGAAGCGATCAAGCACCGCTTCTTGATGGGCAGCGACAGCTTCGGCCGCGACATCTACAGCCGGGTGATCTACGGCACCCAGGTGTCGTTGATCGTGGGCTTGTTCACGGCGGCAGTGGCGATGGCGCTGGGTATCTTGCTGGGGCTGTTGGCGGGTTATTTGCGCTGGCTGGACGGCCCGCTGATGCGGGTGATGGACGGGGTGATGGCCATCCCCGCGATCCTGATCGCCATCGCGCTGGTGGCGATGTGGCGCGGCAGCCTGGCCACCGTGGTGGTGGCCATCGCCATCCCCGAGATCCCGCGCGTCACCCGGCTGGTGCGCTCGCTCGTGCTGACCATCCGCGAGGAGCCGTATGTGGAGGCGGCCATCTCGCTGGGCACACCCACCTGGCGCATCATGCTGCGCCACATTTTGCCCAACTGCATGGCGCCGCTGATCGTTCAGGGCACCTTCATCTGCGCCTCGGGCATCCTGACCGAGGCCATCTTGTCCTTCCTCGGTGTGGGCCTGCCGCCCGACATCCCGACCTGGGGCAATGTGATGGCCGAGGGCCGGGCCCAGTTCAACGAGTACCCGCACAAC
>JBBQAH010000011.1:0-32652 GCA_038316145.1 Burkholderiales bacterium
CTTCAGCGCACGGATGAGCGGGCGCATTCGCGGCGCTGCCGATGCCGCGTGGATGCCCTTCACCGCCGAGCAGTACAACTTCTACAACCCGCCGCGGCGTTACTTCTTCATGACCGCCACACGATCGGGCCTGCCACTGGACGGTTTGCACACTTACGACAAAGCCGGCGCGCAAATGCGTATCAAGTTGCTCTCGCTGTTTCCGGTGGTCGACCTGAAGGGTGCAACACTGACGCGCACCGAAACGGTCACGGTACTCAACGACATGGCCATCCTGGCACCGGCCGCGTTGATCGACACCGCCATCCGCTGGCGTCAGATCGACGACCAGCAGGTCGAGGCCAGCTACACCAACGGCCCGCACCAGGTACGCGCGGTGCTGGTGTTCGACGACAGCGGTGCGCTGGTGAATTTCTGGTCGGACGATCGCCCGTCACTGGGGCCGGATGGCGAGACCCTGCAGCCCATGCGCTGGTCAACACCGATCGGCGACTACCGGCAGCAAGGGCCTTGGCGCCTGGCGTCGCGCGGCGAGGGCCGCTACGCGGCGCCGGCCGGCGAGTACGCCTACATCGAGCTCGAAGGCCTCAGCGTGCAGCCTGTCGGCGCGACAGGCCTGCCGGGCCGCTAATGAGCCGCTAATGAGCCGCTAACGAGCCGCTGATGTCCCGCTAATACGCTGGGCGGGCGCCTTCAGGGTGCCAGCCGCAATGCGATGCTGCCGAACCGGCCGTAGTCGGCGCGAACCTGGTCGCCCGGCGCCACCGCCAGCGGCACCATGCAGGTGCCGGTGGACACGAATTGCCCGGCCGCCAGCGGGATGCCGAGCGCCGACAAGGCATTGACCAGCCAGGTCAGCGCCACCCGCGGGTCACCCAGCGCCGCGCTCCCAACGCCTTCGCGTGTGTAAAGCACGGCGCCGGATGCGTCACGGACGGTGGCCAACACCTGTGCTGCGCTCAGGTCCTCAGCGCGCCAGCCCTCCGGCGCCGCGGCACCAAAGACAAACTCGCCGCAGCAAGCATCGTCGGCCAGCAATTGCGCTTCGCCAGCACGGGTGAAGTCGGTGTAGCGCGAATCGGGGACTTCGAACGCCGGGTGCAGCGAGGCCACGGCCGCCAGCACCTCGGTCTGCGTGCGCGGCGCGGCCTGTGGCGCCAACTCAGTGCCGAGCCGAAACGCAAATTCGGGCTCGACCACCCGCATGCGGTTGCCCGATAGCGTCACGGCGTCGCCAACGGCGTGCACAAAGCGGCTCAGGATGCGGCCCGGCAAGGGCGCGCTGACGTTGATGTGGGCCTGCCCGGCAGCGCTGGTCGCCGCGATCTTCCAACCGACGACGGCCAAGCCGCTGATCGACGGCAACTCGGCCTGGATCGCATGGCCTGCCGCTGCGTCGACAGGCCGCAGCCCATCGGGCAGGCGGTCGATCGTTGTACCGGCGCAGCGGTGGCGCCACAGCAGGTCGGCGGCTTGGTAAGCGGCTTGGTAAGCGGCTTCGCGGGCGGCTGGCGTCATCAAGATGTTCTTCGGCGTATCGGCGCAAACCAGATCATGCCGCAGTCAAGCGCGGGCTCACCCGGCGACGCAAGCCCTGGCCGCCGCAGGCCCGTCATGCGGCATGCCTCTACGCCGCCAGCGGCTCGGGCCGCACCCGCAGCGCCCACACCACGCCGGCGATCAGCAGCAGCACGCCGACGCCGGTGAGCAGGGGCGGCACACCACCGCGCAGCAGCAACGCATACCCCAGTGCCGCCAGCGTCTCGAAGACGATCAGCTGGCCGACCAGCCGGGTTGGCAGGCGCTGGCTGGCCTCGTTCCAGCACAGCGTGCCCAGCCAGCTGGCAAACAGGCCGATGGCGAACATCAGGCCAATGAAGACCGCCGGACGCGGGCCCAGCGGCATCGCCAACGCGCTGCCGCTGGCGGCGCTCCAGGCCCAGAACAGCGCATAGCCCAGCAAGGCCATCGGCAGCGTGGCCAGGCCTTGCGCGGTGGCCCAGGCGCGGGGGCTGCGGCCCGGGTGATCGCGCAGCCAGTCGGCATTGCGCATCGGGTACCAGGTCCAGCAGGCCACCGCGCCCACCGCCAGCACGCCGCCCAGCAGGTAGCTGCTGTGATCACCGGCCGGCTGCGCTTGCAGGTGTTCCAGCTCCACCTGGTTGACGCAGGCAATACCGGCGGCGATCAGCCCCAGCGAGGGCAGCAGCTGGCGCCAACGCAGCCGACCGTCGCGCTGCTGCACCTGGGGTGAGCGCCGCCGGTTGCTGGCGATGGCGATGACCACCGGCAGCGTGCCGATGATCATCGTCGGCAGCGGGCCGCCAGCACGGGCTATGGCGCTGGCCAGAAACAAGTAGTAGACGATGTTGCCGACCAGGCCTAGCTTGGCCGCCGCTATCCAGTCGGCCCGCGTCAGCTGGGCCAGCCGCGCACGGTCCAGCCAGGCCAGCGGCAAGGCGATCAGGCCGAAGGCGATGTAGCGGCCGAAGCTCTGCATCGCCGCGGGGTAGTCGGGCAGCAACAGCGGGCTGACAAAGACCAGCCCCCACATCAGGCCGGCGGCCAGCGCAAACAGGGTTCCGATGGCCATGTCGGGATTATCCGGCGCGCTGGATCGCCGCCCTGGCCGCGGCGCGGCCTGCCATCAGCGGGCGGCACAGCCCGGTGCTAAGCTGTTTGCCCCCAGGGCCGGCCAACGGCCCGGCACTGTCTTGTTGAGGAGAATCCCATGCCCGGTCTGCTGCCCGACGTCGATCCCGACGGCCTGCTCGAATACTCGGTGGTCTACACCGACCGCGCGCTCAACCACATGTCGGCCAGGTTCCAGCACGTGATGCGCGACATCTCGGGCTTGCTCAAGGAGGCCTACCACGCGCGCTCAGCGATCGTGGTGCCGGGCAGCGGCACCTTCGGCATGGAAGCGGTGGCGCGGCAGTTCGCCAGCGGCAAGAAGACGCTGGTGATCCGCAACGGCTGGTTCAGTTACCGCTGGACGCAAATCCTGGAGATGGGCGCCATACCGGCCAGCAGCACGGTGCTGAAGGCCCGCCGTATCGCCGAGACACACCAGGCGGCGTTTGCGCCGCCGCCTATCGCCGAGGTGGTGGCCACCATCCAGGCCCAGCGCCCCAACCTGGTGTTTGCGCCGCATGTCGAAACCGCCGCCGGCCTGATCCTGCCCGACGACTACCTGCGCGCCGTGGCCGAAGCCACCCATGCGGTCGGGGGGCTGTTTGTACTCGACTGCATCGCCAGCGGCGCGATCTGGGTCGACATGGCAGCGATCGGCGTTGATGTGCTGGTCAGCGCGCCGCAGAAGGGCTGGAGTGGTTCACCCGGCTGCGCCTTTGTGATGCTGGGCGAGGACGCCCGCGCGCGCATCGACGCCACCAGCAGCAGCAGCTTTGCCTGCGACCTGAAGAAGTGGCTGCAGATCATGGAAACCTACGAAGGTGGCGGCCATGCCTACCATGCCACGATGCCTACCGATGCGCTGACCATCAGCCGCGACGTGATGCTGGAGACAAAGTCGCGTGGCTGGCAGACATTGCGCCAGCAGCAGCAGGCGCTGGGTGATGCGGTGCGCGCGGCGCTGGCACGGCGCGGCTTCAAGAGCGTGGCCGCGCCCGGCTTCCAGGCGCCGGGCGTGGTGGTCAGTTACACCGACGATGCCGGCCTGCACAGCAGCAAGGCCTTTGCCGCCCAAGGCCTGCAGACCGCCGCCGGCGTGCCGTTGATGTGCGACGAACCGGCCGACTTCAAGACCTTCCGCATCGGCCTGTTCGGCCTCGACAAGCTGGCCGATGTGGCCGGCGCCGTGGCCCGGCTGGAAGCCGCGCTCGACCAGATCGTGCCGATCGAGCGGCGCGCCAGCGCAGCCTGAGCCTGCGCAGCGCGGCGCGCCGTCCGCCATGAGAAAAGCCGCGTCCCGCCGCTGATACGACGGTGACGCGGCCTGGGCGGTGAAGGCAGCCCGTGCGTGCCTTCAGCCCGCGCGCTCAGCGCACCTTGCCTGCCTTCCAGGCATTGAGCAGCGTCTCATAAGCGATGGTCTCGCCCTTGGGCTTCTCGTTGGCCAGCTTGGCCCACGGCGCGCCCGGCTGGTTCAACCACTTGGCCGGGTCTTCCTTCTTGTTGAGCTTCGGCGCGCAGCGCGCCATACCGGCGCGTTCCAGCCGTGCCATCACCGCGTCCATCTCCTCGGCCAGGTTGTCCATCGCCTGCTGCGGCGTCTTCTCGCCGGTCACTGCCACCGCCACGTTCTTCCACCACAGCTGCGCCAGCTTCGGGTAGTCGGGCACGTTGTTGCCGGTGGGTGTCCAGGCCACCCGCGCCGGGCTGCGGTAGAACTCGACCAGACCACCCAGCTTGGGCGCCAGGTCGGTCATGGCCTTGCTCTGGATGTCGCTCTCGCGGATCGGCGTCAGACCGACGATGGTCTTCTTCAGGCTGGTCGTCTTGGCAGTGACAAACTGCGCGTACAGCCAGGCCGCGGCCGTCTTGTTGGCGTCATGGGCCTCGAAGAAGGTCCACGAGCCCACGTCCTGGTAGCCGTTCTGCATGCCCTGCTTCCAGTACGGGCCGTTGGGGCCGGGCGCCATGCGCCACTTCGGCGTGCCATCGGCATTGACCACCGGCAAGCCCGGCTTGGTCATGTCGGCGGTGAAAGCCGTGTACCAGAAGATCTGCTGCGCGATCTGGCCTTGCGCCGGTACCGGGCCGGCTTCGCCGAAGGTCATGCCGGTGGCTTCCTTGGGCGCGTACTTCTTCATCCAGTCGACGTACTTGGTCAGTGCGTAGACCGCGGCCGGCGAGTTGGTGGCGCCGCCGCGCGACACGCTGGCGCCCAGCGGCGTGCAGCCATCGGGCGAGACGCGGATGCCCCACTCGTCAACCGGCATGCCGTTGGGGATGCCAATGTCGGCGGTGCCGGCCATGCTCAGCCAGGCGTCGGTGAAGCGCCAGCCCAGGCTCGGGTCTTTCTTGCCGTAGTCCATGTGGCCATAGATCGGCTTGCCGTCGATGGTCTTCACATCGTTGCTGAAGAACTCGGCGATGTCCTCGTAGGCGCTCCAGTTCAACGGCACACCCAGGTCATAGCCGAACTTGGCCTTGAACTTGTCCTTCAGGTCCTGGCGGGCAAACAGGTCGGCGCGGAACCAGTACAGGTTGGCAAACTGCTGGTCGGGCAGCTGGTAGAGCTTCTTGTCGGGGCCGGTGGTGAAGCTGGTGCCGATGAAGTCCTTCAGGTCCAGACCGGGGTTGGTCCACTCCTTGCCCTTGCCGGCCATGTAGTCGGTCAGGTTCATGATCTTGCCGTAGCGGTAGTGCGTACCGATCAGGTCGGAGTCACTGATCCAGCCGTCGTAGATGCTCTTGCCCGACTGCATCGAGGTCTGCAACTTCTCGACCACGTCACCTTCCTGGATCAGGTCGTGCTTGACCTTGATGCCGGTGATCTCCTCGAAGGCCTTGGCCAGGGTCTTGCTCTCGTACTCATGGGTGGTGATGGTCTCAGACACCACCGAGATCTCCTTCACGCCCTTGGCCTGCAGCTTTTTGGCGGCTTCGATGAACCACTTCATCTCGGTCATCTGCTGGTCTTTGGTCAGCGTGGACGGCTGAAACTCGGCGTCGATCCACTTTTTGGCCTCGGCCTCACCGGCCCAGGCACCCTGACCCAGGGCCAGCGCGGCGGCGGTCATGGCTGCGGCGTAAGCCACAGTTTTCATGCGAAACAACATGTCAGTCTCCTGAAGTACTTCCCGTTGAATTGATGACGCACCGGCTGGGAAGGTGGGGCCGGCGCGTGCTTGAAACTCAGGTCTTGCGCTCAGCCCTTCGCCATGACAAAGCCGAGCAGCAGCATCGACGCGACAAAGCCGAACCAGATCGACGGCTCCTGCGCCAGGCTGAACCAGCCGATCATCTTTTCACTCACCGCCACGAAGGCCAGGTTGAGGTACGCCGCGCTCAGCAGGCCGATGAACAGCCGGTCACCCCGGGTGGTGATCAGCGGCAAGAAGCCCTTGCGCTCGATGGTGGGCCGCTTGATCTCCCACAGCGTCATGCCGGCCAGCATCAGCACGATGCAGGTGAAAAATACTGCCACCGGCATCGTCCACGCCATCCATTCAAACATCACGCGCTCCTTAAACCCGGCCCATCGCGAAGCCCTTGGCGATGTAGTGCCGCACAAACCAGATCACGATCGCGCCGGGCACGATGGTCAACACCCCCGCCGCTGCCAGCACCCCCCAGTCCATGCCCGAGGCGCTCACCGTGCGGGTCATCACCGCGACGATCGGCTTGGCATTGACGCTGGTCAGGGTGCGGGCCATCAGCAACTCGACCCAGCTGAACATGAAGCAGAAAAACGCCGCCACGCCGACACCGGCCTTGATCAGCGGTATGAAGATCATCACAAAAAAACGCGGGAATGAATAGCCGTCGATGTACGCGGTTTCATCAATCTCACGCGGGATGCCGCTCATGAAGCCTTCCAGGATCCACACCGCCAGCGGCACGTTGAACAGCAAGTGCGCCAGCGCCACGGCGATGTGGGTGTCCATCAGCCCCAACGTGGTGTAGAGCTGGAAGAACGGCAGCAAGAAGACGGCGGGCGGTGTCATGCGGTTGGTCAGCAACCAGAAGAACACATGCTTGTCGCCCAGGAACCGGTAGCGCGAAAATGCATAGGCCGCCGGCAACGCCACCGCCAGCGAGATCACGGTGTTGATCGCCACATAGATGATCGAGTTGATGTAACCCGAGTACCAGGACACGTCGGTGAAGATGGTGCGGTAGTGGTCGGTGGTGAAGTGCTTGGGCCACAGGCTGAAGGTCGACAGGATCTCCTCGTTTGTCTTGAATGACATGTTGACCATCCAGTACACCGGCAGGATGGCAAACACCAGGTAGGCGATCAAGAACAGCGTGCGCTTCTTGAACCGCGCCTCATTCATGACCAGCCTCCGACTTGTCGGCCGTGCCGACCCGTTGCATCCAGTTGTAGAGGATGAAACACAGCAACAGGATGATCAGGAAGTAGATCAGCGAAAACGCCGCCGCCGGCCCCAGGTCGAACTGCCCCACCGCTTTTTGCGTCAGGTACTGGCTCAAAAAGGTGGTGGCATTGCCCGGCCCGCCGCCGGTCAGCACAAAGGGCTCGGTGTAGATCATGAAGCTGTCCATGAAGCGCAGCAGCACCGCGATCATCAGCACCCCGCGCAGCTTGGGCAACTGGATGTAGCGGAACACCGCGAGCTTGCTGGCGCCGTCGATGCTGGCGGCCTGGTAATACGCATCGGGGATGGCGCGCAGGCCGGCAAAACACAGCAGCGCCACCAGCGGTGTCCAGTGCCAGACGTCCATCAGCAGCACGGTGAGCCAGGCGTGGGTGGCGTTGCCGGTGTAGCTGTAGTCGATGCCGAGCGCGGCCAGCGACGCGCCCAACAGGCCGATGTCGGAGCGGCCGAAGATCTGCCAGATCGTGCCCACCACGTTCCAGGGGATCAGCAGCGAGATCGCCACCGTCACCAGCACCGCGCTCGACTGCCAGCCCTTGGCCGGCATGGACAGCGCCAGCAGGATGCCCAGCGGGATCTCGACCGCCAGCACCGACAGCGAAAACACGATCTGCCGCAGCAGCGCGCCTTGCAGGTCGTCGTCGCGCATCACGGCCTTGAACCACTCGGTGCCGACAAACACCCGGCGCTCGGGCGAGATGATGTCCTGCACCGAGTAGTTCACCACCGTCATCAGCGGCAGGATGGCCGAAAAGGCCACGCACAGCACCACCGGCAGGATCAGGAACCAGGCTTTCTGGTTGACGGGTTTCATCAGGAAACCTCCATGCTTCGCATTGCGGTATTTCGCCCTTCGGAACGGCCGTGTCGTTTCATGCGGTCGCCTTCTGGGGGGCCGAGGTTTCGCCGATCAGCACGTCGTCAGCGTAAAAGCAGGTATGCGGGCCCAGCACGGCCAGCCACACCGCGGCGCCGGCGGCGGGGATGTCGGCGTCGGGGCTGAGCCGGGCGCGCACGGTGGTGGGGCCGGCCATACCCGCAGCGACTGAGCCTACCTGGGCTGTCACCAGCCAGTAGGTGCCGATGTCCTGCGCCTGCAGCACGGTGGCGGGCACGGCGCCTGGGGTCTGGGGCTCGGCCAAGGTGACGTACTCGGGCCGGATGCCCAACACCAGCCGGCCCGAGGCCGCCGGCACGACCGTGTCGGATGGCACCGCACAGCCGGCCACCGTCAGCCCGTCGCCGCTGCGCGCCGCCGGCAGGAAGTTCATGCCCGGCGACCCGATGAAGTGCCCGACAAAGGTGTGTTGCGGTCGCTCGAACAGCTCGGACGCCCTGCCGATCTGCACCGCCCGGCCGCGCGTCATCACCACCACCTGGTCGGCAAAGGTCAGCGCCTCGACCTGGTCGTGGGTCACATAGACCAGGGTCAGCTTGAGTTCATGGTGGATCTGCTTGAGCTTGCGGCGAAGCTGCCATTTGAGGTGCGGGTCGATCACCGTCAGCGGCTCATCGAACAACACCGCCGAGACGTCCTCACGCACCAGGCCACGGCCCAGTGAGATCTTTTGCTTGGCGTCGGCCGCCAGACCTGCGGCGCGCACATCCAACTGCCCGCTCAACTCCAGCATCTCGGCGATCTTGCCGACACGTTGCTTGATCTTGTCCGGCGCCACACCGCGGTTGCGCAGCGGAAAAGCCAGGTTCTGGGCCACCGTCATGGTGTCGTAGATCACCGGAAACTGGAACACCTGGGCGATATTGCGCTGCTGCGGTGTCTTGGCGTTCATCAGCACACCGTCGAACTTGACCGTGCCTTGCGACGGCGTGACCAAGCCCGAGATGATGTTGAGCAGGCTGGTCTTGCCGCAGCCCGACGGCCCCAGCAGCGCGTAGGCGCCGCCGTCCTCGAAGCACATCTTGAGCGGCAGCAGCGCGTAATCGCTGTCTTGCTGCGGGTTGGGTTTGTAGCTGTGCGCCAGGTCGAGATCGATGCGGGCCATGTCAGTGGCGCTCCAGCCGGGTCGGTGCCTGCAGCAGCAAGCCATCGGCGCCGAACAGATAGACCTGCGCCGGGTCGAGGTAGAGGGTCAGCGCGGCGCCCAAATCAAAATAGTGCACGCCGGTCAGCTGTGCCACCAGCTCACCGGCGGCGGTGGCGACGTGCACGAAGGTGTCGGAGCCGGCAATCTCGGCCAGCTCCACCGTGCCGGGCAGGGCGATGTCGCCCGGCCGGGCCACCACCCGCAACGCACTGGCGCGCAGGCCCACCGTGGTGTCGGGCCGGATGGCGGCGCCGGGCAGGCCCAGCCGCGGTGCACCGCCGCCCAGCAGGTTCATCGGCGGGTCGCTGAAAGCCCGTGCCACCCGGATCGACGCCGGCCGGTGGAACACCTCGGCGGTGGGGCCGTACTGCAGCACCTCACCGGCGTCCATCACCGCGGTCCAGCCGCCCAGCAGCAGGGCCTCGGTAGGCTCGGTGGTGGCGTAGACCACGGTGGAGCTGCCGGCGGCAAAGAGTGCCGACAACTCGTCGCGCAGCTCTTCGCGCAGCTTGTAGTCCAGGTTGACCAGCGGTTCGTCGAGCAGCATCAGCGGCGCGTCCTTGGCCAGCGCACGCGCCAGCGCCACCCGCTGTTGCTGGCCGCCCGACAGCTCGGCCGGCAGCCGCTGCAAAAAAGGCTCGATGTGCAGTTTTTCGGCCAGCGCTTGCACCCGCTGCTTGATTGCCGCCTTGTCCATGGCATCCGCAGCGCCAGCGCCGGACCCCTTGCGCCGCAGCTTGAGCGGCGACGCGATGTTGTCGAACACCGTCATCGACGGGTAGTTGATGAACTGCTGGTAAACCATCGCGACATTGCGCTGGCGCACCGACACCCGCGTCACGTCCAGGCCGTCCACCGTCACCCGGCCCGCGCTGGGCACGTCAAGCCCGGCCATCAAGCGCAACAGCGTGGTCTTGCCGGCCTGGGTGGCGCCCAGCAGCACGCTCACGGTGCCCGGCTGCAGCACCAGGCTCAGCGCATAGAGATGGGTGGCGGCGCCGGCACGGTGCTCGATCTGATCGAGGCTCAGTTGCATACGGTATCCGGCGTCAGAAGGGTTTGGAGATCAGGATGGCGGGCGGCCCACCAGGTGGCGACCGCCTCGCGCTGGACCGCACTCAAGTGCAGGCCCAGCTTGGTGCGGCGCCACAGCACATCGTCGGCACTGCGCGCCCACTCCTGCTGGTACAGATAGTCGAGCTCGGCCTCGAACAAACCCGGCGCGACCTCGGCGCCCAGCTCGCCAGATTGCAGCAGCAGCACGACGCGACCGCCGTAGCAGCGGGCCCAGCGTTCACGCACCGGCGCCGGCAGCTGCGGGTAGCGCTCGGCCAGCGCGGCGACAAAGCGCTGCATGTCAGTGTCGGGTCGCTGGGGCGGGCCGATCCAGGCGGTCAGGTTGCCGCCGGGCAACAGCGCCGATTCAGTCCAGGCCGGGCGGCGCTCGCCGAGGCGCTCGACGATCAGGTCGGCAGCTTCTTCGGCCAGCTTGCGGAAGGTGGTGATCTTGCCGCCCCAGACCGACAGCAAAGGATGCGGTGACGCATCGAACTCCAACAGGTAGTCACGCGTCACCGCCGACGCGTCGCCCGATTCGTCGTCCAGCAGTGGCCGCACCCCCGAATAACTCCACACCACATCGGCCGGCAGCACCGGCCGGGTGAAGTAGCGGCTGGCCTGCTCGCACAGGTAGTTGATCTCGCCCGCGTCGATGCGGGCCGAGTCGGGCGCGCCGTCGATCTCGACATCGGTGGTGCCGATCAGCGTGAAATCACCCTCGTAGGGGATCGCAAAGATGATGCGCTTGTCGGGGTTCTGGAAGATGTAGGCGTGGTCGTGGTCGAACAGCTTCTTCACGACGATGTGGCTGCCCTTGACCAGCCGCAGCGAGCGTGCGCTTTGCACCTGTGCCCGGTCGCGCAAAAACTCACCCGTCCAGGGCCCGGCGGCATTGACCAGCGCCCGCGCCTGCACCACGACCGGCGCCGCGCCGGCCGGTTGCAGCGTGGCGCGCCAGCCGTCGGTCGTGCGATCAACCTGCTCGCAGCGGCAGCGTGTCAGGATGGTCGCGCCGTGCGCCGCCGCGTCCACCGCGTTGAGCACCACCAGCCGCGCATCGTCGACCCAGCCGTCGCTGTAGACAAAGCCCCGGCTGTACTGGGGCTTGAGCGGCGCGCCCACCGCATCACGCCGCAGGTCTACCGTGGCGCTGGCGGGCAACCACTCACGCTTGGCCAGATGGTCGTAGAGGAACAGGCCGATGCGCACCATCCACACCGGCCTCATCGCCTGGTCGTGCGGCATCACAAAACGCAGCGGCCACATGATGTGAGGCGCACTCTTGAGCAGCAACTCGCGCTCGGCCAGGGCCTTGCGCACCAGGCCAAACTCGTAGTACTCCAGGTAGCGCAGGCCGCCGTGGATCAGCTTGGTGGACGACGACGAGGTGTGGCGGGCCAGGTCGTCTTGCTCGCACATCACCACCTTCAGGCCGCGCCCGGCCAGGTCGCGGGCGATGCCGGCGCCATTGATACCGCCGCCCACCACCAGCACGTCGCAGGACGTGGGCACGGCAACAGCGAGCGCCAAGGCGGCGCCTGGGGACAGCTGGGGCAATCGGGTCTCCTCGGCTCTCGGGCTCTCAGCCAGCGCCGCCGCGGTTGCGCGGCGTGGGGCTGGGTTGTAGGTTCGTTTTTTTTCGATTGCAGCGAGTTTCTTGCCCGGTCTGCACAAGAACGGCTGCCTTGATGTTCGCTTGTGTTCGTTTTTATCTGATGGCGCAACAAAGCGCAAGCCGGGTTTCCCTGATCGCGGTACAACGGGCATCGCTTACGCTCGCAGCCACGCCG
The DNA here is from genome assembly GCA_038316145.1 of Burkholderiales bacterium. Taxonomy (GTDB): domain Bacteria; phylum Pseudomonadota; class Gammaproteobacteria; order Burkholderiales; family Burkholderiaceae_C; genus Pseudaquabacterium. Next base: position 11,926 of record JBBQAH010000011.1, read on the forward strand.
CTGACCCGCCCATCCGACCCGATGCCGTGAGCACCTTGATCCCCAACCCGCGCCAAGCCGGTGTGCTGGCCACCGTGCGTGAACTCGGTTCGGTCACCGTCGAGGCCCTGGCCGAGCGCTTTGGCGTGACGCTGCAGACCGTGCGGCGCGACGTCAAGCTGCTGTCGGACGCCGGCTTGCTGGCACGCTTCCATGGCGGGGTGAGGCTGCCGGCCAGTACCACCGAGAACATCGCGTACCGGGCGCGCCAGGCCCTGAACGACGAGGCCAAGCGCCGCATCGCCCGCGCGTTGGCAGCACAGGTGCCCGACGGCTGCAGCCTGATCCTCAACATCGGCACCACCACCGAGGCCATCGCCCGTGAGCTGCTGGCCCACCGCGGGCTGCGGGTGATCACCAACAACCTGAACGTGGCGGCGATCCTGAGCGACCACCCGGACTGCGAATTGATCGTCGCCGGCGGTCTGGTACGCCCTCGCGACCGCGCCATCATCGGCGAGGCCACGGTCGAGTTCATCGGCCAGTTCCGGGTCGATATCGGCGTGATCGGCATCTCGGGCATCGAGTCCGACGGCACGCTGCGCGACTTCGACTACCGCGAGGTCAAGGTGGCGCAGGCCATCATCCGGGCCAGCCGCCAGGTCTGGCTGGCCGCCGACCACAGCAAGTTCAACCGCCCGGCGATGGTCGAGGTGGGCCGGCTCGACCAGGTCGATACCTTGTTCACCGACAGCGCGCCGCCAGCGGCATTCAACGCACTGATGTCCGAGGCCGGCGTCGGCTGCGTCATCGCCGACGCCGGCGCCGCGCCCGGCCCACCCACCGGCAGCAACGCCAGAGACAGCGCCCCAGGAGACCCGACATGAGTTTCATCCTCGCCCTCGACCAGGGCACGTCCAGCTCACGCAGCATCGTGTTCGACCCTGCCGGCCGCATCAAGGCGATGGCGCAGCGCGAGTTTCGCCAGATCTACCCGCAGCCCGGCTGGGTCGAGCACGACCCCGAGGAGCTCTGGCAAAGCCAGCTCGCCACCGCACAGGAGGCCATCGCCAAGGCCGGCCTGACGGCGCGCGACATCACCGCCATCGGCATCACCAACCAGCGCGAAACCACGGTGGTGTGGAACCGCCGCACCGGGCGGCCGATCCACAACGCCATCGTCTGGCAGGACCGCCGCGGCGAGCCGCTGTGTGCGCAGCTGCGTGAGCACGGCCACACCGGGCAGATCCGGCAAAGCACCGGGCTGGTGGTGGACGCCTACTTCTCGGCCAGCAAGATCCGCTGGATCCTCGACCATGTGAGCGGCGCCCACATCGCCGCCGCGCAGGGCGAGCTGGCTTTCGGCACGGTGGACTCGTGGTTGCTGTGGAAGCTGACCGGCGGCCATGTGCACGCCACCGATGTGAGCAACGCGGCCCGCACGATGCTGTTCGACATCCGCCACAACGTGTGGGACCACGAGCTGCTCAAGCTGCTGCACGTGCCCGACAGCCTGCTGCCGGCGGTGTTTCCCAGCAGCCACGTCTTCGGCGAAACCGAATCATCATTGCTGGGCGCGCACATTCCTGTGGCGGGCATGGCCGGTGACCAGCAAAGTGCATTGTTTGGCCAGGCCTGCTTCAAGGCCGGGCTGGCCAAGAACACCTACGGCACCGGCTGCTTCATGCTGATGCACACCGGAGACCAGTTCCGCACCAGCGGCAACGGCCTGATCACCACCGCCGCAGCGCAGCCCGATGCACGGCCGCAATATGCGCTGGAGGGCAGCGTGTTCATCGGCGGCGCGGTGGTGCAGTGGCTGCGTGACGGGCTGCAGGCGATCCAGGGCAGCCACCAGGTGCAGGCGCTGGCCGAAAGCGTGCCCGACGCCGGCGGGGTGATGTTCGTGCCGGCCTTTACCGGGCTGGGCGCGCCGTACTGGAACGCTGAGGCGCGTGGCGCGATCGTCGGCCTGACCCGCGGCAGCACGGTGGCGCACATCGCCCGTGCCGCACTCGAGAGCATCGCCTTCCAGAGTGCCGCGCTGCTGCAGGCGATGAGCCGGGACGCGGTGGCGGCCGGGGGCTCGGCCGGGTTTGCGGCGGTCACCGAGTTGCGGGTCGACGGCGGCGCCTGCGTCAACGATTTGCTGATGCAGTTCCAGGCCGACTTGCTGGGCATCCCGGTGTTGCGGCCGCAAGTGATCGAGACCACCGCGCTCGGCGCGGCCTACCTGGCCGGCCTGGCCACCGGTTTGTTCAAGAACCTCGAAGAGTTGTCGGCGCTGTGGCAGGTCGAGCGGTGCTTTTACCCGACCTTGCCGCGTGATCGGGCGCTGGACCTGATGGCGACCTGGGAGCGGGCGGTGCGCCAGGCGACAACGGTGTGACGAGCACGCGAGCCAGCGTCCGCCCCAGCACCCGCCCCAGCACCCGCCCCAGCACCGCCGGCCGGAACAGCACCGACGGCCCGGCCATCAGGTGCATGACGTCGAGAAACGCCCGGTAGACGCCCACATGCCGCGCGCTGAGCGCAAACACATGGCCGGTGTACCACTGCAGCAAGCGGATCTTCACACTGCGTTGGCCCGGCGTGGCCTCGAAACGCAGGGCCTCGGCCTGGGTGATCAGCCAGGGCACCTCGATGAGGGACCGACAGGCCCGGAAGTAGGCCCGGTGCAAGGGCTCGGCCGCGGCCTGTCCCGGCCGGACGGTCAGCAGCCGGTCCAGCGCCAGCGCCTGCTGGCAGGCCAGCGTCATGCCTTGACCAAAGACCGGGTCCACACTGCACACCACGTCGCCCAGCGGCAGCAGCCCGGCCGGAAAACGCTGGACCTGGTCAAAGCGCTGCCAGACCTGCTGCGGGTAGGCGTACCTGACCGGCGCGGTCAAGGCCTCCGCGTCTCGCAGCGCCTCGTACAGGTCGGGCACAGGCAGGCTGCGGGTGAAAGCCAGAAAGTCCTCGGGCGTGGTGCCCGGATGGGCGCCGGCATAGCCAAACAGGGTGACGATCCAGTGCTGGTCGTCCAGCGGCAACACGATGCCGCCGCGCGGCGAATCCGGCAGCGGGTGCACCGCCAGGCCTTTCCAGTCCTGCGGCGGCTTGCCGGCGGCCGCAGGCTGGCGATAAACCCGGCTGACGTAGACCAGGTCAATCGCCGTCGATTCCTTGGGCGGCGGGGCATAGCCCTGGGCCGCCAGCCAGCCCAGCATGCCCGAGCCACGACCACCGGCGTCCACCACCAGGTCGGCCAACAGCTCGTGGGTCTGGCCTTCGGTCTCGAAACTCAGCCCACGCACCCGCCGCGCGTCGGCGCTGAACAGCAGGCCCTGCACCCGGCAGCCGCCCATCAACGCCACCCCGACGTTTTGCCGCACCCGAGCCCGGATGCGCGCCTCCAGCGCCGGCCGCCCTTGCGGGTAGAAGTCCAGGCCGCTGGGTGCTCGGGTTTTCCAGCTACCGTGCTGGAACCAGCGCAGCTGCTCGGACCAGGCCACGCGTTCGACACCGTCCTGCTGCATGTCGGCCAGGAAGCCCGGAAAGCACTGCGCCAACGCCTGCAGCCCGCTGTTGAGCAGCACATGCACATGCTGGCCCTGCGGCACACCCTTGCGCGGCGGGGTGTCGCTGGCCTGCTTGGCGTCGGACAGTGTGTCGCGGTCCAGCACCGTGACTGCGCCAAAGTGCCGTGACAGCACCTGGGCCGCCATCAGCCCGGCCACGCTGCCACCGATGACCACCGCATGGTGGCGGTTCATGACCGAACCGCCTCGGCCTGGGCACCCTGCGCCGCCTGCCCAGCCCGCCGCCGCAAACCCAGCCAACCCAAGCCCGCCAGCAACAGCGCGGTGGTGCCCGGCTCGGGTACTGCCGGCGCAAACTGCGCGCCCGCGGCGTAGCGCAGCACCAGGTCATTGCCCTGGGCAAACACGCCGAAGCTGCCGCCCGCCGTCGGGTTCATGAAGGCGCTGCTGTCGATGCTGATGGCCTGGGCGTCGAAGCCGGTGATGCCGAGTGCGCTGTGGATCAGCACAAAGTCATGGCTTGCCGACGGGTCAAAGTTCAGCGCCAGCCCGGCCGTATTGGCCGCCGTCAAGGTGGCCAGTTGCAGGTTGAACCGGGTGGCCGGGGTGGTGCCGGCCTGAAAGCTCAAGACCCCGAGGTTGTTGACAAAGTCGCTGCCCAAGCCGCGCGCGCCCAGCACATCGCTCAACTCGAAGCGGTAGCTGCCACCCGCGCCCAGGGTAAAGCCATTGACGGTGGCCAGGCCGGGGCTGTTGCCGGGCGAAAAGACACCGCCCTCGGTGACGCCGACCGCGCCAAACACGCCCGAGCCGCGCAAGGTGCTGCCGAAATTGACGTGGGTGGCCCCAGACATCACCCCGTTGTTGACCAGCAGTGCGCCGTTGAGCTCGATCGCCGTGCCGGCCTCGGTGCTCAGGCTGCCACCGGCAAAAACATAGCTGCGTGAGCCGCCGCCCAGCACCAGGCTGCTCTGGCTGTTGCTCAAGCTGCCGCCGCTGTTGATGCGCAGCACGCCGTCGCTGCTGAAGTCGACCGTGCTCAGCCCGCTGTTGACCTCGATCACGCCGCTGCTGGTGTTGCTGCCGCCGTTGATGCTGGCCAGTGCGTTGTTGACCAGCTTGCCGCCGTTGCTGAAGTTGCCGAAGCTGGCCCCGCCCGACTGCATCAGCGTGGTGCTGTTGTAGGTGGTGATCGCATTGAACACAGTGCTGCTGCCGGCCAGCACGGTATGCGTGCCCGCGCCGCGCAGATAGCCGTTGCTGACGCTGGCGTTCTGGTACTCGACCCAGCCGCCGGCCGCCGCCACCAGGGCGCCGTTGTTCAGCGCGACCTGGCCGCCGTCCAGCCGCAAGGTGCCGCCGGCGTTGGCGTTCAGGCCGGTTGCATTGACCGGGCCTTGCAGGATCAAACGGCCGGCACTGACGGCAAAGCTGCCACCAAAGCCGCTGGTCTTGCTCAGGGTCAGGTCGGCCGGGCCGGTCTTGACCAGGGCCCCGGGGCCGGTCAGCGCACCCGCAAAACTGCCCGCCGCCGCCTGCGCCACCGTCAGCGTGCCGCCGCCCAGCGCCAGCGTGCCGCCGGTGCCGGCCAGGCCGCCGATCTTCTCGGTAAACCCGTTGAGCTTGAACACGCCGGCGTTGACGGTGAGGGCGCTGGTATCGCTGATCTGGTGGCTGCGCGCCAGCGTTACCGTGCCGCCGCCCAGGGTCAGCGCACCACCCACGGCGTGGCTGCCCGCCGCCTTGTCCAGCGCCAGCGTGCCGGCATTGACCTCCATGCCCAGGCGCGTGCTGGTATTGCTGTTGAGTGCATCGGCGGCGCCGCCACCCAGCGTCTGCGTGCCCGTGCCCACCTTGGTCAGCGTGCCGGTGCCGGCAAAGGCACCTTGAAAAACGGTATCGGCGTTGCCGCTGCCCAGCGTCAGGTTGCTGCCGGTGGCAAAGCTCAGGGTCGAGGCATTGCCACCCCACAGCCCGGCCAGGCTCTGGCTGTAGCTCAGCACCAACGCACTGCCCGCGCCCATCAGGTTGAGCGTGCTGGTGCTGGCGATGCCGTTTTGCGCGCCCACCCGCAGGCTGCCGCCCACCACGTTGAGGGCGCCTGAAAACGTGCCGCCGCCCGACAGCGTCCATTGACCGCTGCCCAACTTGTTGACGGCACCACTGCCGGTGATGTCACCGGCAAAGGTCTGGGTCTGGTCGGCGCTGCCCAGCGTCACCGAGCCGGTGGACACGGCCAGTGTCCCGCCCGCACCGCTCAAGCCGGCCAACGTGACGGCCTTGCCATTGGCGTCGAGCACCGCGCCGCTGTTCACGACAAAGCTGCTGCCGGGCGAAAACGCCGCGTTGCTGCCTGCGCGCAACACGCCGCCCTTGACCACGGTGTTGCCGGTGTAGCTGTTGTTGCCACCCAGGATCAAGGTGTCGGCGCCGGTCTTGCTGAGGCCCAGTACACCGGCCGCGCCGTTCTGGATCACGCCGTCAAAGCTGGCCGCCGGTTTGCCGCCGGCGTAGTCCAGCGACAGCACGGCATTGCCGCTGCCGCTCTCGAGCGTGCCGCTGCTGCCGATCAACCCCTGGGCACTGAAATTGTGGCCGTTCAACCGCAGCGTGCCGCCGGTCATGGACACCGTCGGCGCCGCGTTGAATGCACCGCCCTGGTGGTTGAACAGGCCACCTGCGTCCAGCAGGATCGCCGCGCTGCCGCCGACAGTGCTGCCGGCCAGCAGGTTGAAGCTGCCTTTGCCGCCGACGGTCACCACGCCACTCAGCGACCCACCTGACAGGTTGAAACTGCCGCTGCCCGCAGAAGTGCCGACAGAGACCGTCGAGTCCATCGTGCCGCCGTTTTGGTTGAACTGCCCAGTGCCCTGCCCGCCGACGACGAAAAAATCGGCCTGCAGCGTTCCGCCAGACAGGTTGTAGACACCGCCGCCGCCCGCTTTGGCACCGAGTTGCGCAGTCGATGCGCAAAATACGCAATTGCCCAGGGTCGAGACCGCGCCGCCAGTCTGGTTGAAGGTGCCGCTGCCTGAGGCGCCGACGACGAGGTCCTGAACCTTGAGTTGCCCCCCGGACAGGTTGTAGAAGTTCTGGCTGGATCCCGCACCCACACCGAGCGTCAAGGCACCGATATCGACGAGGCCAGCGCTCTGCTGGTATTTGTTCTTGATCGTCGTGGTGCCGACGTTGATGGCTGCGGCGTACATCGCCGAGCTGGCGGTGGTCTGGTTCAGGATCATGAAGCCATTGAGCGCCGCGGAATTGAGCGTCACCGTGTTCAGGTGGCCGGCGAAGGTCAGCACCGCATTGAAATTGACGTTCAGATCCACCGTGCTGAAGGACGGCGCATGGCTGCCCAAGAAAACATCGTCACCCGCCACCGGCGCGCCGATCGCATTCCAGTTGCCGGCCGTGGTCCACAAGCCGTTGTCCGCCCCGTAATAGGTGCGGGTGGCGGCATGGGCGCTCAGGCAGGCCAGCAGCAAGGCCGGCAGCAGGGCGAGCCGGTGGGGGTTTGAAAAAGATCGGCGGCGGCGGTGGGGCATGGCTTGCTTTCGACGGGGTTGGCGGGGCTGGGGGCGGTTGGGCGAAGCGGTGGAATGGGCGGGAGGGGCGCTGAGACTCAGCGGCGCCGCGCCCTGGCAGGCGCGACGGTGGGCGGCGCCGGCAGGGCGGCGGCCAGTGCCACCTGTTGCTCCAGCGCCATGCAGGCCAGCAGCGTTGCGCCGTCGTCAAAATCGTGCCGCCGGCCGCTGAGCACATGCTCGATCCGGCCGGCGATGCGGCCCGGGTGTTGTGGGTCGGTCGGCAGCAGGCTGACGGCATAAAGACCGGCTGGGGTGCCGGCCGGGACGGGAATCGAAACTGCGGTCATGGTGGGTGGCAACGGGTGCAAGAAAGTCATACCTGCAGTGTTGGCATCCAGACGCCGCAGGTCGTCCACGAAAGGTCTCGTTTCGGTCCCAGTCGGCGCAGCCCCGCGTCACGCCCCGCACGTACCATGTGTGCTGTGATATCCGCCAAACCGCCCCTGCCTGCACCGCCGCCCGATGCGCCCGCCGCGCCGCTGCACTTCGGCCCTTTCACGCTGGACCGTGCGGCAGCGCAGCTGCGCCGCGACGGCCAGCCGGTGGCGATGCGGCCCAAGGCCTTCGAGCTGCTGCTGGCGCTGGCCAGCCGGCCCGGCGCGCTGCTCACCAAGGATGAGTTGCTCGACACCGTCTGGGGCCGGCGCTTCATCACCGAGGGGGTGATCAAGACAGTGGTGGGTGAGTTGCGCACCGCGCTGGGTGACGACCCCAAGCAGCCGCGCTGGATCGAGACCGTGCCGCGGCGCGGCTACCGGTTTGCGGCCACGGCCAGCACCGCGCCTGCCGCCGCCGCCAACACGCCCACCCTCACCCGGCCCGCTGACACCGGAAACCTGCCCGCTGCCCTGGCCCCCACCATCGGCCGCGAGCAAGAACTCGCCGCGCTGGCGCCCCTGCCCGCCTTGCACCGCTTGCTCACGCTGGCGGGCCCGTCGGGCATTGGCAAGACCCGGCTGGCCCTGGCGCTGGCCGCAGCGCAGCGCCAGTCCTGGCCCGACGGCGTCTGGTTTGTCGAGCTGGCACCGCTGGCGGCCGAGACCACCGACGCGGCCACCTTGCGCGCCCTGCTGGCGCAGGCGCTCAAGCTCGGCGCTTCGTCAGCCGGCAGCGGTGCGGCGCTGGCCAGCGCGCTGCAACCGCTGGCACTGCTGCTGGTGCTGGACAACGCCGAACACCTGCTCGACACCCTGGCGCCGCTGCTGACCCAGCTGCTGGCGCAAGCGCCGCAACTGCGTGTCGTGCTGACCAGCCAGGAGCCGCTGCGCATCCCCGGCGAGCAGGTCTTTCGCCTCGTCCCGCTGGCCGTGCCGCCGGTGGCCGACGACGGCGATGCCGGCAAACTCATGGCCAGCGGCGCGGTGCAGCTGTTTGTCGACCGGGTGGCCGGCTGCCTGCCAGGTTTTACGCTGGCACCGCAACAACAGCAGGCGGTGGCCGCGATCTGCCGTGCGTTGGACGGCCTGCCGCTGGCGCTGGAGCTGGCAGCCGCCCGGGTGCCCTTGCTGGGCGTGCACGGCATCGCGGCGCTGCTGCTGGGCAACGACGACGACCCCCGGCTGCAACTGCTGACCCAGGGCGCACGCACCGCCAGCACCCGGCAGCGCACGCTGCGCGACGCGCTGCAGTGGAGCCACGACCTGCTCGACGAGCGGCAGCGCCGGGTGTTCCGCCGGCTGGGGGTGTTCCGCGGTGGCTTCACGCTGGCGGCAGCCCAGACCGTCTGCGGCGACAGCACGCTCGATGCCTGGGCCGTGCTGGATGCGGTGCAGGCGCTGGTCGAAAAATCCCTGGTCGCCACGCCGGCCCAGCCCGGCGCGACACCCCGCTTCAAGCTGTTGGAGAGCCTGCGCAGCTTTGCCCTGGAGCGCCTGGCCGATGCCGGCGAGACCGGTACCACCCGGCACCGCCACCTGGCCGCCGCGCTCAGCTACTGGACCCGCGCCGACCTGCGGGGCTTGAGCGATCCGGTGCTGGTCTGGGTGACCGAACACGCGCCCGAGATCGACAATTTGCGCGCCGCGCTGCGCTGGGCCGGTAGCGCGGAAGCGGTGGCCGCTGCGGCCACCGTGCAGGTAGCGGCCAGCGGCGTAGCCAGCTCATCCACACCGGGCGCCGTGCCTGCGGCCCCGTCCGTTCCCGATGCTGCCGATGCCGCGCTTGCGCTGTTCGGGGTATCGGCCATGCTGTGGCACCGTGTCGGCCTGACTGACGAAGGCCGGTCCTGGTGCGAGGCGGTGCGTGCGCAGGCCGGCCGCAGCCACGACGCGGCATTGCAGCGGGGTTTTGACCTCGCGGTAGCCAGCCTGGCGCTGTACGGCGGGGCCTATGCGCCGGCCGATGCGGCCGTCACGGCACTGCGCGCGGCCGATGCCTTTGAGCCGGCCGGCGACCGGGTGCGCGCCTACCACGCGGTCTACCTCTGCTACCAGCTCAATGTGCGCGCCGCGCTGCACGACCGCAAGGACGAGATGCTGGCCCGCATGCAAGGCCTGGAGCAAACGGGCTGGAGCCCGATGCTGACCCGCTACCGCCGCAATGCCCTGGGCAACGAGCAACGCACGGCCGGCAACAGCGACAGCTACCTGGCCTTTTGCCGCGACGAGCTGGCCCTGTGCCGGCAACTCGGCGCCGTAGCGGAGGGCTGGTCCGCAGCCCAAGGCTTGATGCTGGGCGAGCATGACATCGGCCACACCGAGGCGGCGCTGACGGTGGGTCGCCAAGCGCTGGCCGAGATCCGCGCAGCCGGCCGGCTGCGCCAACATGCGCCGCTGATGGCGCTCTGGACCACGATGCTGGCACAAAGCGGCGACATTGCCGCCACCCGCCCCGCCCTGGCCGAGGCCTTGCCGGTGATGCGCAGCACCGGCACACCCTGGATGCTGCATCTGGCACTGGCCTGGCTGGCCCAACACGAACAGCGCTTCGAGGTGGCCGCCCGCCTGGTCGGCTGGCTAGAGGCCGAGCAGCGCATGCGCATCGGCAACCAGCCGGGCCTCTACATCACCCGCTCGCTGCAGGCCTTGTGCACGCAGCTGGCCCAGCGCCTGGGCGACGCCGGCCTGGCCTCGGGGCGCAGCACGGGTGAAGCCCTCGACAGCGCCAGCGCCGAACGGCTGGCGCTGGCGGATTGACGCGATACTGCGCCGCATGCGCTCCACACGACTCGACGGCAAGCGGGTGTTGATCACCCAGTCCCAAGACTTCATGGGCCCGGCGCTTTGCGATGTGTTCAGCCAGCTCGGCGCCCACGTGATCGCCGACCCCTGCACGCTGGCCGATGACCCCGGTCTGCCGGCCACCATCGTGGCCGCCGCCGGCACGGTGGACGTGCTGGTGCTGCACCTGTCGCTGCCCGCGCCGTCCACCCCGGCGCAGGACATCGTCGAGACCGAATGGCGCGCCGTGTTTGCCCATCTGGTGGACCCGATGCCGCGCCTGGTGGCTGCCGTGCTCCCGCAGATGCTGGCCCGGCAAAGCGGCCGCATTCTGCTGATGGGCAGCGCCGCCGCGCTGCGCGGCCAAAAACGCACCGCCAGCTACAGCGCGGCGCGCGGAGCGCAACTGGCCTACATGCAGGCGGTGGCGCTGGAGCTGGCACCACTTGGCATCCAGTTCAACGCCATCGCGCAGAACTTTGTCGAGAACCCGACCTACTTTCCGCCCGAGGTGCAGGCCAATCCGCGCTTCCAGGACCGCTTGAGGCGTGAAGTGCCGCTGGGCCGCTTGGTGTCGGCCGACGAGGCCGCGCTGTTTGCCGCCTACCTGTGCAGCGACGCCGCGGCGTGTTTTGTCGGGCAAGTCTTCCCGGTCAGCGGCGGCTGGGCGCTGAAGTAGCGCGGGGGTATCTGCCAGCGGCAACCGCTGGCTGTGCACCACCCGGCCGATCCCGCCTCAGCGCTGCGGCATGTCGGCCGCACCGTAGCCCAGGCTGACGCTGGCGTCGGGGGCGATGGGCGGCATGCTGGCATCCCAGTCGATCCAGGCCTGGCGCAACGCGGCCAGCCGCTCGGGCTCACGCTGGGCGTGGTTGGCGCGCTCCCGTTCGTCGACGGACAGGTTGAACAGGTAGTCCAAGCCGTCCACCTGCAGGTACTTCCAGTCGCCTTGCCGGTAGGCGCGCTGGCCGCGGTGCTTCATGCGCCAGGCCATGGGCCGCTCGAAGGTGGTGGCCGGGTTGTGCAACACCGGCAGCAGCGACACGCCGTCCAGCGGATAGGCCGGGTCGGCCGCCACACCGGCGGCGGCCAGCAGGGTGGCGCTCCAGTCCATCGTCAGGCAGTGCTGGGTGCTGGTGAGGCCGGTGCTCGATGGGCCGGCACTGCCGCCGGGCGCAATCACGGCCGGCCAGTGCGCGATCCAGGGCACGCGGATGCCACCTTCGGTCAAGTCCATCTTGCCGCCCACCAGCGGCCAGTTGTCAGAAAAGCGCTCGCCGCCGTTGTCGCTGGTGAAGAGCACCAGCGTGTCGCGCGCCACCCCGGCCTGGCGCAGCGCGGCCATCACCCGGCCGATGCCCTCGTCCATGTGGTGGATCATCTGCCGGTAGCGGTGGATGTTGCCGCCGTGCAGGTGGAAGAGATTGGCCTTGATCTGCTGTGCCAGCGCCTCGTCGCCACGCGTCTCCCAGGGCCAGTGCGGCGCGGTGTAGTGCAGGCTGAGGAAAAACGGCTGGGCGGCGGCCGAATCCGTCGGCACAGCCGCCGGCGCCACCTCACCCAGCCAGGCCACCGCGCGGTCGGTGATCAGGTCGGTCAGGTAGCCCGGCTGGCGGTACTCGGCCTCGCCCAGCCACAGGTCGTGATTGCCGCGAAAGTCGCAGTGGGTGAAGTAGTCCACCCCGCCCGACAGCGGGCCGAAAAAAGTTTCGTAGCCGGATTTGAGCGGGCCGAAGTGCGGCGGGTAGCCCAGATGCCACTTGCCGACCAGCGCGGTGCGGTAGCCGGCGCCGTGCAGCAGCGACGGCAGCGTGGGGTGCGCGGGTGGCAGGCCCAGCGTGTCGCTGCCGCGGCTCTGGCTGTTGATCGGCTCCTCGGCGGCGCCGCGCAGCCGGTACTGCCAGCGTGCGGTCATCAGCGCAAACCGGGTGGGCGAGCAGACCGGCGAGTTGGCGTAGCCCTGGCTGAACTTCAAGCCCTTCGCGGCCAGGCCATCCAGCACCGGCGACACCTTGCCGAACTCGGCGTCACGGCCGCCGTAACAACCCAGGTCGGCATAGCCCAGATCGTCGGCAACGATGAAGACGATGTTGGGGCGGCGCGTCATCACCACGCGCTCAATCGGCCTGGAAGCCCGAGGCCTTGACCGGTTTGGCCCACTTGGCCAGGTCGGCACGCTGCACCGCGGCCAGCTGCTCGGGGCTGGAGCCAATGGGCTCCAGCCCCAGCGCGCTCAGACGCTGCGCGAAGACCGGATCCTTCAGTGCCGCCTGCACCGCGCCGCTCAGCCGCTGCGCCATGGCCGCCGGCAGGCCGCCGGGGCCGTACATCGCAAACCAGGCGCTGGCGTCCATCGCCACACCCTGCTCGCGCAGCGTGGGCACCTCGGGCAGCTGGGGCGCACGCTGCGCGCCGGCCACCGCGATCACCCGCACCTTGCCGGCGCGGTGCTGCTCCAGCGCCTCGGTCACCACGTCCATGGTGTAGCCGATGTGGCCGCCCATCAGCGCGGTCATCGCCGGTGCGCCGCCCTGGAAGGGCACATGCTGGAAGTCGATGCCGGCGGCATCACCGATCATCAGGCCCAGGAAGTGCGGCACCGTGCCGTTGCCCGACGAACCGTAGGTGGCGGTGGACGGGTCGGCCTTGGCCCGGGCCACCAGCTCGGCCATGGTCTTGACGTTGCTCTTGGGGCCGGAGACCACACAGAACTGGAAGTTGGCCAACTGGCTGATCGGCGCCAGGTCCTTGTTCACGTCGTAGTTGAGCTTCTTGTAGACATGCGGAAACAGCACCACCGGGCCGCTGGGCATCACCAGCACGGTGTTGCCGTCGGGCGCGGCGGTTTTCAACTGGTCGATGGCGATGCGGCCGGCCGCGCCGGGCTTGTTGTCGACCACCACGGCCTGCCCGCCCAGCTGCGCCGGCAGGCGCTCGGCCAGCAGGCGGGCGATGGTGTCGGCCGAGCCGCCGGGCGGGAAACCCACCAGGATGCGCAGTGGCGGCTTGTCGGCCTGCGTCTGCGCAAGGGCTGTGGGCGCCAGCACGGCAGACGCCAGCGTGGCCAGCACGGACAGCGACGACACGGCGCTGAGGCGAACAATCAGGGATCGGCGTTGCATGGGGGCTCCGGTGGTCAAGACCCGCCACTTTAGGCCCTGGCGGCCAGGCGGCGCCGGTCGGCGCCCGTCACCAGGCCAGCGGGTTGACCTGGTAGAGCAGCGCCAGCTCGCGGTAGACCGCCGGCACCTCGGCGGCCAGCGCCTGCGGCTGCTCGAAAAACAGCTCGCTGACCACGGCAAAAAACTCGGCCGGCTCGGTGGCGCCGTAGTCGCTGATCAGCGCCGAGGGCTGCTGCCGCAAGCGCTCGAATGCCTCGTCCATCACCTGCACCCAGCGCCGGCGCTGCGCACGCGACGCACGCCACGGCCGGCCGTCGGCCACACCCTTGTCCTGGTCGATCTGGTGCGCAAACTCGTGCACCACCACGTTGCGGCCGTCCACCGGGTCGGCCGCGCCGGACAGGGTCTCGGCCCAGGACAGGATCACCCGGCCTTGCGTCCAGGACTCACCGGCCAGTGCCTGGCGCCGCTCCTGCACCACACCGCCGGCCTGGGCCATCAGCCGGTCGACGACAAAAGCGTCGGGGTAGACCAGCACCTCGCGCAGGCGCGGGTAGTAGCGCGGGCGCGGCTGGCCCAGCAACAGCAGGCAGGCCTGGGCAGCGATGGTGACACGCTGCTCGTCGCCGACATGCTGACCGGCACAGCCGATGAAGGGCTTTTCAGCCAGGAAGACCTGGATATGGCCCTTCAACCGCCGCTGCAGGTCGGCCGGCAGGCGGGCCGCTGCCGGCACGCGGCGGCGCAGGATGCGGCGCCAGGCCGGCGGAAACGGCAGCGCCCGCAACCGGGCACGGCGCCGCTCGGTCCACCAGGGCTGGGCCAGCAGCGCGGCCAGGCCCAGCAGCGCGACGAGCACCAGCGCCAGCAGCGGCAGGGCAGCAGCCAGCGTGGCCAGGGCGGCCTGGGGAGCGTCAGCGTCGGGAACCATGCCCGGCACATGGCCCCGCGGCCGGGCAATTCAAGCGCCCCGGCTCGGGGGCTTGTGCGCAGCGCGTGGGTTGTGCCCGGCTCAGCGGGCGGCAGGCTTGCGCAGGCCGTCCTGCTCCAGGTCCAGCTCGGCCACCGGCAGCCGCAGCACCTGGCCTGGCTGTGCCGCCAACGCGGCCAGGCTGGCGCCGCCGGCTGCCAGATCACCGGCGATCACTGCCCGCAAGCCGCTGGCCTGCCAGTGCTGGCGCGCAAACGCCTGCACCTGGGCGGGCGTGACGGCCAGCAGGCCGGGGCTGTACGCCGCCAGCTCGGCCAGCGGCCGGCCCTGGGCCAGCTGACCCACCAACACGGCAGACAGGCCGGCGGTGGTCTCCAGCCGGCGCGCAAAACTGCCCACCAGCGTGGCCTGGCGTGCGGCCAGTTCGTCCGCCGCAGGCGGGGCATCGGCCAACCGGGTGATCTCGGTGCGCAGCAGCGCCAGCACCTCGGCGGCGGTGGGGTGGTTGGTCTGGGCGCGGGCGCTGAACATGCCGCCGGACGGGTGGCTCTCGGCACTGCCGGTCGCGTCGTAGCTCAGGCCGCGTTTGATGCGCACCTCCTGGCTCAGCCGGGCTGAATAGCCGCCGCCCAGCACCGCATTGGCCACCAGCGCGGCATAACGCTGCGGCCGGTCTGCCGGCGCACTGCCGAGATAGGGCGCGGCCACTGCCACGCCGCTTTGCCCACTGCCGGGCATGTCGATCAGCACCAGCGGCGCAGCTATCGGCGCCGGTGCGGCAGGCGCCAGCACCGGCACCGGCTGCGCCGGCGCGCGCCAGTCGCCGAACAATTGCTGCGCCAGGGCCTGGCCTTGCTCGGGGGTGATATCGCCCACCAGCACCAGCGCCACCAGCTCCGGCCGTACCCATTTGGCCTGGAACGCCTGCACGTCGGCCCGGGTCAGCCGTTGCAGCGCCGGTGGCAGCGCCGACTGGCCGTAAGGTCCGTTGCCCCAGAAGCCGCGCCGCAAGGCCAGCGCGGCCACGTCGGCCGGGTTGCCCAGCGTCACCCGCAGGCCGTCCAGGGCCTGGGCGCGGGCGCGCTCCAGCTCGTCGGCGGCCAGCAGCGGGTGGCGCAGCACGTCGGCCAGCAAGGCGGCGGCCTCGCCCAGGCGCGGGCTGCTGACGGTCATGCTCAGCGTGCTGGCGCCCCAGCTGCTGTTGCTGTCCAGGCCACCGCCCAGCGCTTCGGCCAAACGCGCCAGTTCGGCCGCCGGCACCGGCTTGCCGGCCCGCAGGGCGCCCTTGGGCCAGAGCGTGGCGGTCATCGCGGCCACGCCGGGCCGGCCGGCAGGGTCGGCCTCGGGGCCGGCGCGCACCAGCAGGCTGACCGTGACCACCGGCAAACCGGGCCGCGGTGCCACCACCAGCGACAGGCCGCTGGCCAGCGTGGATTGGTGCAGCGCGGGCAGGACCAGCGGGCGTGGTGCCTGGGCTGGCGGCGGTTCGTCCACGCCGGGGGTGCCGGCATGCCCGGCGCCGGGCAGCAGCAGCACGCCGGCCAGCACGGCCGTCATCAGCGCACCCCCACGCGGCGCAACCAGCAACGCCGATGGCAGTGCGCTGGCGCGCCACCGTCTGGCCATCGATACACCTATCGTCGGACTGTCCGGCGGGCTCATGCCGCCGCCCCTTGCACATAGTCGATCGTGACGCGGCGCGCGCGCAGCACGTACTGCTGCAGCACCCGCTGGATGTCGGCCACCCGCACCGCCTGCAGGCGGGTGATGCGCTGGTCCACCTCGCGGGCGTCGCCATACAGCAGTACCGCGCGGCCGATCGCGTCGGCCTGGCCTTGCGGGGTCTGGCGCGACAGCAAAGCCGACGTCAGCAACTGGGTGCGCACCTTGTCCATCTCGGCGTAACTGACCCGGCCGCGCGCCAGGCCGCTGATCTGCGCCAGCAGCGCGTCCTCCAGCTTGCGCAGCGGCTGGCCGCTGGCGGCGATCGCATAGGCCGCCAGCAGGCCGGCGTCGGCATACAGCTCGGCGGCAAAACCGGCCGCCTGGGCCGCCTGGGTGTTGTAGACCAGCGCCTCGTTGAGCCGGGACGAGTCGCCCGACGCCAGCAGCGCGGCGGCAAGCTCCAGCGCCGGTGCATCGGCGTGCCTGGCGGGCGGGCCTTTCCAGACCAGCGCCACCGCGGGCAGGGGTACGTTGGGCGCCCTCAGCTCGACCCGGGCGTCCTGCAGGCGCGGCGGCTCAACCGTGTCGACACGCGGGATGGCTTGCGCCGGGTTGCGCAGCGGGCCGAAATAGCGGTCAATCCAGCCGTCGAGCTGCGGTGGGTCGAAATCACCGACCACGATCAGCAGCGCGTTGTCCGGCCGGTAGTAGGTGCTGTGGAAGCGCTGCACGTCGCCCAGCGTGGCGGCGTTCAGGTCGGCCTCGCTGCCGATCACCGGGCGTTGGTAGGGGTGGCGCTCGAAGGCGTGCTGCGGCAGCGCGTTGAAGAGCCGGCCGTAGGGGTCGGCCAGCACCCGCTGGCGCAACTCCTCGATCACCACCTTGCGCTCGCTGTCGAAACTGGCCTGGTCCACCTGCAGGTTGGCCAAGCGCTCGGCCTCGGCCCAGAGCAGGCGCTCCAGGTGGTTGGACGGCACCTCGCTCTGGTAGGCCGTCATGTCCTCGGCGGTGAAGGCGTTGTTCTGGCCGCCCACGTCCTCGGTCAGCCGGTCGAACATCTCGGCCGGCATGTTGCGGGTGCGCTTGAACATCATGTGCTCGAACAGGTGCGCAAAACCCGAACGGCCCGCCGGGTCGTCCTTGCCGCCGACGCGGTACCAGACCTGCACGCTGACCGTGCCGCCCGAGCGCCCCGGCCCACTCGGCAGGCTGACCACCTGCAGGCCGTTGGCCAGCCGACGCTGGCGCAGCGCCAGCGGGGGCAAGACGATGCCGCTGCCAGCGGGCCGGAAGGCCGCGCCGGCAGCAGCAGGTGCCGCGCCGCCCGCCGCACTTGGACGCGGCCTGGGCCTGACGTCGGTGGCCCAGGCGGGCAGGCCGGCAGCGCCCAGCGCAACGAGGCCCTGGCGGCGGGTGAACAGATCGGGCATCAGCGGTTCTCGTGCGTTGCGTGGGGTACGGTGGGGCTGGGCCGGATCATCGCCGATGCGCTGCCGGCACCGGCGCGGCGATCAATCCCCGTAGAGATCGGCCTGCTCGGCCTGATCGTCCGACCGCACGCGGTGCCAGGCCTGGTGCTTGTCGTAGCCGCGGGTGGCCTGGCGCCAGAACTGTGAAAACGACGGGCAGGGCCGCTCGGGCTCGGCCAGCAGCCGGGCCGCCGGCTGGCGCCAATCGGCGGGCCAGTCGGCGGGCAGGTGGCCGTTGTCGGTGCAGCGCACGCTGGCGGCCTTGGCCAGCGCCTGTTGCAGCGTGGGGCTGTCGGCCCAGACCACCTGGTCGCTGGCGGCCACCATGGCGGTGCGGACAAAACGCCAACGCGCAGCCGACCAGGGCCAGCGGGCGTGGAACTCGGCCGGCCAGACGCCCAGGCGAAGCACCTGGCCCGGTGTGCCGCTGCGCTGGCCCGACACCGGGTCCACCAGCGACCAGGGGTGCACCAGCCAGACCTCGCGGCCGGCCAGGGTCTTGGCCAGCGCGCTGGCCTGGCTGGCGGTCAGCAGCGCGGGCGCCGGCAAGTCGGCCGGTGGCCGGTGGCCCAGCGGCGGTTCGTCCATGCCACCGGCCCCCGCACCCGCTACCGTACCCGCGACCGTACCGGCCGCCGCAGACGGCGCCGGTGGCAAGCCAGCGGTGCCGCGGGCCCAGCGCTCGATCGTGGCGTAATCGGTGTCGATCACGCTGCCCGGACTGGCCCAGCCGCGCTCATTGCCCTCGAAACGGGCCACGTTCTCGGCGTTGAACAAATAGGGCTTGTGGCTGCCGGTGCCGGCCACCCACTGCCACGACAAATGGTTGCTGGCCAGGTCGCCGTCCAGCAAATGGGCCACCAGCCAGTCGGCCCCGGCGCGCCAGTGCACACCGCGCACATGCACCACGTAGCTGGCCAGCCACATCCGGGCATGGTTGTGCAGCCAGCCGCAGGCGTAGAGCTGACGCACGGCGGTGTCGATCACCGGCACGCCGGTGCGGGCCTGGCGGATGTCGTCGGGCACCGCGGCGGCGTAATCGGCATCGGGCCGCGGGCCGGCGTGCAGCGAGCTGAAGATGGCTTCACCCTGGTGCTGCCAGACATGGTGGAAGAACTCGCGCCAGGCCAGCTCCTGCACAAACTTGTGCTCGATCGGCAGCGCATGGCGGGCGGCGGCCAGCGCCGCCACCTCGGGCAGGTTGAGCAGGCCGTGGGTCAGGTAGGGCGACAAATGGGTGACGGCGCCGTCCAGGTGGTTGCGGCTGCTGGCGTAAGACTGGGTGCGCATGGCACCCAGGCCGGCCAGCGCGGCGGCCCGGGTGGGTGGGAAGCTGGGGTTCATGGCGCTCTCGGCAAGGTCGGCAAGGTCGGTGAAGGGGTGGCGCTCAGGCCGGGTCGAGCAAACCGCCGCGGATCGCCTGCGCCCGGACGGCGATGGCGGCCTGCTGGTCTGCGGACAGCCGGGACAGGTTCTTGACCTGCAGCGCCATCCGCGGATTGCGCGCCAGACGGGCGTCATGTCGAGACAAAAAATCCCAGTACAGCGTGGTGAACGGGCACGCATTGTCGCCGGTGGCCGCGGCCGGGTCGAAGCGGCAGCCGGCGCAGTGGTTGCTCATGCGCTGGATGTACTTGCCAGTGGCAGCGTAGGGCTTGCTGGCCATCAAACCCACGCCCTCGGGCAGACCGGCGGCCGGCCCGCCGTCGGCAAACTGGCTCATGCCCAGCACGTTGGGCAGCTCGACCCATTCCACCGCGTCAACGTAGACCGCCAGGTACCAGGCGTGCACCGCCTGCGGCCGCACCCCCAGCAGCAGCGCGTACAGGCCGGTGACCATCAGGCGCTGGATGTGGTGGGCATAGCCGTGCGCCAGGGTCTGGGCAATGACGTCGCGCAGGCAGGCCATCGGCGTGTTGCCGGTCCAGTAAAAAGCCGGCAGCGGCTCGGTCGCCTGCAGCGCGTTGCGCCCGGCATAACCCGGCATGCGGGTCCAGTAGATGCCGCGCACGTACTCGCGCCAGCCCAGCACCTGGCGGATGAAGCCCTCGGCGGCGGCCAGCGGCACGGCGCCGCTGCGGTAAGCGGCCTCGGCACGGGCCACCACCTCGCGTGGCTGCAGCAGCTTGAGGTTCATCGCCGCCGACAGATGGGCGTGGTACAGCCAGGGCTCGCCCTGCCACATCGCGTCCTGCCACTGGCCAAAGGCGGGCAGGCGCCAGGTGATGAAGTCGTCCAGCACCTGCAGCGCCTGGGTTCGGGTGACGGGCCAACCGAAGCTGTCGGCCTGGCCGGGATGGCCGGCAAAGCGGGTGTTGACCAGCGCCATCACCTCGGCGGTGATGGCGTCGGGCACAAAGCGGGTGGGCGGCGGCACGGCGCCCGGGCCGTCGCGGCCGAAGGCGCCACGGTTCTCGGCATCGAAGTTCCACCGCCCGCCCTCGGGCTGGTTGGGGTCGGCGCGGTCCATCAGCACGCCGTGGCGGCGCCGCTGCTCGCGGTAGAAAAACTCCAGCCGCAGCTGCTTGCGGCCCTCGGCGTGGGCGCTGAAGTCGCGCACCGTGGTGAAAAAATGCCGGTCGTCGCAGACCGCCAGCGCCAGGCCGTTTGCGGCCGCCACGCCGCGCAGCGCCTGCAGCACCCGCCAGTCGCCGGGCGCGGTCATGCGCAGCGCGGCGGGCCGGTGCTGGGCAATCGCGGCCGCCAGTTCGCCGGCCAGCGTGCCGCTGTTGGCGGGGGCGTCCAGCCGGCGGTAGTCGAGCGGCAGGCCGTCGGCCCGCAGCGCAGCGGCAAAGTGGCGCATCGCCGACAGAAACAAAACCGTGCGCTGCTTGGCCGACCAGACCTGGGTCGATTCCTCGGCCACCTCCGCCATCCAGATGCAGTCCTGCGTGGGGTCGAAGCCGTCGAAGGCCGACGCGCCGCGGTCGAGCTGGTCGCCCAGCACGATCACCAGGTGGCGCACCGGGTGCGGGGCCGGTTGGGCTGCGGGATGAGCTGCCGGGTAGGCTGCCGGGTGGGCACCGGGATGCGGGGTCGGCAAAGCCGCCGCGTCAGGGCTCATCGGCCGGGCATGCTGGCGCCGCGGCGGCGGCAGGCGTCCGAGCAGTAGCGGACCTCGGCCCAGTTCCTGGCCCAGGCCTTGCGCCACACCATCTCGCGGCCGCAGGCCACGCAAAGCTTGCGCGCAAGCGCCTGCTTGTTGCCCTTGAAGCCCATCCTGGATGCCATGCAGGCATTGTCCCGCTGTGCAGCCTGCTGACATGCCGCTGTCAGCAGCCCCTGGGCA
>JBBQAH010000103.1:0-11632 GCA_038316145.1 Burkholderiales bacterium
CGGGCTGATCGGCATTGGCAGCCTGATCGGGCGCTTTGCCATCGGCGCGCTGGCCGACCGGTTCGGCCGGCCGCTGGCGCTGGCACTCACGCAAGCCTCGATGGGCCTGTCCTACGCGCTTTGGTACGTCGCCGACGGCTATCCGGCGATGGCGGTGTTTGCGCTCTGGCTGGGCCTGAGCTACGGCGGCACCGTCTCGCTGATGCCGGCCTTGTGCATGGACCTGTTCGGCGCACGGGCGGTGTCGGCCATCATCGGCACGCTCTACACCGGCGCGGCGCTGGGCAACCTGCTGGGGCCGTGGCTGGCGGGCGCGGTGTTCGATGCCCGGCACAGCTATGGGCCGGTGATCTGGGGCTGCGGCGTGCTGTCGCTGCTGGCCACCGGGGCGGCGTGGCGGCTGGTGCCGCGCGCCGCGGGCCGGGCTGGTGGGCCATGAAAACGCTGTCCTGCGGCATCCTGGTGATGAACGAGCAGCAAGAGCTGCTGCTGTGCCATGTCACCGGCGCCTGGCACTGGGACATCCCCAAGGGCAGTGCCGAGCCCGGCGAGACGCCGCTGGCAGCCGCACTGCGCGAGACCCGTGAAGAGTGCGGCATCGACTTCACCGGGCAGGCGCTGACCGACCTCGGCCGCATGAACTACCTGCCGCGCAAGGACCTGCACCTGTTTGCCGTGCTGACCCAGCGCTTCGACGCCGCCACCTGCCATTGCGACACCCACTATGCCGACAGCTGGGGCCGCGACCGGCCCGAGATGGACGGCTTCGAGTGGACGCCGTTCCACCGGGTACAGCGCCGGTGTGCGCGCCACATGGGCGGTTTGCTGTCCCAGTCGCTGTGGCTTCCGGCGCTGATGGAGCGGCTTCAAGCCGCAGGCCCGGCGCTGGTGATCCAGGCCAGCCCGCCGGCGCCTGCTTCGCCCTAGACCTCGCGCAGGCGTCTACGCGCCCTAGACTGCGCGCTCGCCCACTGACCCATGAGACGCCATGACGATCCGCCGCTGGCTGCCTGCCTTGCTGTTGTGCACCCTGTTGCCGTGGGGGGCTACCAGCGCAATCGCGCAAGCCGTTGCGCCCGCCGCGCCACCCGCGATCACCGAAGTCACCCAGGTCGAAGGCATCACCGAATACCGCTTGCCCAACGGCCTGCAGCTGCTGCTGGCGCCCGACGCCACCAAGCCCAGCACTACTGTCAACGTGACCTACCGGGTCGGCTCGCGCCATGAGAATTACGGCGAGACCGGCATGGCGCACCTGCTGGAGCACCTGATCTTCAAGGGCACACCGACCACCCGCAACCTGATGGCCGAGATGGGCAAGCGGGGCCTGCGCTACAACGGCAGCACGTCTTACGACCGCACCAACTACTTCGCCAGTTTTTCAGCCAACGACGAAACCCTGCGCTGGTACCTGGCCTGGCAGGCTGACGCGATGGTCAACAGCCTGATCGCCCGGGCTGACCTGGACACCGAAATGACGGTGGTGCGCAACGAGATGGAGTCGGGTGAAAACAACCCGGTGCGGGCCACGCTGCAGCAGACCATGGCCTCGATGTACCAGTGGCACAACTACGGCAAGAGCACGATAGGCGCCCGCGCCGATGTCGAGAACGTCGACATCGCACGGCTGCAGGGCTTCTACCGCAACTTCTACCAACCCGACAACGCCACGCTGGTGGTGGCCGGCAAGTTCGACTCGGCGCAAGTGCTGGCCTGGGTGACCCAGAACTTCGGCCCGCTGCCCCGGCCACAGCGCACGCTGCAGCCTACCTACACCCTGGACCCGGTGCAGGACGGCGAGCGCGCGGTCACCGTGCGGCGCAAGGGCGGTGCGCCGCTGGTGCTGGTGGGCTGGCCGACGGTGGCCGCAGCGCATCCGGACTTCATGGCCTTCGAGGCGCTGGCCGGCGTGCTGGGCCCGGCGCCGTCGGGCCGGCTGCACAAGCGCCTGGTCGATCAGCAGCTCGCCGCGTCCACCTTCGGTTTTGCCTGGAGCCTGGCCGAGCCCGGCCCGCTGCTGCTGGGCGCGCAACTGGCGCCCGGCCAGGACGTGGACCGCGCCCGCAGCGCGCTGTTGGCCACGGTGGACACGCTGGCCACCGAGCCGATCACCGCCGCCGAGCTGGAGCGGGTGCGGGTGCAGTGGCTCAACGACTGGGACCAGGGTTTTGCCAACCCTGAGCGGGTCGGTGTGGCGCTGTCCGAGGCCATCGGCAACGGCGACTGGCGGCTGTTTTTTCTGGAGCGCGACCGCATGCGCCAACTGAAACTGGCCGATGTGCAGCGGGTGGCACGCGACTACCTCAAGGCCGACAACCGCACCCTGGGCACCTACTTGCCCACCGACGACCCGCAGCGCGCGCCGGCGCCGGTGTTGGTTGAGGTGGCACCCATGCTCAAGGATTACCGGGGCGACGCTGCAGTTGCGCAAGCCGAAGTTTTCGACGCCACCCCGGCCAACCTGGATGTCCGCACCCAGATCACCCGCCTGCCCAGCGGGCTGAAGGTGGCTTTGCTGCCCAAGGGCACCCGGGGCAACACGGTGCAGGCGCGGCTGACACTGCGTTTTGGCGACGAGACGAGTTTGCGTGGCCAGGGCGTTGCGGTGGCGGCGATGGGCGGGCTGATCGACAAGGGCGGCGCCGGGCTGACCCGCGAGCAGATCTCGGATGCGTTCGACAAGCTGCGTGCCGACGTCGGTTTTTCGGCCGGCGGCCAGGGTCTGTCGGTGGGCATCACGACGGTGCGAGAGCACCTGCCGGCGGTGCTGTTGTTGGTGGGCAGGCTGCTGCGCGAGCCGGCCTTGCCGGCCGAAGCGCTGGACGAGCGCCGGCGCCAGTCGCTGGCCGCCATTGCCGCCCAGCGCAGCGAGCCCGGCGCGCTGGCCGCCAAAACGCTGCAGCGGCACGGCAACCCCTATCCGCGGGGCGACCTGCGTTACGTATCGACCTTCGACGAGACCGTGCAGGACGTGCAGGGCCTGGACATCGCCGCGGTGCGGGCGGTGCATCGCCGCTTTGTCAGCGCGGCGGTGGGTGAGTTCAGCGCGGTCGGCGACATGGACTTGGGCGCCGTGCGGGCCGCGCTGGACCAGGCCTTTGGCGACTGGCGCTTGCCGGCCGAAGCTAAGGCACCCCCACCGTTTTTGCGGGTGCCGCAGCCGTTTGTGGGCGTGCCGCCGCTGCGCCAGCTGCTGGCCACGCCTGACAAACCCAACGCGACCGGGCTGATCGAGCAGGCGCTGGCCATCAACGACACCCACCCCGACTACCCGGCGCTGCTGGTGGCCAACCACCTGCTGGGCGGCGACGCGATGTCGCGGCTGTGGGCGCGCATCCGCGAAAAGGACGGCCTGAGCTACGACGTGCGCGCGGGCCTGGCCTGGAACAACTTCGAGCTGAACTCGCGCTGGCAGGCCTCGGCCATCTTTGCACCGCAGAACCAGGCCAAGGTCGAGGCGGCCTTGCGCGAGGAGGTGGCGCGGGCCCTGAAGGACGGCTTCAGCCAGGCCGAACTGGACGCCGGCCGCACCGGCCTGCTCAACCAGCGCCGGCTGAGCCGGGCCCAGGACACGGCGGTGGCCGGCATGCTGGCCGGCAACCTGTACCTGCAGCGCCGATTTGCGCTGCAGCAAAAGACCGAGGACGCGATCGCCGCGCTCACGGTCGAACAGGTCAACACGGCCTTGCGCAGCTATATCGACCCGGCCAAGTGGGTGTGGGTGTTTGCCGGGGATTTCAAGCCTTGACGGGGCGTGGTGCAAGGCCGGTGCCGGCCACGGTCCCGGGTATTCGCGCCGTCGCAAGCTGCGCGTTGCTGGCTTCCATGCGCTGAACTTCACCCCCTGGAGCGCCCCATGCCGACCCGCCTTGCCGAGACCACCGCCACCCAGTTGCTGGCGCTCTACCGTGCCAAGGCCGCATCACCGGTAGAGGCCACGCAAGAGGTGCTGACGCGTATCGCCCAACTCAACCCCAGACTCAACGCGTTTTGCCTGGTCGATGCCGACGCGGCTTTGCGATCAGCCCGCGAGAGTGAAGCACGCTGGCAACGCAGTGCGCCGATCGGCCTGCTGGACGGCGTGCCGACCTCGATCAAGGACCTGATCCTGACCCGCGGCTGACCGACACGCCGCGGCTCGATGACGGTGGACCCGGCCCAGCCCTGGGACGTTGACGCGCCGGTCACAGCCCGGCTGCGCGAGGCCGGCGCGGTGCTGCTGGGCAAGACCACCACGCCCGAGTTCGGCTGCAAGGGCGAGACCAACTCGCCGCTGACCGGCATCACCCGCAACCCCTGGAGCCTGGACCACACGCCGGGCGGCTCGTCGGGCGGCACCGCGGCGGCGGTGGCGGCCGGGCTGGGGCCGCTCAGCGTGGGCACCGACGGTGCGGGCTCGGTGCGCATCCCGGCGGCGTTTTGCGGCAACTTCGGCTTGAAGCCCAGTTTTGGCCGGGTGCCGGCCTACCCGCTGTCGCCGTTTGGCAGCGTCGCCCATCTCGGGCCACACACGATGAGCGTGGCGGATGCGGCGCTGATGATGACGGTGATCAGCCAGCCCGATGCACGTGACTGGACAGCGCTGCCACCCGATGGCCGTGACTACCGGGTCGGGCTGGAGGACGGCGTGCGGGGCCTGCGCATCGCCTACTCACCCAGGCTGGGCTATGCCAGGAACGTGCACCCCGAGGTGGCGGCGGCGGTCGAGCGCGCGGTGCGCGACCTGGAATCGCTGGGCGCGGTGGTCGAGGCGGTGGACCCGGGCATCAACGACCCGCTCGACATCTGCACTGGGCTGTGGTTTTTGGGCGCCTTCACCGTCTGGAGCGGCTTGAGCCCGGCGCAGCAGGCGCTGTGTGACCCGGACTTCCGGGCCGAAGCCGAGTTGGGCGCCCGGCTGACCGCGCTGGAGGTCCAGACCCTGAACCTGCGGCGGGGTGCGCTGGGCGGGCACTTGCGGCAGTTCATGCAGGGCTTCGATCTGATCGCCACGCCCGCCGTGTCGGTGCCGGCTTTCAAGGCGCGGCCGGCCGGCCACAGCGCTATCGATGCGGCATCCCTGCTCGGCTGGACGCCGTTTTCATACCCGTTCAACCTGAGCCAGCAGCCGGCGGCGTCCATCCCCTGCGGCCTGACCACCGACGGGTTGCCGATCGGCCTGCAACTGGTGGGGCCGATGTTCGGTGATGCGCTGGTGCTGCGGGCCTGCCGGGCTTACGAGAGCTTGCGGCCGATCGCCCGGCCGACGCTGGCCTGGGCCCATGCCGACTGACTGCGGTTGATGCCGGTTGGGCCAACGGGGGGCGCCAGACCTCAGTCCACGCTGGTGTGGGTCCAGGCGGCCCGGTCGATCGCCCAGGCGCCGACCGAATCGGGTGTGCCGTGCGAGAAAAAATCCAGCCGCAGTGTGCTGGCATCGGTGCTGAGCAGGCCGTAGTTCTCGCACTTGGAGCCCGCGCCCACCAGCCGCTTGATGGCCGCACCGGACGAGGTGGCGTCGAACAGCCAGCGGCCGGCCCCCAGGTCGATTGCCTGGAAGCGGTTGGCGTGGATATCGCCGCTGAGCACCAGGATGTTGTGCTGGCGGGCCAGGCCCAGCAGCCAGGCGTAGTCGTCGAACTGCTCCCAGCGTGCGTCGTCGTCGTTGCGCACCACCGACCCCGATGCCAGCAGGTGCACGGCGCCCGCGGGTGCGGCGGCCAGCTTCGCCTCGATCTGGCCGCGCTGGGCAGCGCCCAGCATGTCGCGGCCCAGGCGCCAGGAGCGGCCGTCGGTCAGGTGCAGCTTCAAACCAGGTTCGAGATCACGAAATTTGTAACCGGGTGGCGGCTCGTTGGCCTGGTTGATCGCCGCATCGTTGTAGGCGCCGGGGAAGCTGCCAGGCGCCAGCCGGGCATCCAGCGTGCGGCAAAACGCATTGAACAGCGCCCGCGTAATGCGGATGTTTTCGGTGTAGACCCGCTTGGTGATGGCCTTTTCTTCGTAGTGCTCGTTCCACAAAAAATCATGGTCGTCCCAGATCGCGTCGGTAGGCACCGCTTTGACCAGCGCACGGAACTGCGGTTGATCCAGCTGTACCTGCCAGCGTTGCAGCACATGCAGCAGGAAGTCGATGTTCTCCAGCTGCCGGGGGTGGGTGTTGTTCGGGAACGGCGGGCCGTCCAGGTAGACCGAGTCGCCCAGCAGCAGCAGCCGGTCGGGGTGCTGCGCGGCGATCTGGTCCCAGACCGGTTGCTGTGCAAACACGGCGTAGGACATGCAGGAGGCGAATGCCAGTTTCATGTGCCTTGCTCCTCGGTGCCGCTGGGGCCGGCTGGCTGCGGTAGCCCAATGTAGCCCCAATTGACCTGGCGCAAGTGGCGTGGGCTTGCCCTGAACTTGGGGGGGCGGGGCGGGCCAGCGGCAGGGGCGCGTGGTTGTATCAGGGCATACACGCTGTTACTGCGCCGCCGCCGCTGCGCCCTCAACGCTTGGGCTGGCTGGCCGATCTCTACGGCAGGGCCGTGCTGCATCTTCATCACGCTCTGCCTTTACTGACAACCCGCCGACACCCATGAAACGCTCCCTGCGCTCCATCGCTCGCAAGCTCCTCCACCAGACTGCCCGTGCCGCCATGGCGACGCTGCCACGCGCGCTGCGATTTGCGGTGTACCGGTCGCTGGCCTCCTGCGATCCGCAGCCCGACCCGCGCCTGACCTTGAAGATCGCCGACACCCAGGACGAGCTGGAGGCGTGTTTCCGCATCCTGCACGATGCGTACGTGGCCGCCGGCTTCATGAAACCCGACCCGTCCGGCCTGCGCGTGACGATCTACCACGCCCTGCCCACCACCACCACGCTGTGCGCCAAGTGGGACGGTCAGGTGGTGGGCACGATCTCGATGATCCGCGAGGGGGTGTTTGGCTTTCCCCTGCAGTCGGCTTTTGACCTTGGCCCGGTGCGGGCCAAGACAGGCCAGATTGCCGAAGTCTCGGCGCTGGCAGTGGCGCCGGCCTTCCGCAAGACCGGCGGCATGATCATGTTCCCGCTGATGAAGTTCATGACTGACTACTGCCGGAGCTACTTCGACACGCGGCACATCGTGATCGCGGTCAACCCGAACAAGATCGAGATGTACGAGTCGCTGCTATTCTTTGATCGCCTGCAGGACAAGGTGGTGGACCACTACGACTTTGCCAACGGCGCCCCGGCAGTTGGGGCGACGCTGGACCTGATCAAGGACGTTGCGCACTTCGAGCAGGCCTACGGCCACAAGCCCGAACACAAGAACCTGTCGCGTTACCTGTTCAACAGCCGGCTTGACAACATCCAGCTGCCGCAGCGCCGCTTCCACACCACCAACGACCCGGTGCTGACGCCAGCGATGATGGATTTTTTCTTCAACCAGCGCACCCAGGTTTTTGCTGGCCTGGATGACCGAAAACGCCTGCTGCTGCGGTCTATCTACGACCACGAGAGTTATGCAGCGGTGCTGCCGGCAGCGGCGGCGTTGTCCAGAAACATCGCCTTGCGCCAGCACCAGCGCTTCTCCATCCGCTGCCCGGCCCGGCTGGACGTTGCGTCTTACGGCGAACGGCTGTCGTTCCCGCTGCAGGTCATCGAGTTGTCCTTGCACGGGTTCAAGGCTGAATGTGCGGTGCCCCTGCCCGAGGGCACCCAGGGCCGGGTGCAGATCGACTTGGGTGAACACGAGGCCGCCAGCGTCGAGGCCACTGCAGTGCGCAGGCAGGAGGCCGGCGGAGTGGCCTGCTACGGTTTTGTGGTGCCGGTGCCCGACGTGGCCTGGCGGCGCTGTGTGGCCGCATTGAATGCCGGACGCACCCACGCCGACCTTGCCACGCCAGCCCCGGCGGCCCCGGCGGCCCGCCGGGATGCAACAATCGACCGCGGTGTGACTTCAGTCGCACCCGTGGTGGCGGTTGGGTTTTGACATCGGCACCGGTCTGCTTACAGTCTGACTTTGGGCGTCGTGGCGCGATACGGCCAGGCCGCTGTGCTTCGAGGCCACAGAGCCCCCAATGGCGCCGGCATGGAGATTTGAGGAATGATCAGGCTGTTCAACCACTATTTCCACGCATGGACGCTGCGCCGGATCTTCTTTGATTTCCTGCTGTCGCTGTCGGCGCTGGCCGGCGTGATCCTGGTCCAGGCCGAGAGCCTGCGCCTGGCGGTACCCATGGCCGGTGCGCAGGTTTTCACCCTGGCGGCAGGCATTTTTGTCATCAACAGCGCGTCGGGGCTGTATCAGCGGGCACAGCACTGGTCTTTGGGCGAGTCGTCCTTGCGTGCGGCGCTGGCGATCGGTCTGGGCCTGCTGCTGGCTTACCAGATCCTCAGCCTGCTGCCGGTGGGGTTTGGCAATATCGACGCCATCCGTACCTCGGCGATGCTGGTCATCGCTGCGCTGATCCTGCGGCGCGTGGTCATGGGCTATTGGGCCACCCAGTCGCGTGCAGGGTCTCGAGTGCTGGTATTTGGCGCCGGCCCGGCCGCCCAGATGGTCGGCACCACGCTGCGTGCCGCTGACCCGCTGGCCACCATCGTGGGTTATTTCCCAGGCCCCAACGAGAAGCAGTCCACCGTGCCCGAGGCCGAGCGCCTGTCGGTCGAGCTGTCCCTCACCCAGACCGCGCAGCGCCTGGGCGTTGACGAGATCATCGTTGCGCTGACCGAGCGTCGATCCGGCAGCATGCCCCTGCGCGAGTTGCTGGATTGCAAGCTCTCAGGCATCAGGGTGTTTGACATCACCACC
Organism: Burkholderiales bacterium; assembly: GCA_038316145.1. GTDB lineage: Bacteria > Pseudomonadota > Gammaproteobacteria > Burkholderiales > Burkholderiaceae_C > Pseudaquabacterium. Next base: position 8,753 of record JBBQAH010000103.1, read on the forward strand.
TACTTCGAGCGCATGCTCGGCCAAATCCGCATCGATTTTGTCAATGCGGGCTGGCTGATCTTTGGCGATGGCTTCAACCAGGGCTTTTACCGCACCGCGGTCAAGCGGGTGTTCGACATCCTGTGCTCGCTGGTACTGATCCTGCTGGCCATGCCGATCATGGTGTTCACCGCCATCGCCATCAAGTTCGAGAGCCAGGGCCCGGTCTTTTACCGCCAAGAGCGGGTTGGCGCCAACAACAAGCCGTTCAAGGTCAGCAAGTTCCGCAGCATGCGTACCGATGCTGAAAAAGACGGCAAGCCGCGCTGGGCCGCGGCGCAGGACGACCGCGTCACCCGCGTGGGGCAGGTCATCCGGCGCCTGCGCATCGACGAGTTGCCGCAGCTGTTCAACGTGCTGACCGGCGACATGAGTCTGGTCGGCCCGCGCCCCGAGCGGCCGTTTTTTGTCGAGCAGTTGACCAGTGAGATCCCGTATTACGCCGTGCGCCACAGCATCAAGCCGGGGGTGACCGGCTGGGCGCAGGTGCGCTACCAGTACGGCTCGACGATCGAGGATTCACAAGAAAAACTCCAGTACGACCTGTATTACGTCAAGAACCACAGCCTGTTTCTCGATTTTGTGATCTTGTTCGAGACGGTGGGCGTGGTGCTGACGGGCAAGGGCGCACGCTGAGCACCGCGGCCATTGCGAGAGCTGTTGCCGCAGCGCTGGACGCGGGTCTGGCGTTGAAGGCAGGCTGATGTCGGTCGAGTCGGATGTCCTCAACCTGCCCGATGGCCTGGCGGACGGTCTGGCATGGGCTGGATTTGGCCTGGTGCTGGTGGCCCATGCGGTTTATGCGGTCTACCTGCTCTACACCGGTCTGCTGCGCCGGCCGTTCGAGCGGGCGGCCGTGCCCTACCTGGTGGCGGTGCTGGCCACGATGGCCTGGGGGCTGGCCGGCCTGATCGACCTCGGGTCGAGCAAGGTGTTCACCTGGCATTTGGCCACGGCCTTCGATCAATTGCGCTACGGCGCCTGGATCGTCTTCTTGATGATGCTGCTGCGGCCGATGGCGGGCAGCCTGGCCTCGGGCCGTGCGCGGCTGGGCCTGGCTTGCCTGGCGATTCTGGCCCTGGCAGGCGTGTCCGCCCAGGTAGTGCTCGCACTGTGGCCGGAGCGCAGCGGCTTGGGCCTGCAGTTGCTGCTGGCCAGCCAGTTGGGCGGTGCGGTGTTGGGCCTGCTGCTGATCGAGCAGGTGTTCCGCAACCAGGTCGAGCAGTCACGTTGGGGTGCCAAGCCGCTGTGCTTGGCGCTGGGCTGTCTGTTTCTGTTCGACCTGTACCTGTTTTCACAGGCGCTGATGTTCGGTCGCTTCGATGTCGACGCACTCAGCGCGCGCAGCCTGGTCCATGCCGTCACCGTGCCGCTGCTGCTGGTGGCATCGAGGCGCCACACCAAATGGCTGGCGCGGGTTCAGGTCTCGAAGACGGCCGCCTTTTATTCGGCCTCGCTGCTGTTGGTGGGGCTCTATCTGTTGTTCATTGCCGGTGCCGGCTATTACGTGCGGTTTTTCGGCGGCAGCTGGGGCGGCGCGCTGCAGGTGGCACTGGCATTCATCGCCCTGGTGGTGTTGACGGTGCTGCTGCTGTCGGGTGCCTTGCGGGCCCGGCTGCGGGTGTTTCTGGGCAAGAACTTCTTCAGTTACCGCTATGACTACCGTCTGGAGTGGTTGAGGTTCACCGCCATGCTGTCGTCGCGCAGCACGCCGCAAGAGGTCAGCGGCCTGGTGGTGCGTGGCTTGGCGGACATGGTGGAGTGCCCGGCCGGCGGTCTGTGGTTCAAGGCGCTGGGCGATCAGCAATACGTGCAATCAGCCGCTTGGAACTTGCCCCAGGTGGCTGGCAGCGAGGCCATCGACTCACCGTTTTGCCGGTTCATGGCCGAGCGCGAGTGGATCATCGACCTCGACGCCGCCCGCCAGCGCCAGGGCCCCGCTGCCGAGGCCCTGGTGGTGCCTGACTGGTTGTTGGCGTTGCCCTCGGCCTGGCTGGTGGTGCCCCTGCTGGTGGCCGACGAACTGCTGGGGTTTGTGGTGCTGGCCAAGCCGCGCACGCCGGTCGACCTGGACTGGGAGGTGCGCGACCTGCTCAAGACCGCGGCACGCCAGGCCGCGGGCTTTCTGGCACAGATGCATGCCACCGAGGCCCTGCTGGAGGCGCGCAAGTTCGATGCCTTCAACCGCATGTCGGCCTTTGTCGTGCATGACCTGAAAAACATCATCACCCAGCTGTCGCTGATGATGAAAAACGCCGAGCGCCACCAGGGCAACCCGGAGTTTCAGCAGGACATGCTGATCACCGTGGACAGCTCACTCGACAAGATGCGGCAAATGATGGTCCAGCTGCGTGAGGGCGAGCGGCCCGCCGGCGTTGCCTCGGGCGTCGAGCTTGCGCCCATCCTGCAGCGCATCGCCGATTTGGCCCGACAAAGGGGGCGTGGCGTCGAGCTCGACATCGCCGACCGCGTCGCTACCCGCGGCCATGCCCAGCGGTTGGAGCGCGTGATCGGCCATGTTGTGCAGAATGCCCTCGACGCCACGCCCGCGTCAGGCAAGGTTTGGGCGAAACTCCAGCAAGCATCGGGGCGCGTGCTGGTCGAGGTCGGTGACACCGGCGCTGGCATGAGCCCGGAGTTCATCCAGACCCGCTTGTTCCGGCCCTTCAATTCGACCAAGGCCAGCGGCATGGGCATCGGCTCGTACGAGAGTTTTCAGTATGTCAAGGAACTGGGCGGGAGCATCGACGTGAAGAGTGAAGTTGGCCTGGGGTCGGTGGTGACGCTGTTGTTGCCCTTGTTCGACCTGCGCACCGGCTCAGACCTCCATCGGCCGGAGTG
>JBBQAH010000299.1:0-2457 GCA_038316145.1 Burkholderiales bacterium
GTTCCGAAGTCGTCGAAGGCGTGATCGTCGGCGAAGGCGCGGTGATCTCGATGGGCGTCTACATCGGCAAGAGCACCAAGATCTACAACCGCATGACCGGCGAAGTCACCTACGGCTACATCCCGCCCGGCTCCGTCGTGGTGTCCGGCAACCTGCCCTCCTCCGACGGCAAATACAGTTTGTACTGCGCGGTGATCGTGAAGCAGGTGGATGAGAAGACCCGCAGCAAGGTGGGCATCAACGAATTGTTGCGCGATATCTAAGAACCACGGAAGACTCCCTCTCCCCACCGGGGAGAGGGTTGGTATAAGGGGGAACTTGATTGCGCCGCGTTACGCCGCCCTACTGCGGCGCTTCACCAACTGTTTAAGCGTATCGTTCAATAACGTCTGCCAGCCACGCCCCTTGCCACGGAAGTAGGAAAGCACCTCCGGATCCAGCCGTAGCGTCACCTGCTCTTTCGTCACCGTCTTGGGCAGACGCCCGCGTGATCGACGGTAGGCAGCGACCACTTCAGGCAGCACCTTCGCCGCCGGGCGCATCCGGGCAAAGTCTTTTCCGGTTACTTCCGGAATATCGACGGCATCCCAGTCCTTCCGGCTTATGTGGTCAGGCTTCTTGCGCTTTTTCATACCGTTTCACTTCTCTGAGGTTGGCCTTGCGCAGACCGATAACGCGAATGACTTCACCGCGTGATGTAAATATCATTACATGCAGGCGCACGCCGATGAAGCCGATTGCAACGCGCCGCTGTTCTCCATAATTCAAGCGCCGATCCTCAGAAAGGATTGCACTCTCCCAGTTGAACCACATGACAGCGGCAAAATCCACACCATGCTTGGAAGGAGTACAGGAAGCGATTCTGCGCGAAGCGCAGAGAGCGATGTACGACGACCCCCGAGTAGCCGGAGGGCCGGATGTTTTGTCGGAGTCCGCGCGGTAGCGCGGGTGGAGACAAAACATAAGGCAGCCGAACCGGCGTCAGTCACTGTGGGAGCTGTGGCGCCGCGCGCAGCGCAAGCCGTAGCGGACGCAGGACGTCTCGGGCCGCCGAAGGCATAGCTGTCGCCAATTTTTCGCTCCCGAGGGAGATAGGGATATCCCGTCGGGTTTCGCGAAAAATGGCGACACACTTTATGCGGTTCGCCTCACGCTTCCCTTCGTCCCATTCGTACTCCATGGTTTTTTATTGTAGTTACATATATTAAGAAGTCAATATGTGACGTCCATATAGTCGCATGCCATTGATTGACCGTCCGGAGTGCATCTGGCATAGTCGAAAATATCCTCGTAAGCCGGCAAAGGAACGCAAGTGAGTCATCGCCACGAGACCATAATCCAGAGGAACAACTACGCAGCGGTGTTTGGATGCGAGCAGCATCCATTGCACACGAATGAAAATAAACAGCATCAACAGCATCGAACAGCATCGGTGTCAGGTCTCACCATCCAACATTAGCGAAGCCCACACAGCATCAAGGTCTCACACCACAACATTAATCTCCACCATCAAAACTCCAAATGCTTGAATGTCAGATATTCCCCAAAAGGCCTAATACACCGTGCCACTTGAAGACCTCATCCTCACAGCGCTTATTTTCGCCGCCGCACTGCTTTATTCCTCGGTAGGCCATGCAGGGGCATCCGGCTATCTCGCCGCGATGGCGCTTGTGGGTGTATCACCGGCGGTGATGAAACCCACAGCATTGACGTTGAACATCCTGGTTGCCGTCATCGCAACAACCAGGTTTTACCGTGTGGGTGCATTTTCCTGGCACTTGTTCTGGCCCTTTGCATTGGCATCCATTCCCTTTGCTTATCTTGGTGGCGTCCTGACACTGCCGGGGCACATTTACAAGCCGTTGGTCGGGGCCGTCCTCATCTATGCTGCGTGGCGTTCGTTCCGCACGGCACATCAGCCGGCACAGGTTGTCGCTGCGCGCCCCCATATGGCTTTGCTGCTGTTGGCTGGTGCTGCCCTTGGCTTTCTTTCCGGTCTTACCGGCGTCGGGGGCGGAATATTCTTGAGTCCTCTTTTGCTTTTCTTCCACTGGGCCGAGGTAAGGGTCATCTCAGGCATAGCCGCCGCATTCATTCTCGTCAATTCTGTCTCCGGACTGCTTGGCGTTATGACCACTGCTCCCGCGTTCCCTTCTGCATTGCCGTATTGGGCTGCAGCGGCTGTTGTTGGTGGTTTCATCGGTTCAGAATATGGCAGCAAGCGCCTGGGCAACGCATCGATCCAAAAACTTCTCGCGGTGGTGCTCGTGATCGCCGGTGCGAAAATGATCGCTACAGCCTAATAGGGACTGAAGTATAGGACCGTATTTTACCTCCCCTCACCCTGGCCCTCTCCCGAAGGGAAGAGCGCGCAGCGCGAAGGGTCCGGGGACTCTCTTTCTAAGAGCACCTAACATTATGAATTTCTGCCGCAGAGGCGCAGAGGACGCGGAGTGT
>JBBQAH010000426.1:0-1862 GCA_038316145.1 Burkholderiales bacterium
CGACACGGACCGCGCGATGCCGAAGCGAACGACCGTTCCCCGCGACTCCTCGCTGCTCGGGATGCCGGTCGCCCGCTTCATGCGCGAGCACTGGCAGAAGAAGCCGCTCCTGGTGCGCGGTGCGCTCCCCGGGATGCGCGATCCCCTGACCCCGGAGGAGCTCGCCGGCCTGGCGTGCGAGGACGGCGTCGAGTCGCGCATCGTGCGCGAGCGTGGTGGCGCGCGGCCGTGGGAGGTCACCTGGGGCCCGCACCACGAGAGCTTCTTCGCGTCGCTCCCCGAGGAGGGGTGGACGCTGCTGGTCCAGGAGCTGAATCGTCACATCCCCGAGGCGGCGCTCCTGCTGGAGCGATTTGCGTTCGTGCCGAACGTCCGCGTCGACGACGTGATGGTCAGCTTCGCTGCGCCCGGCGGCAGCGTCGGCGCACACCTCGACAGCTACGACGTGTTCCTCGTGCAAGGCATGGGCGAGCGGCGCTGGCGCTACTCCACGACGCCCGCTGCCCGCCCCGGCGATACGCGCTTCGTGGAAGGGCTCGAGCTCCGCATCCTCGAGCGCTTCCGCCCCGACGTCGACGAGGTGCTGAACCCCGGCGACATGCTCTACCTCCCCCCGGGCTTCGCGCACCACGGCATCGCCGAGTCGCCGTGCCTCACGTACTCGATCGGCTTCCGCTCACCGGGCCACGGCGAGATGTGGAAGTCGTTCGGCGCGCACCTCGCCACGCGCGGCCCCGCCGCCGCTGCGCTGCTCGCGGATCCTCCGCTGGCGCCCGCCGCGAGCGCCGGCGCCATTCCGCCCGCGCTACTCGCGCGCGTGCGCGCGGCCATCCGCGGCATGGACACCAGCAACGACGCCATCGATCGCTGGTTCGCCTCGTTCGCGACGCAGCTCTCGCCCGGGCACGAGCTCACGTCGCCGGCGCGGCGTCCCTCCCAGGCCTCGGTGCTGGCGCGGCTGGTGCGCGGCGATCGGGTGCTGCGCAGCGAAGAGGGCCGGTGGGCGTACCTCCCGCGCCCCCGTGGCGCGCTCCTCCTCTACGTGGGCGGGCAGGAGATCCCCGTCGCGAAACCCGAGGCTGCGCTCGCCCGTGCGCTCTGCGATGCGCGGCGCTTCGACGGCGGCGCGCTCGCCGCGCTCGCGAAGAGAGGCGCGGGACGGGAGCTCATCGTCCGCCTCTTCGCGATGGGCGGCCTTCGCTACGCCCGGCGCGCTCGGGCTTCTGCGCGATGAACAGGTAGTTGAAGCCGCGCAGGAAGAAGTTTCCGTCCTCCGCCGCCTTGCGGTAGTTGCCCATCTCCAGCGACTTGTTGTGACGGACCACGGTCACGATGTCGACGATGGCGAGCGAGTCCGCGATGCTCGCGAAGAGCTGGAAGCCCACCGGGGCGAAGCCCGTCTTCTTCTCGTAGTAGTCGCACACGTAGAGCCCGAGGTAGCCGCCTGGCGCGAGCACGCGCGTGGCCTCGCGGATCGCGCGGTTCATCGCCTGGTAGTACTTCGGGTCGAAGGCCGAGAGCTTTCCGATGCAGCTCGGGTCGTCCGAGTAGTCGATGTGATCGCCGTAGGGCGGGTCCATGAAGACGAGGTTCACGGTCGCCGGCTCGAGCGGCAGCTTCCGCGCGTCGGCCTTCTCGATGTCGGGACGGAACGGCGCGAGGTCGAAGCCGCGCGCGACGCGGCCGGTCTCCTTGGCGACGTCGAGGGTGGTCCCGGAGCCGCAGAAGGGGTCGACCACCAGGTCACCCTTCTTCGTGTAGCGCTCGATCAGGTTCCAGATGATGTACGATGGCGTCGCGCCGACGTAGCGCTGGTCGCCCTGCGCGCCGCTGCCGTACTGCTGCGAGGGGTACTCCCAGAG
>JBBQAH010000059.1:0-16148 GCA_038316145.1 Burkholderiales bacterium
GCTGGTGGTGCCGGGCTCGGGCCTGGTCAAGGCCCAGGCCGAGGCCGAGGGCCTGCACGAGGTCTTCAAGGCGGCCGGCTTCGAGTGGCGCGAGCCGGGCTGCAGCATGTGCCTGGCGATGAACGCCGACCGGCTGGAGCCCGGCGAGCGCTGCGCGTCCACCAGCAACCGCAACTTCGAAGGCCGCCAAGGCGCCGGTGGCCGCACCCATCTGGTCAGCCCGGCGATGGCCGCTGCGGCCGCGCTGAACGGCCATTTTGTCGATATCCGGCGAATCATCTGACCCACCCACCGAGAGGTTTTTCGTGCAAGCCTTCACCGTACACAAGGGCCTCGTCGCCCCGATGGACCGTGCCAACGTCGATACCGACGCCATCATCCCCAAGCAATTCTTGAAAGCCATTGCCCGCACCGGCTTTGGCCCCAACCTGTTCGACGCATGGCGCTACCTGGACAAGGGCGAGCCGGGCCAGCCCGATGCAGTGCGACGCCCCAACCCGGACTTTGTGCTGAACCAGCCGCGGTACGCGCATGCGTCGGTGCTGCTGGCGCGCGAGAACTTCGGCTGCGGGTCGAGCCGCGAGCATGCGCCCTGGGCGCTGGAGCAGTACGGCTTCCGGGCGCTGATCGCGCCCAGCTACGCCGACATCTTTTTCAACAACTGCTTCAAAAACGGCATCCTGCCGATAGCGCTGCCCGAGCGGGTGGTGTCGCAGCTGTTCGACGAGGTTTTCGGCTTTGTCGGTTACCAGCTCTCGATCGATCTGCCACGCCAGGTGGTGATCAAGGCCGACGGCAGCGAGATACCGTTCGAGGTGCAGCCCTTCCGCAAGTACTGCCTGGTCAACGGCTTCGATGACATCGGCCTGACGCTGCGCCATGCCGACAAGATCTCGGCCTTCGAGGCCGAGCGCATCGCCAGGATGCCCTGGCTGACGCACCGCGAACTCTGACCCTTATCGATACCGATACCGATACCGAAAGCAAAGCCACATGAAAATCGCAATCCTTCCCGGTGACGGCATCGGCACTGAAATCATGGCCGAGGCCGTCAAGGTCATGGCCGTGCTCGACCTGCCGTTCGAGACCGAAACCGCCCTGGTCGGCGGCGCGGCCTACGAGGCGCACGGCCACCCGCTGCCCGAGTCCACCCTGAACCTGGCCCGGGCCGCCGACGCAGTGCTGTTCGGCGCGGTGGGCGACTGGAAGTACGACACGCTGGACCGCCCGCTGCGGCCCGAGCAGGCCATCCTGGGCCTGCGCAAGCACCTGGGGCTGTTTGCAAACCTGCGCCCGGCGATCTGCTACCCCCAGCTCACCGCCGCGTCCTCGCTCAAGCCCGAGCTGGTGGCCGGGCTGGACATTTTGATCATCCGCGAGCTCACCGGCGACATCTACTTCGGCCAGCCGCGCGGCCGACGCGTGGCGGTGGACGGGCATTTTCCGGGTGCCGAAGAAGCCTTCGACACCATGCGCTACAGCCGGCCCGAGATCGAGCGCATCGCCCACGTCGCCTTCCAGGCAGCACGCCGGCGCAACAAAAGGCTCACCAGCGTCGACAAGGCCAATGTGCTGGAGACCTTCCAGTTCTGGAAGGATGTGGTCACCGAGGTACATGGCCAGTACCCCGACGTGGCACTCGACCACATGTATGTCGACAACGCTGCGATGCAGCTCGTCAAGGCGCCCAAGTCGTTTGATGTGGTCGTCACCGGCAACATGTTCGGCGACATCCTGAGTGACGAGGCGGCGATGCTGACCGGCTCGATCGGCATGCTGCCGTCGGCCTCGCTGGACAAGGCCAACAAGGGTTTGTACGAGCCCAGCCACGGCAGCGCGCCCGACATTGCCGGTAAGGGTGTTGCAAACCCGCTGGCTACAATCCTGTCTCTTGCCATGATGCTGCGCTACACCTTGAACCAAACTGATGCCGCCGTCCGGATCGAATCCGCGGTGGACGCGGTGCTGTCCGCCGGTTTGCGCACCGGCGACATCTGGTCCGAGGGCATGCAGCGCGTGGGTACGCGCGAGATGGGCGATGCCGTGGTGGCAGCGCTGTCCGGCCGCGTTGCTGGCAAAACCACGACCCCGATTACCAAGGCCTGACCCGCTTCGGATCGACTCGCCCCACCTGGACCCCGGCGATGCGAGCCGGGCAGGGTAAAAAAGGGGTCCGAACCGTTAACTGGAAAGGCACAAGATGGCACCCGTAGGATTGGTAGGCTGGCGCGGCATGGTCGGGTCGGTGTTGATGGACCGCATGCAGGCCGAGGGCGACTTCGCGCTGATCGAGCCGCTGTTTTTCTCCACCAGCAACGCCGGTGGCGCCGCCCCGTCGCAGGCGAAAAACGAAACCACGCTGCGGGATGCCTTCGACATCGAAGCCCTCAAGCGCTGCGACATCATCCTGACCGCCCAGGGCGGCGACTACACCGCCGAGGTCTTCCCCAAACTGCGCGCCGCCGGCTGGACCGGCCACTGGATCGACGCGGCGTCCACACTGCGCATGGCGGACGACGCGGTGATCGTGCTCGACCCGGTCAACCTGCCGGTGATCGAGCAGGCGCTGGCCCAGGGCGGGCGCAACTGGATCGGCGGCAACTGCACGGTGAGCTGCATGCTGATGGGCGTGGGCGCGCTCTACAAGGCCGGCCTGGTGGAGTGGATGAGCACCCAGACCTACCAGGCGGCCTCGGGTGGCGGCGCGCAGCACATGCGCGAGCTGCTGACCCAGTACGGCACGCTCAACGCGTCGGTGCGCAGCCTGCTGGACGACCCCAAGAGCGCCATCCTCGACATCGACCGCCAGGTCATTGCGACGCAGCGTGGCATGTCCGCCGCCGAGACCGCCAACTTCGGCGTGCCGCTGGGCGGCTCGCTGATCCCGTGGATCGACAAGGACATGGGCATTGGCAAAAACCGGGACGAGCCAGGTTGGGGCATGTCCAAGGAAGAATGGAAAGGCATGGCCGAGACCAACAAGATCCTCGGTCAGGGCGAAGGGTTCGGCAGCGCGGCCGTGCCGGTGGACGGCTTTTGCGTGCGGGTGGGCGCGATGCGCTGCCACAGCCAGGCGCTGACCTTCAAGTTGAAAAAAGACGTGCCGGTGGCCGATATCGAGGCCTTGATTGCGGCTGACAACGCCTGGGTCAAGGTGGTGCCCAACAACCGCGAGGCCACCCTCCATGACCTGACGCCGGTGGCCGTGACCGGCACCATGACGATACCGGTCGGGCGCATCCGCAAGCTGGCGATGGGCCCCGAGTACGTCGGCGCCTTCACTATCGGCGACCAGTTGCTGTGGGGCGCGGCCGAACCGCTGCGCCGCATGCTGCGCATCCTGATCGAAGATTGACCAATTCGGTACGGCCGGCAGCGCCTGGGCAATCAGCGCGGGCCGAATCGCCGTCAGCCGATTCGGCGTGGCGGCATGGCAACATCGGGTGTGGGCTGGCGCTGCCGCGCGGCAGGCCTCAAAATGTCAGGCATTGCATGAGCTTGTCAGCCTATATGCTTGATGTTGTTTTGGTTTCCGGGATTTGTTTGTGAAGCCTTCGTGCTGTTGATGATGTCAGTTTGGCTTCCGGGCGCCCCGATCTGGCCCGAGAACCGCCCCTGGCAACAGGCCTGTCACCGGCCTGTTGGTGCTGTTGTGGAGACGCCTTGAAAAACCGCCCCGTTCTCGCCGCCCGATCGGTGCTGGCCCTTGCCGCGCTGGCAGCCCTGAGCGCCGCTGCGCCCAACGCCCACGCGCTGGGGGTGGGCCGGCTCAACGTGCAGTCCGCGCTGGGCGAAGGCATGCGGGCCGAGATCGACATCACAAGCTTGTCGCCCGAAGAGGCCGCCTCGCTTTCGGTGCGCATTGCGTCGCCCGAGGCCTACCGCGCGGCTGGCGTCGACTACAACGCGGTGCTGTCGGGCACCCAGGCCACCGTGGTGCGGCGTGCCGATGGCCGGGCGTTTTTGCGCCTCAGCAGCGACCGTGCGGTGCAAGAGCCTTTCATCGAGCTGATCGTCGAGATGAGCTGGGCGTCGGGCCGCCTGGTGCGTGAATTCACGCTGCTTTTCGACCCGCCGGGCAGCCGCGCAGCGCCACCGGTGCAGGCTGCGGCACCCGTGTCGCCGGTGATCTCCGCTGCGCCAGCGGCGCCATCGGGTCAGGTCGCCGTTGCACCGGGGGTGCTGCAACCAGGCCCGCGCACGGCGCCTGCACCCCGTACCGCTGCGCCCAGTCCGGTGGCAGGTGCAGCGGCGCCTGCGCCAGGCCCGGTGGCCGCCAGCCCGGCAGCCAAACCTGCACGCACACCCGCAAGCCCGACACGGCCCGCCGTGGCGGCGGTGCCGGCTGCCCTGCCGCCGGCCGCCTCGTCGGCCAGTGGCAAGCGCTACGCTGTTCGGTCCGGCGACACGTTGTACCGGGTGGCGGGCAAGACGCAACCGGCGGGTGTGTCGCTGGACCAGATGCTGGTCGGCCTGTACCGCGCCAATCCCGAGGCTTTCATCGCGAACAACGTCAACCGCCTGCGTGCCGGGTCGGTGCTGTCGGTGCCCACAGCCGCCGAGGTGAGCGATGTCACGCCGACCGACCTGCGCCGGCTGATCACCGCGCAAAGCCTGGACTTTGGCGCCTACCGCAGCCGCCTGGCCCAGGGCGCACCGCTGGCGCAGGCCCAGGAGCCGGCCCGGCAGGCCCAGGGCAAGGTGCAGGCCTCGGTGGATGACCGCAAACAGTCGGCCACGCCGTCGCCCGACAAACTCAAGCTCAGCGGCGGGGCGGCGTCGGACGTCAATGCGCCCACGGCCCAGCCCGCTGGCCGCCTGGACGGTGCAGCCCGAGTGGCCGAGTTGTCGCGCAACGTCGAAGACTTGAAGAAGCTCCAGCAAGGCACCGCAGCGGTGCAAGCCCCTGCCGTACAAGCCCCCGCCGGGGCACTACCCGCCGCCCCGGTGGCGGCAGCGGCCGCCCCGGTGCCGGTCGTTGCGCCTCCGGCCGCGGCGCCGGCTCAGCCGCCGGTTGCTGCGGCACCCGGCACCGGACCAGCGGCGGCTCCGCCCGCGCCGGTTGCGGTTGCCCCGGTCGTGTCGGCGGTTGTGCCGGCGGTCCTGCCACCTGTCGCACCACCGGCGCCGCCCGCGCCACCGTCTGCCGGCATGTTCGACCGCCTCGGCAGCAGCGGCTGGCTCTTGCCGGGTGCCGGTCTACTGGCGCTGGTGCTGGCCGGCCTGGGCGCCTGGGGCATGCGTCGGCGGTTCAAGAAGGCCGCCAGCGAGACCTCGTTCCTCGAAAGTCGCATGCAGCCCGATTCGTTTTTCGGTGCCAGTGGCGGTCAGCATGTCGATACCCGGGATGGGTCGCGCACCAGCGCCAGTTCGATGGGTTATTCGCTCAGCCAGCTCGACGCCATCGGCGATGTCGACCCGGTGGCCGAGGCCGACGTCTACCTGGCTTATGGCCGCGACCTGGAGGCCGAGGAGATCCTCAAGGAGGCGATGCGCACCACGCCAGACCGGCTGGCGGTGCGCACCAAGCTGCTGGAGGTCTATGCCAAGCGCCGCGACAGCAAGGGTTTCGAGTTGCTGGCCACCCAGTTGTATGCCCTGACCAAGGGAGGCGGCACCGACTGGGCCCGTGCGCAAGAGCTGGGCCGCCAGTTCGACACCGACAACCAGCTCTACCAGCCGGGCGGTCATCCCGAGGAGATCATCCTGGACGGCGAGCGGGTTGTGGTCGAGCCGTTGGGTGCCACCACCCAGCCGCATTCGATCCTGTCCCCGGCCACCCAGCCGGCCGAAGATTCGCGCCTGCCGCAAATGGGCGGTGGCACGCTGGATCTTGATCTCGACCTCGACCTGGATCTGGGCGAGGTCGGTGACAGCCCGTCCGCGCACGCCATGGACGCCACACGGCCGCTGGCGCCCAGCCTGCAGCGTCCATCGGTTGCCGACCTGGATTTCGACTTCGAGGACCGCACCCCACCCGTCCGGCGCCCAGCTGCACCCTCGGTGAGCACGGTGCCCGGCAAGCTGGACCTGGATGCCTTGTCGCTGGACTTCGATGACGAGCCGGCCAAGAACCTGTCCGAGGTGCCGACCGTGGTGGGGGGTGACACCACACTCGACTTCAGCCAGTTTCCGGTGTCCGAACGCGGCAACCTGTCCGAAACCGCGCCAACCACGCCGGGCTTGCTGGACGATGTGCTGATCGACAGTGGCGACCCGCTGGCGCGCAAGCTCGAACTGGCCGAGGAGTTCCGCCAGATCGGCGACATCGACGGTGCCCGCGACCTGCTCGAAGAGGTGGTGTCCAAGGCCGCCGGCACGCTGCGCGCCAAGGCGCAGGCCATGCTCGACGCGCTGAGCTGATGACAAGCCGAGGGCAGCGTGCCCGCCAGCGTGGTGGCCGGCACGCTGGCCTGGGGCTTGGCCAGTCGATCCGATGACGGTCAGATTGGCGCTGGGCATCGCCTACCGCGGCAGCCGCTACCACGGCTGGCAACATCAAACCGACGGGCGCACGGTGCAGGACCAGGTCGAACGTGCGCTGTCGAAGTTTGTCGACGCGCCGGTGGTCACGGTGTGCGCCGGCCGCACCGATGCCGGTGTGCACGCCGTCAACCAGGTGGTCCACCTGGACAGCCCGGTCGAACGCGAGACACCCTCCTGGCTGCGCGGCACCAACCGCTACCTGCCGTCCGACATCGCGCTGCAGTGGTGCCAGGCCGTGCCGGCTGACTTCCACGCCCGCTACCACGCCCTGGGGCGCCGTTACCGCTACCTGCTGTTGCAGTCACCGGTGCGCCCGGCGCTGGAGTCCGGCCAGGTCGGCTGGGTGTTCCGGCCGCTGGACGGCGACGCGATGCGGGCCGCGGCAGTGCACCTGGTCGGCGAGCATGACTTCAGCAGCTTCCGGTCCAGTGAATGCCAGGCCCGCAGCCCGGTCAAGACCCTGCGGGCGCTGACCATCCGCCAGCAGGGTGCGTACTGGCGTTTCGACTTCGACGGCTCGGCTTTTTTGCACCACATGGTGCGCAACCTGATGGGCTGCCTGCTGGCCGTGGGCACCGGCCGGCAGGCACCCGACTGGCTGTTGGCGGTGATGGCCGCACGCAACCGGGATGCCGCGGCGCCCACGTTCAGCGCCGACGGCCTGTATTTTGTCGGCCCGTACTACGATGCCAGCCTGGGCCTGCCCGAACACACCGCGGCGATGGACTGGCTGCCCTGAGCTATCAACCATGACCCACCGCACCCGCATCAAGATCTGTGGCCTGACCCGCGACGCCGATGTCGATGCCGCCGTGGCGGCCGGTGCCGACGCCATCGGCTTTGTGCTGTACGCGCCCAGCCCGCGTGCGGTCACGGTGACGCGTGCTGCTGAACTGGCGCGGCGCCTGCCACCGTTTGTGGTGCCGGTCTGCCTGTTTGTCAACGCCGATGCCGGCCTGATTGCCGAGGCGGTGCAGGCGATACCCAACGCGATGCTGCAATTCCACGGCGACGAAACCCCCGAGGGGTGCGCCGCGCAGTTCCAGGCCAGCGGCCGGCCCTACCTGCGTGCGGCGCGCATGGCGCCGGGCCTGGCTTTGATAGACTTCGCGGCTGCGTACGCAAGCGCTGCCGGCATCCTGCTCGACACCCATGTCGAGGGCTACGGCGGCGGTGGAAAGGTCTTCGATTGGTCACTCGTGCCACGCCACGTGCCCCGTCCAGTCGTTTTGTCTGGTGGGTTGAGTCCTGCAAACGTGATCGATGGGATCACGCATGTCCGGCCCTGGGCCGTTGACGTGAGCTCGGGCGTCGAGACCGCCAAGGGCCAGAAGGATGCAGCGCTGATGCGGGCGTTTTGCGACGCGGTGCATGAAGCCGATGCATTGATCGCCGACGCCGAGCGCTGAGCCCGAGCACTGAGCCCGAGCACTGAGCACTGAGCCCGAGCACTGAGCGCGGGCCGACCCGCCTGCCCACCCATTTGATTCGCCGTTGCACGGGCGCCCAGCCCGCACGGCGCTGACCACAGGATATTTGCCATGTTCGACTACCAGCAACCCGATGCCCGAGGGCATTTCGGGCCGTACGGCGGCACGTTTGTCGCCGAAACCCTGGTCCATGCGCTTGACGAGCTCAAAGCCGCCTACGCGCACTACAGCCAGGATGCCGACTTCATGGCCGAGTACCGGCATGAGCTGGCCCACTTTGTCGGCCGGCCCAGCCCGGTCTACCACGCCGACCGCATCAGCCGCGAGATCGGCGGCGCGCAAATCCACTTGAAGCGCGAGGACCTGAACCACACCGGTGCGCACAAGATCAACAACACCATCGGCCAGGCCTTGCTGGCCAAGCGCATGGGCAAGCCGCGGGTGATCGCCGAGACCGGTGCCGGCCAGCACGGTGTAGCCACCGCCACCATCTGCGCCCGCTACGGCATGGAATGCGTGGTCTACATGGGCAGCGAGGACGTCAAACGCCAAAGCCCCAACGTCTACCGCATGCACCTGCTGGGTGCACGGGTGGTACCGGTCGAATCCGGCAGCAAGACCCTGAAAGACGCGCTGAACGAGGCGCTGCGCGACTGGGTGACGAATGTCGAAAACACCTTCTACATCATCGGCACGGTGGCCGGCCCGCATCCGTATCCCATGATCGTGCGGGATTTTCAGCGGGTGATCGGCGACGAGTGCCTGGTGCAGATGCCGGCGCAGATCGGCCGACCCGATGCCCAGCCCGACGCGGTGATCGCCTGCGTGGGCGGCGGCAGCAACGCGATGGGCATCTTCTACCCCTACATCGCGCACGAGAACGTGCGCCTGATCGGGGTGGAAGCCGCCGGCCTCGGCCTGGACAGCGGCAAGCACTCGGCCAGCCTGATCAAAGGCTCACCGGGAGTGCTGCACGGCAACCGCACCTATTTGCTGCAGGACGACAACGGCCAGATCACCGAGACGCACTCGATCTCGGCCGGGCTGGACTACCCCGGCGTCGGACCAGAGCATGCGTTCCTGAAGGATATCGGCCGGGCCGAGTACGTCGGCATCACCGACGACGAGGCGCTGGCCGCCTTTCACCGCCTGTGCCGCAGCGAGGGCATCATCCCGGCGCTCGAGTCCAGCCATGCGGTGGCCTATGCGATGAAGCTGGCCGCCACGATGCGGCCCGATCAGCACCTGCTGGTCAACCTGTCCGGCCGGGGCGACAAGGACATCGGCACCGTGGCCGACCTGTCTGGGGCCGATTTTTATTGCCGGCCGTCCTGCAAGGGCCAGACCGTCAAGGGTGGTGTGCAAACCATTGAGGTGACACGATGAGCCGCATTGCAGCCACGTTGAATGCGCTCAAAGCCCAGCGCCGCAAGGCGCTGATCCCCTACGTCACCGCCGGTGACCCGTACGCCGACGCCACCGTCGAGATCATGCTGGCGCTGGCCGAGGGTGGCGCCGACATCATCGAGTTGGGCGTGCCGTTTTCCGACCCGATGGCCGACGGCCCGGTAATCGCCCAGGCCAGCGAGCGGGCATTGACCCGTGGCATCGGCCTGACGCAGGTGCTGGGCTATGTGCGGGGCTTTCGCGCCGTCAATGCGAGCACGCCGGTGGTGCTGATGGGCTATGCCAACCCGGTCGAGCGCTATGACCAGAAACACGGCGCGGGCGCCTTCATCCGAGACGCGGCCGCCGCCGGCGTGGACGGCCTGCTGGTGGTCGATTACCCGCCCGAGGAATGCGAGGTGTTTGCGGCTGACCTGAAAACCGCCGGACTGGACCTGATCTTTTTGCTGGCCCCCACCTCGACCGAAGCACGTATCAAGGAGGTTGGCCGCATCGCCACCGGCTATGTCTACTACGTCTCGCTCAACGGCGTGACCGGTGCCGGCCACCTCGACACCGACGCCGTGGCCGAGGCAGTGCCACGGATTCGCGCCCATGTCAACGTGCCGGTTGGGGTAGGCTTCGGCATTCGTGATGCCGTCACGGCCCAGGCCGTGGGCCGGGTGTCGGATGCGGTGGTGATCGGGTCGCGGCTGGTGCAGATACTGCACGCCGAGCCCCGCGCCACGGTAGCCGCCGCCGGGCAGGCCTTCATGGCCGATATCCGCACGGCACTCGATTCGCTGTAATTTCCGCCGCGAACACTGCCGCAAAGCTGCTGTAAACACCGCCGTAACCGCTAGGAGCGCACCTGATGAGCTGGCTTGAAAAACTGCTGCCCCCCAAGATGCAGCAGACCGACCCCACCGAGCGCCGCTCGGTGCCGGAAGGCCTGTGGATCAAGTGTCCGGCGTGCGAGACGGTGCTCTACAAGACCGACCTGGAGCAGAACGTCAACGTCTGCCCCAAGTGCGGCCACCACCACCGCATCGGCGCGCGGGCCCGGCTCGATGCGTTTCTCGACGCCGAAGGCCGTTACGAGATCGGGCAAGAGGTGGTGCCGGTCGATCCGCTGAAGTTCAAGGACAGCCGCAAATACACCGAGCGCCTGAAAGACGCACTCGAATCCACCCGCGAGACCGACGCGCTGGTGGTCATCGGTGGCGCGGTGATGAGCGTGCCGCTGGTGGTGGCCTGTTTCGAGTTCGACTTCATGGGCGGGTCGATGGGCTCGGTGGTGGGTGAGCGTTTTGTGCGCGGGGTCGAGTCGGCCATCGAGCAGAAGGTGCCGTTTGTGTGCTTCACCGCCACTGGCGGCGCGCGCATGCAGGAGGGGCTGTTCAGCTTGTTCCAGATGGCCAAGACCAACGCCGCGCTGACCCGGCTGGCCAAGGCCAGGTTGCCTTACATCAGCGTGCTGTGCGACCCGACGATGGGTGGTGTGTCGGCCAGTTTTGCCTTTGTGGGCGACGTGGTGATCGCCGAGCCCAAGGCGCTGGTGGGTTTTGCCGGGCCGCGGGTGATCGAGAACACCGTGCGCGAGAAGCTGCCCGAGGGCTTCCAGCGTGCCGAGTTCCTGCTGAGCAAGGGCGCGATCGACCAGATCGTGGACCGGCGCCAGTTGCGCAGCACGATTGCCAACATGCTGGCGATGCTGCAGCGACAAAGCGCCGACGCCGTGGCCTGAGGCCTGGGGCCTGGGGTTTGTGTCAAGTACCCGGCACCGGGCTTGATGACTTGACCGGCAGGCGGCCTTGGCGCCTGCCTCCGACCGGGCCCTCGCGGGTCCGGTTTTGCTTTGCCCTCCAATTTTCAACCCCGACGGTCACTTCCGATGACGCATCCCACCACCCTGGCCGGCTGGCTCGCCCACTGCGAGCAGCTGCACCCCGTGACCATCGACATGACGCTGGACCGGGTGGCCACAGTACGCGACCGGCTAGCCCTGCGCTTCAACGTGCCAGTGGTCAGCGTGGCGGGCACCAACGGCAAGGGCTCGTCCTGCGCCATGCTGGAGGCGATTGCGTTGCAGGCCGGATACCGGGTGGGTCTCTATATCAAGCCACACCTGGTGCACTTTGAAGAGCGCTGCCGCATCAACGGCGACATGGTCAGCGCCGACACCTTGTTGCCGCACTTTGCGGCGGTCGAGGCGGCACGCGCTGAGATCACGCTGACCTGGTTCGAGTTCACCACGCTGGTCATCATGCGGGCGCTGGTGGCCGCGCCACTGGATCTGGTGATCCTGGAGGTGGGCATGGGCGGCCGGCTGGACGCCGTCAACGTGGTGGACGCCGATTGCGCGCTGATCAGCTGCATCGCGCTGGACCACACCGAGTACCTGGGTGATACCCGCGAGGCTATTGGGGGCGAGAAGGCCGGCATCATGCGGCCCGGCCGCCCGGTGGTGGTCAGCGACCCGGAACCGCCGGCGTCGCTGCAGGCGCGTGCCGACGCGGTGGGTGCTGATCTGTGGCAGCTGGGCCGCGACTACAATTTCCAGGGCGACAAGCAGCAGTGGGCCTGGCGCGGCCGCAACCAGCGTTTCAGCGGCCTGGCCTATCCGGCACTGCGCGGCGCCAACCAGCTGATCAATGCGGCCGGTGTACTGGCGGTCTTCGAGGCACTGCGCGAGCGGCTGCCGATCAACGCCCAGGCGGTGCGCAACGGGCTGGCGATGGTCGAGCTGCCGGGCCGCTTCCAGATCATCCCGGGCCAGCCGACCCTGGTGCTGGACGTGGCGCACAACCCGCAGTCGGTGGCCGCGCTGGCCAACAACTTGGACCAGATGGGCTACTTTCCGCAGACCCACGCAGTGTTTGGCGCAATGCGCGACAAGGACCTGGCCGGCTTGTTGGTGCACCTGGTGCCGCTGGTCGATCACTGGCATCTCTGCAACCTGCCAACGGCGCGGGCGGCGTCGGCGACCGATTTGGCGGCGGCGGTGGCGGCGGCGTTGGCAGCGTCACTGCAGGCTGCCAGTGCGGGCCGCAAGATCACCACCACCCAGCACGCCAGCCCCGAGGCGGCGCTGCAGGCCGCAGCCGCCGCAGCAGACCCGGCTGATAGAATCGTGGTTTTTGGTTCGTTCTACACCGTCGGCGGTGTGCTGCTAAACGGGCTGCCCCGCCTGAGCGCCCGCCACCTGGTCTAGCAGCCCGGTTCGCCCGGCTCGCCCCGTTGGCGCCTGCCAAAACAGGCGCAGTATCCCCTCACTCAACACGGCTGCGGCCTCAACCCACGCCCGTCTCCCCGCATGGGTCTGCTGTCTCACCTCAAGCACAAGCCCGAACCGTCTGCCGATGTGCTCGGCGCGGCACCGGCCGAACCCGACGCCGTCGCGGCGGCCCGCACCCGCGCCCGCCGCAGGCTGATCGGTGCGACCGTGCTGCTGGGCATCGGCGTGATCGGGTTTCCGCTGCTCTTCGAAACCCAGCCGCGGCCGGTGCCGGTCAACATCCCGATCGAGATCCCCCGCAAGGACGGCGCGCCCCCGCTGGTGCTGCCACCCGCAGCGCCACTGTCGGCGGCGTCGGCGGCGGTGCTGGACGAAACGCCGGCGGGCGCACCGGCCCGGCCTGACCAGGTTGCGGCGGCCGAAATCGTCGAACGTGCCGCTGACCAGGGCCGTGACGTGCCGGCGGTGCCGCGGGCGGCGCTGCCGGTGGTGCGCCCCGCGTCCCCATCCTCCAGCGTGGCGGCACCGGCCAGGGCAGCGGTAGCGGCGGCCGGTATCGCGTCAACGCCTGCCGGTGCCAAGCCGGCGCCTGCTGCGTCCAAACCGGCGGCGGCCAAGCCCCTCGCCGACGACGGCGCCCGCGCCCGTGCCTTGCTGGACGGCCAGGCCGCTGCCACGGCATCGGCCAGTGCGCCAGCAGCGCGCGTGGTGGTGCAGGTCGGCGCCTACGCCGATGCTGGCAAGCTGGCCGAGGCGCGCCAGAAGCTCGAGGCGCTCGGTCTCAAGACCTACACGCAGGTGGTCGAGGTGGACGGCGCCAAGCGCACCCGTGTGCGGGTGGGCCCGTTTGCCAGCCGCGCTGATGCCGACAAGGCGGCCGCCCGCATCAAGTCGGCGGGCTTGCCGGTGGCGATCCTCACGCTGTGATTTCTGCCGGCCATCGGTTGGGTCCACTGTCAGGCGTGCCAGGCACAGCGTTTGACACATGAACGCCCTCAACGACCTGGGCTGGGTCGACCTGACGCTGTTGGCACTGCTGGGCGTGTCGGTGCTGATCGGCCTGGCGCGTGGCCTGGTGTTCGAGCTGATGGCGCTGGTGGGTTGGGTGGTGGCCTACGTTGCAGCGCAGGCCTTCTCGCCCCGGCTGGCGGTCCACTTGCCGATCGGCTCGCCGGGCTCGGCCCTGCAGTTGGGCGTGGCCTTTGTCGTGGCCTTTGTCGGCGTGCTGGTGGTCTGGTCGTTGTTGGCGCGGCTGATCCGCATCGGCTTGCACGCCACGCCGTTGACGCTGATCGACCGCTTGCTGGGTGCCGGCTTCGGCCTGCTGCGCGGTGCTGTGCTGCTGCTGGCGGTGGCCACGGCGGTGGCCTTCACGCCAGCGTTGCGCTCGCAGCCCTGGCGCGACTCGCACGCGGCGGGCTGGCTCAACCTGGCCTTGCTGGGTCTCAAACCCCATTTGCCGGTCGAGGTGGCACGCCACCTGCCGGTCTGATGGACCGCGGCACTTGCCCGGCCTGACTTCGTCGCCATCTTTCTTCTTTGTAATTTCAGCCTTTCAGGATCCATCCCCATGTGCGGCATCGTTGGCTTGATCTCCAAAGCGCCCGTCAACCAGCTGATCTACGACGCGCTGCTGCTGTTGCAACACCGCGGCCAGGACGCTGCCGGCATCGTCACCATGCAGGGCACGCAGTGCTTCATGCACAAGGCCCGTGGCATGGTGAAGGACGTGTTCCGCACCCGCAACATGCGTGCGTTGCCCGGCAACGTGGGCCTGGGCCAGGTGCGCTACCCGACCGCCGGCAACGCCTTCAACGAAGAAGAAGCCCAGCCGTTTTACGTCAACGCGCCCTACGGCATCGTGCTGGTGCACAACGGCAACCTGACCAACGCCCACGCGCTCAAAAAAGAGCTGTTCGACGTGGACCGCCGCCACATCAACACCGGCAGCGACACCGAGGTGCTGATCAACGTGCTGGCGCACGAGATGGAGCTGGCCGGACGCGGCGTGCCGCTGACGCCTGAGCTGGTGTTTCGCGCCGTCAGCGCGGTGCACAAGCGCATCCGTGGCTCGTACGCGGTGATCGCGCTGATCGCCGGCTACGGCCTGCTGGCCTTCCGTGACCCGTACGGCATCCGCCCGCTGGTCTACGGCGTGGCCGACCTGCCGGCGTCCGAGGGCGGCGGCACCGAGGTGATGCTGGCCAGCGAGACCGTGGCGCTGGAAGGCACCGGCCACCGGGTGGTGCGCGATGTGGCGCCCGGCGAGGCGATCTTCATCGACATGGCTGGCCAGTTGCATGCCCGGCAATGTGCCGACAAACCGTCGCTGCACCCCTGCATGTTCGAGTATGTCTACCTGGCCCGGCCCGACTCGGTGATCGACGGCATCTCGGTCTACCAGGCACGTTTGAACCTGGGCGAGAGCCTGGCGCAGCGGGTCATCAACACCATGCCGCCGTCCGACATCGACGTGGTGATCCCGATCCCCGAGTCGAGCCGGCCGTCGGCGATGCAGCTGGCGCAAAAGATCGGCAAGCCCTACCGCGAAGGGTTCGTCAAGAACCGCTATGTCGGCCGCACCTTCATCATGCCGGGCCAGCAGGCACGCAAAAAAAGCGTGCGCCAAAAGCTCAACGCCATCAAGCAGGAGTTTGCCGGCCGCAACGTGCTGCTGGTGGACGACTCGATCGTGCGCGGCACCACCAGCAAGGAGATCGTGCAGATGGCGCGCGAGGCCGGTGCGCGCAAGGTCTACATGGCCTCGGCGGCGCCGCCGGTGCGCTTCCCGAATGTCTACGGCATCGACATGCCAACGCCCGAAGAGCTGATCGCGCACGGCCGCACCCATGAGCAGATCCGCGAGTTCATCGGCGCCGATGCGCTGATCTACCAGGACGTGGACGTGATGAAGCGGGTGGTGGGCGCGCTGAACCCGGCGATTCCGGGCTTCGAGGCCAGCTGCTTTGACGGCAGCTACATCACCGGCGATGTCAGCGCGGCCGACTTCGAGGCGATGGGCGCGCAGCGCACCGAGGCCCGCAACACGGACGAGGACAGCGACGACCGGACCCGTTTGACGCTGCAAAGCCGGGCTGAATCGCCATGACCGACCGCGACACCGAAGCCGCCCGCATCGCCCGCGCCCAACTGCCCGCCGGCCTGCGCCCCGAGACGCTGGCGGTGCGCACCGCGCTGGCGCCCAGCCAGCACGGCGAAAATTCCGAGGGACTGTTCTTGACAAGCGCCTATGTGCAGCCCGACGCCGAGACATCGGCGCGGCGCTTTGCGCAGATGGAGGACTTCACCTACTCGCGCACCGGCAACCCCACGGTGCGCAGCTTCGAGGCGCGGTTGGCGGCAATGGAGGGCGCCGAGGCGGCGGTGGCCACCTCCACCGGCATGAGCGCGATCCTGCTGCTGGCGATGGGCCTGCTGAAAGCTGGCGACCATGTGCTGTGCTCGCGCTCGGTGTTCGGCTCCACCATCAGCCTGTTTGCCAAGGAGTTTGGCAAGTTTGGCGTCGAGACCAGTTTTGTCTCGCAGACCGACCTGGCCGAGTGGCGCGCCGCGCTGCGCCCGACCACAAAACTGCTGTTTGCCGAGAC
>JBBQAH010000552.1:0-1856 GCA_038316145.1 Burkholderiales bacterium
GGGCTTGTATTTCGGGGGGGGGGGGGCTACTATTACTAAGGCTCGGATTTTTGAGGGGGCTCCTAAAACGGGGGGGGGGGGGGGCTTGTATATCGGGGGGAGCTTCTACTTCGGAAAATACGGTATATAAAAAGAATTAGAAAAACGATAACCGCTCCGCTTAAAATTTAGGAAAAAACCACTCAGCTCCGCTTTAAAAATTTTGCGGATTCGGACCGCTCAGTCCGGTTCCGCTTGGAAAAAAAAATTTAAACCGTCCGTTCGGATCGCACTACGCCACGCGGTTTTGTACACTATTGGAAGTATGGAAAGTAAAAGTAACGGATCGACAAGAGGTATTATATCCGGTGTAGTTTTGAGAGACCTCAACACACTGCACTAATACTGTACCGGTGTACTTTTGTAAGAGCACTGCATGCTGGGTGCCGGTTCGCATCGTAATGGGAGCTACTCAACCGGGAGGAGATTTTTATACCCGAAATTGACAACGCACGCTTTGACCTAATTTCACGTGCCACTTTTACGACAGCGGAGCTTCGCAAGTTTTACTCAAAAATAAAAACGGGTAAAATAAAGGTCACGAATAGAATTTAGAACCGGAACTGCGGAGAGATAATAATATATGCATAAACAGGGTGAAATAGATTACTATTACTACTACATATATTCATTATCGTAAGTTAGTAGCTGTACATGTGAAGTTTATCGATTTTTCGTGGAACAGTTTCGGTTGGTGTCAGGTGTAAGTAGGTTAATAGTCGGGGTCGGTGTTCGTTTCATGAGAAATGTGCTCCAGATCGCTTAATGCGTCCATTTGTGAGGGGAATGGCCTTGGAGAGGAGCGGAAGTTCATGGTTGGATTTTGTCCACTTGGCGACGCCGTGCCAGTAGGGCCGGGTTGATAAGCTTGACAGTTTGCGGGATTTAGCGAAGTTAGCAATTGGCATATTGCCTGAAAACAAAACCCGGTCAAATTTTGATTACTAACGGTTGTAATTGTGCTAGCATTACTAAAGCGGCTGCCCACTTTGTTCTAACGTAAATTTTAAATGAACCTGCATTAAGTTTATGGATAATAAATTCCAGTCGAAATAAGATATTGCAATACATTATTGATATCACATCGTAATGTAAAATACAATATTCAAGTTTTTTTGCAAGCAGTTTTTACTACAAATTTTGATGTTTTATTACTACTATTACAGTTGTTAGAATTACAGGCGAAATAACCCGATTATTTAAGTGTTAAAATCTCTGAAGTTTGAAGTCAAAATAATGAAAGGTCATACAGGTTGAGGCGCTAACATTCGAACGATTTCAAACCTACGCGGTACATACGGTTTTTACCTGATTTGTTCGAGGTAAAGCATTTTTGCTGGCAATTTCAGTTAACTTAATATGCAAAAAACCCTAACTCAAAATATTTTGAAAGATCAAATAAAAAGTCAATCAAAATCAAAATCAAAATCAAAAGTCAAAATAATGAAAGGTCATACTGTATATTAATTAAGTCTTACGAATATGAATTGTGTTACCGATACTATGTCAAACAGCAATCCAAGTTATCTTTCAGTAAGGGGCCGTACACAAATGACGTCAGCGCGGGTTAGGGGGGGAGAGGGGTGTGTCTTCCGCTAACGTCAGCCCACGGCGAACCCCTTTGACGCAAAAAACAGTTTCAGTTTTGCCTTTTTTCGGGTCTGTTTTGAGTTTTTTCGTCTTAGTGCGGCTTTTCTAGTATTTCATTTCTCATTCTTGGACGAATTCGGAAGTCAATTCCTGTTATCTCTGATCTAGCAGCTTTCATTCGTTGTGATTTTGTGCTAGCCGCTGAAAACGATGATGGTGATGAGTGA
>JBBQAH010000083.1:0-13363 GCA_038316145.1 Burkholderiales bacterium
CGTGGCCCGGGTGGCCGCCATCACCGACCGCACCGGACTGCGCAGTTTCGAGCTGGCTTTTCCCGAGGGTTTCGACAGCGGCCTGGAAATCGGCGCCAGCGTGGCCTGCGACGGCGTCTGCCTGACGGTGACCGCGCTGCCGGCGCCAGGCCTGGCCCGCTTCGACGTGATGCAGCAGAGCCTGGGCTTGACTACGCTGGGCGCGCTGATCATCGGCAGCGCGATCAACGTCGAGCGCGCTGCCAGGGACGGCGCCGAGATCGGCGGCCACCCGCTCAGCGGCCATGTCGACTGCCAAGGCAGGCTGCTGTCGATTCGCCAGCCCGAGAACAACCATGTGCTGCGCATCGGCGTGCCGGCCAGCCACATGCGTTATGTCTTTGCCAAGGGCTATATCGCGATCAACGGCGCCAGCTTGACGGTGGCCGAGGCCGACCGGCACGAACGCTGGTTCGAGGTCTGGCTGATCCCCGAAACCCTGCGCATGACGACGTTTGGCGACAAATGTGCCGGCGCTGCGCTGCACATCGAGATCGAGCGTGGCACCCAGGTGGTGGTCGACACCGTGCGCGACGCGCTGGAAGAGCGCCTGGGCCCGTTGCTGCCGGCGCTCGAAGCCATGCTGGCACGCCAGGGCAGCTCGGTGGACGAGTTGGGCGCTGCGCTGACGTTGCCGCGCTGACCGCGTTGCACTGACGTTGCCGCGCGGCGCCGCGGGCGTGTGGGCAGGTTGGCAGGTGGGCTGGTGAGTGTTTGGGCGCGGGATGCGCCGGGCGCTGGGCCAGTCCGTCAGCGCTCCCGCCGCACGGTGACGGCCGCCGATGCACTCAAGTGGCGCTGCGCCAACGTGTGCAGCGCCGGCCCAGGCGGTCGAACAACAGGTCGGTGCTGACCGCCAGCAAGGCCAGCACCAGCGCACCCTGAAGCACGTAGGCGGTGTTGAAGCCGCTCAGGCCCACGATGATCGGCGAGCCCAGCGTGCGGGCGCCGACGGTGGACGCAACCGCAGCGGTGCCGATGTTGATGATGACCGAGGTGCGCAGCCCCGCCAGCAGCACCGGCGCGGCCAGCGGCAGCTCGATGGACCAGAGGCGCTGCGGCGCGCTCAGGCCAGCGCCGGTGGCGGCGTCCAGCACCTCGGCCGGTACCGATTCGATGCCCGCGATGGTGCCGCGCAGGATCGGCAGCAGGCCGTACAGCGCCAGCGCGATCAGCGCCGGTGCCTCGCCAAAACCGATCAGCGGCACGGCAATCGCCAGTACCGCCACCGGCGGCACGGTCTGGGCGGTGGCCACCAGCGCCTCGACCATCGGCCGGAACTCGCGCCCCGCCGGTCGGGTCACCCACAGCCCACCCGCCACGCCCAGCAGCGCTGCCACCGCGCTGGACGCGGCGACGATCGCGACATGCGCGCCCAGCAGCGCGGCAAAGCTGTCTTGCTCGTAGAGCGGCCGGTCCAGCGCCGGAAAGGCGGCCGCAAACAGCGGCTTGAGCGCCGGCATGCCCAGCGTCAGCGCGGCCAGCGCGGCCAGCGCCCAGGCCAGCGGGTCGCGCCAGGGGCGGGCGGGTAGCGCCGGCTGGGTCATGGCGGATTTTTCAGCAGGTCGCTGAAATGCAGCACGCCCAGCGGCTGGTCCTGGGCATTCACCACCGGCAGTCGGTCGGTTTGGCGCAGTACAAACGCCGACAGGGCGTCGCGCAGGGTCAGGTCGGCGCGCAGCGGTTCGGTGCCCCACGTTGCACCCGCCGCCGCGGTGCCCGGCAGCTCGTCCCGCCGGATGCGCTCGGCCACCGTCTGCAGCGCCAGCAGCTTCAGGCCCAGGCCGGCGCGGCCAATGAAGTCGCTCACCCACGGTGTGGCCGGCCGGGTCAGCAAGCCGGCGGGTGTGTCCGCCTGCACCACCCGGCCCTGGTCCAGCAACACGATGCGGCCGGCCAGTTGCAGCGCCTCGTCGATGTCGTGCGTGACCATCACGATGGTCTTGCCGGTGGCGCGGTGGATGCGCGCCAGTTCTTGTTGCAAGGCCGTGCGGCTGACCGGGTCCAGCGCGCCGAAGGGCTCGTCCATCAGCAGCAGCTCGGGGTCGGCGGCCAGCGCGCGCGCCACGCCCACACGCTGCTGCTGGCCGCCGGAGAGCTGGTGTGGCCAGCGTTGGGCAAATTCGGCCGGCGGCAGGCCCAGCAGCGTCAGCAGCTCGACCACCCGCGCGGCAATGCGCGCCGCAGGCCAGCCCAGCAGCCTGGGCACGGTGGCGATGTTTTTTGCCACCGTCCAGTGCGGAAACAGGCCGATCGACTGGATCACATAGCCCATGCGGCGCCGCAGGTCCTCGGGCCGCAGGCTGCGGATGTCGGCGCCCGAGACCTCGATCCGCCCGCTGTCGGCCTCGACCAGCCGGTTGATCAGCCGCAGCAGCGTGGACTTGCCCGATCCCGAGGCGCCGATCAGCACGGTGAACTCGCCTTTTTCGAGCTGCAGCGACACGCCGTCCACCGCCCGGGTGGCACCAAAAGCCTTGCTGACCTGGTGCAGCGTGATCACCGCTGCGGCCCCGCCACCACGCTGCCCAGCCAGACCAAGCCGGCGTCGGCCAACAGCGCCATGACGACCACCGGCAGCACGCCCAGCAGCACCAGGTCCAGCGCGCTGCCCGCCAGGCCCTGGAACACCAGCGTGCCGAAGCCGCCCGCGCCTATCAGTGCGGCCACCACCGCCAGCCCGATCAGCTGCACCACGGTGACCCGCAGGCCCGAGACCAGCACCGGTGCGGCCAGCGGCAGCTCGACCCGCCAGAACAGCTGGCGCCGCGTCAGGCCCATGCCCCGGCCGGCGTCCAGCACCGCGGCCGGCACCTGGCGCAGGCCGGCGGCCATGCCGTGCACCACCGGCAGCAGCGCGTACAGCGCCAGCGCGATCAGCGCCGGCAACAGGCCGATGCCGGCAATGCCCCAGCCCGGCAGCACCGCCGCGAGCGCCGCCAGCGGCGCGATCAACAGGCCGAACAGCGCGATCGACGGCAGCGTCTGGATGATGTTGAGCACGCCGAACAGCGGCCGTGCCAGCCGGTCGCTGCGCGCCGCCCAGACCCCCAGCGGCAGGCCTGTCAGCAGCGCCGGCAGCAGCGCGGCAGCAACGATTTGCAGATGGCGCCAGCCGGCGGCCTGGAACACCTCGGCCCGGTTGGCGTACTCCTTGAGCAGCGAAAGCTGATCCAGCTGCCCCGCTGCCAGCAAAGCCAGCAACGGCAGGGCCAGCGCGGCCAGCGCCGCGGCACGGGCGGCCGGGGCCCAGGCCAGGCGCTGCAAGGCATCAGCCGCTGCCAGGCTGGCCAGCCCGGCCAGCGCCCAAAAGCTGCTGCCCAGCGAGACCCTTGCCAGGCTGGGTGTTGTTGCCTGGCCTGACAAGGCCAGCGCGGCGCCCGTGGCGCTGCGTGCGCCCTGCGCCAACTCGGCGGCAAACCCACCCGCCAGCGCCAGCAGCCCGGCCAGCAGGCCGGCTGCGGCGATGGCCACGGCGATGTGGCTGCGCCGCTGCGGCGGCCAGAACACGGCGCAGGCCAACAGTGCCGCGGGCGCCAGCAGCGCCCACCACGGCCCGGACAGCAGTGCGCCCAGCGCCACGCCCCGGCCGGTAACCAGCCGGTTGGGCGCGACCGAGACAAAGGCGCCACCCCAAGCCGCCGCCAGGCCAGCCCCCACCAGCACCGCCAGGACCCGGTTCTTTAGCCGGTTTTGCAACCGGGTGAGCAGCCCGCCGCGCTGACCGGCAGCGCCGCCAGGCTGCACCGCAGCGGCAGCCGCCGGCGCCGGCCTCACTTGATCAGGCCCCTGGCCTTGAGCCAGGCTTGCGCCACCTTGCGGGCGTCCTGGCCGTCCAGCGCGATCTGGGCGTTCAGGCGTTGCAGCGTGGCCCCGTCCAGCCCGGCAAACACCGGCGCCAGCAGCAGCGCGATGCGCGGCTCGCGCGCCAGCACCTCGGCCCGCAGCACCGGCGCCGGGGCGTAGACCGGCTGCGCGCCGGCAACGTCGTCCAGGATCACCAGGCCGAGTGCGGCCACCGGGCCGTCGGTGCCGTAGGCCATCGCGGCGTTGACACCCGAGGTCTGGTCGGCCGCGGCCTTGAGGGTGGCCGCGGTGTCGCCGCCGGCCAGTGTCAGCAGCTGGGCCTGCTTGAGCTTGAAGCCGTAGGCGGCCTGGAAGGCGGGCAGGGCGTCGGGCCGCTCGACAAACTCGGCCGAAGCCGCCAGCTTGACTTGACCCCCGCCATTCACCCAGCGGCCAAAGTCGGCCAGCGACTTGAGCTGGTGGCGTGCCGCCACATCCTGCCGGATGGCGATCGCCCAGGTGTTGTTGGCGGGCGCAGCGGGCAGCCAGACCAGCTTGTTTTTCTCGGCATCCAGCGCCTTGACACGCTCCCAGCCGGCCTGGCGGTTCTTCCAGACCGGGTTTTTCTCGTCGCTGAAGAAAAACGCGCCGTTGCCGGTGTACTCGGGGTACAGGTCGATCTCGCCGGCCACCAGTGCGGCGCGCACGATCGGCGTGTTGCCGAGCTGCAGCCGGTTGTCGGTCTTGATGCCGCCGGCCTCCAGCACCTGCAGCATCAGCTGGCCCAGCAGCGAGCCTTCGGTGTCGATCTTGGACGCCACCCGCAGCGGGCGCGTGGCCTGGGCCTGGCTGGGGCCGGCGGCCGGCAGGGTGATGCCTGAGGCCGCAGCCAGCAGCAGGCTGCGGCGAGAGAGGGTCAAGCGCATGGGAGGCCTCGGGGTGGGCAGGGGTGACGACGATGGTAGCGGCAGGGGCGGGCGACTGTGCCCGACCAGTGCCGAGCCTGTGCCCAGTCAGCGCCCGACAAACCGCGGCGCGCGCTTTTCGGCAAAGGCGGCTTTGCCCTCCTGCAAGTCGGCGCTGCTGGCGCACAGTGCCTCGCGCTCGCGCAACAGCGGCAGGGGGAACTCGCCCCGGGCGATCTCGTTGAGCGAGGCCTTCATGCCGCGCAGCGCCAGCGGCGCGCCGGCGGCCAGCGCGTCGGCGATGGCCTGCACTGCGGCGTCGAGCTGGCCGGGCGCGGCCAGGCGGTCGAGGTAACCCAGCGCCAGCAGCTCGGCTGCCGGCACCGCCTCGGCCAGCAGGAACAAGCGCTTGGCCGTGGCCAGCCCCAGCCGTGAGACGTATCGCCGCATCCCGTTGGGGTAGTAGTGCAGGCCCAGCCGGGCGGCCGGCATGCGCAGTTCCATCGCCGCTACGCCGACGCGGAAGTCGCAGGCCAGCGCCAGGTCGGTGGCGCCGCCGTAGACGCTGCCGTTGAGCCGGCAAACCGTAGGCACGGCCAGCGCCTCCAGCGCGTCCACGGTCTGCTCGAACAACTGCGGCCCGGCGCTGGCAGGATCCGCCGCACCCGCCACACCCGCCACACCCGCCACACCCGCCACACCGTCCGCGGGCGCATCGAACTCGCCGATGTGAAAGCCCGAGCAAAAGCTGCGGCCGCTGCCGGTCAGCACCAGCAGCTTGATGGTCGGATCAGCGGCCAGTGCTTGGAAGTGGCGCTGCAGCGCCAGCAAGTCCTCGACATGCAGCCGGTTGTGCTGCTCGGGGCGGTTCAGCGTCAACGTGGCGCGGCCGCCGTGCACGCTGAGCAGCGGTGCGCCGGGTGCGGTGGGAGCAGGGTGTTCGGGGGCGACGGGCATGGTGCAGGCGGCGGGCAGCGGGACAGGGCGGGCGGTGGAGGTTTTGAGTGTGCCAGCGCGACGCGCGGGGACCAAAACGCGTCTGCGGTACGTGCTGCCGTGCCGTGCACCGGGCCGGTCACCGGGCGTGGCAATCGCGCTTGTCGCGCCAGCGACGCCGCGCCCCTTGGGCAGCCCCCTATGCTGCCGGTCCGCCGCCTCGGCGAAGATGACGACCGTGAACACCTCTTCCCCTGCCCTTGCCGACGCTGCCGCGTCGCCCCCGTCCCAACCGGACACACGCCAGGCCTGGTGGCGCTTGTTCGCCACGCTGCTGCTGATGACGATCGGCTCGGCCGGCATGTACGTCGTCTCGGTCACGCTGCCGGCGGTGCAGGCCGACTTTGGCATCACCCGGGCGCAGGCCTCACTGCCCTACACGCTGCTGATGATCGGCTTTGGCATCGGCTGCGTGCTGATGGGCAAGTTGGCCGACCGCTTCGGCATCGTGCCGGTGATCGTGCTGGGCGCGTTCAGCCTGGGCGCGGGCTTTGTCGGCATCGGCTTTGTCGGCAGCATCACCGGTTTTGCCGTGCTGCAAGGCCTGTTCATAGGCCTGTTCGGCAGCAGCGCCACCTTTGTGCCGCTGGTGGCCGACACCTCGCTGTGGTTTGTCAAGCGGCGCGGCATCGCGGTGGCGGTGTGCGCCAGCGGCAACTACCTGGCCGGCGCGATCTGGCCGCCGGTGGTGCAGCACTTCGTCGCCACGGTGGGTTGGCGGCCCACCTACATCGCGCTGGGTGTGTTCACTTGCCTGGCCATGTTGGCGCTGGCCGGGCTGATGCGCGCCAAGTCGCCCGCCGCGGTGACCGCGCCGGTCAAAAAAGGCGGGCCGGTGCCGTCTAACCGGCCCTTCGGCCTGAGCCTGAACCAGGCCCAGGGCCTGCTGTGCGTGGCCGGCACCGCCTGCTGCGTGGCGATGGCGATGCCGCAGGTGCATATCGTGGCGTATTGCGGTGACCTGGGCTTTGGCGCGGCGCGCGGTGCCGAGATGCTCAGCCTGATGCTGGCCTGCGGCATCGTCAGCCGGCTGGTCTCGGGCGCGATTTGTGACCGCATCGGCGGCGTGCGCACGCTGCTGCTGGGCTCGTTTTTGCAGGGCGTGGCGCTGCTGATGTTCATCCCCTTCGACGGCCTGCTGTCGCTGTATGTGGTCTCAGCCATGTTCGGGCTGTTCCAGGGCGGCATCGTGCCCAGTTACGCCATCATCGTGCGCGAGCATTTCCCGCCGGCCGAGGCGGGGGCCCGGGTCGGCACGGTGATCATGTGCACGCTGTTCGGCATGGCACTCGGCGGCTGGATGTCGGGCAAGGTGTTCGATCTGACCGGCAGCTACCACGCGGCCTTTGTCAACGGCGCGCTGTGGAACGCGCTGAACCTGTCGATTGCGCTGTTCCTGCTTTGGCGGGTGCGCCGGCCGGGCGCCGGGGCCGGGCCGCAGCGGCCGCTGCAGGGCCTGCCGACGGCCTGAGCCTGAATGTCGACGCTGTTGCCGGCCCGGGCGCGGGCCGTATGAGCACCCCGGTCGACACCGCCACCGGTGTCGACCGCCGCGCGCTGCTGGCCGTGCTGCTGGGCGTGGCACTGGCCACGCTGGACAGCGCGATCTGCAACACCGCCTTGCCGTTGATCGCGGCCGACCTGCAGACCTCGCCGGCCGCGTCGATCTGGATCATCAACGCCTACCAACTGGCGGTGGTCGCCACGCTGCTGCCGTTTGCCGCGCTGGGCGACAAGCTGGGGCCGCGCCGCATCCACCTGGGCGGGCTGGCGTTTTTCACACTCGCCTCGGTGGCCTGTGCGTTGGCCGACACCCTGGGCACGCTGACGGCGGCGCGGGCGCTGCAGGGCATAGGCGCCGGCGCGATGATGAGCGTCAACGTCGCGCTGATCCGCCAGATCTACCCGGCGGCGCGGCTGGGCCGGGGCGTGGGCTTGAACGCGCTGGTGGTGGGCGTGTGTTTTGCCGCCGGGCCCACCGCGGCTTCGCTGGTGCTGTCGGTGGCCACCTGGCACTGGCTGTTTGCGGTCAACCTGCCGCTGGGCGCGATTGCGCTGGTTTACGGCTGGCAGGCGCTGCCGCGAACGGCGCCGCGCGGCCACCGCTTCGATTTGCTGACGGCGGCACTGACAGGCTTGAGTTTTGCCGCGTTGATCGGTGCACTGGGCAGCGCTGCCCAGCGTGAGCCCTGGCCCGGGACTGTCGCGCTGCTGGTCGTGGTGGCGCTGTGCGGCGGCTTGCTGCTGCGCCGCCAGGCCGGCCACCCGGCACCGATGCTGCCGGTCGATCTGCTGCGCCGGCCGATGTTTGCGCTGTCGGTGGCCACCGCTTGTGCCGCGTTTGCCGCGCAAGGGCTGGCCTTTGTCGGGCTGCCGTTCTACTTCGAGGCGGTGTTGCACCGCAACCCGGTGGACACCGGCTACCTGATGACGCCCTGGCCCATCGTCGTGGCGCTGGCCGCGCCCATCGCCGGGCGCCTGTCGGACCGCCATCCGCCCGGTTTGCTGGGCGGTGTGGGCCTGGCGGTGATGTGTGTCGGCCTGGTGCTGCTGGCGCTGCTGCCGGCGGATGCCAGTACGCTGGACATCGTGTGGCGCATGGCCGTTTGCGGCGCTGGTTTTGGCGGCTTCCAGTCGCCCAATCTGCGCGCGCTGATGGCCAGCGCGCCGCCCGAGCGCAGCGGCGGGGCCAGCGGCATGATCGCGGTGGCCCGGCTCACCGGCCAGGCCGTGGGTGCTGCGCTGGTGGCGCTGTGTTTTGGCCTGGGCGGCGCAGCCGGCCCGGGCTGGGCGCTGGCGCTGGGCGCCGGTTTTGCCGGTGTTGCGGCGCTGGCCAGCTTGGCGCGTTTGTGGGCGGTTTGAGCGCCGCCGTGCCGGTCCACATTGAGGAGCAGCGTTGATGGATACCGACATCCACCCCTTCAAGATCGCCGTGCCGGACGCGGTGCTGGCCGACCTGCGTGCCCGCTTGCACCCCACCCGCTGGCCCGAGGCCGAGCCCGTCACCGACTGGTCGCAAGGTGCACCGCTGGCCTGGATCCAGGCGATGTGCCGCTATTGGGCGGACGGCTACGACTGGCGCGCCCGCGAGGCGCTGCTCAACCGCCATGCCCAGTACACCACCCGGATCGACGGCCTGGACATCCACTTCGTGCATGTGCGCTCGCCCCATGCGCAGGCCAGGCCCTTGCTGATCACCCACGGCTGGCCGGGCTCGATGGTCGAGTTCCAGAAAGTCATCGGCCCGCTGACCGACCCGACCGCGCATGGCGGTGATGCCGCCGATGCCTTCCACCTCGTCTGCCCCAGCCTGCCGGGTTTTGGCTTCTCGGCCAAACCCACCACCACCGGCTGGGGCGTGGACCGCATCGCCGCCGCCTGGGCCACCTGGATGGCGCGGCTGGGTTATGGCCGCTACGGTGCGCAGGGCGGCGACTGGGGCTCGGCCGTGACCACCGCTATCGGCAGCCAGGACGCCGCCCATTGCCTGGGCATCCACATCACGCTGGCGATGGGCACTGCGCCGCTGGTGGACGGCACGCCCACCGCCGAGGCGATGCGGGCGCGAAATGCTCGACAACGTGATGCTGTACTGGGGCACGGCCAGCGCCGGCTCGTCGGCCCGGTTGTACTGGGAGAGTTTTGGCGCCGGCCGGCGTGTGGCGCTGCCGGTGACTATGCCGACCGGCGTGGCGGTGTTTCCGAAGGAAATCGTCACACCGGTGCGGCGCTGGATGGCCGCGGCGTATACCGACATCCGGCACTGGACCGAGATGCCCAGGGGCGGGCACTTTGGCGCCTTCGAGCAGCCGGCGCTGTTTGTGGACGATGTGCGGGCGTTTTTCAGGGCCTTGTCCTGAGCACCGCCAAATCCGCCGCGTTGCAGTGATCGCCATGCTGACGCCGTGAACAGCACAAGTGTCACGGGTTTTGGGCCCATCCCCTGGGCCGGCCTGCCGGGGTTGGCCTCGCACCCCTTCGCCTACCCGGCGCTGGAGGTGCTGCACATCGTCGGCATTGCGCTGTTGCTGGGCAGCCTGGTGCTGCTGGACCTGCGCGTCTGGGGCCTGGGGCCCGCGCTGCCGCTGCGGCCTCTGGCAAGGTTGGCGCTGTCGGTCACGCTGGTGGGCTTTGGCCTGGTGCTGTGCAGCGGGCTGCTGTTGTTTGCCGCGCACCCGGCCGAGATGCTGAGCAACCGCGCCTTCCTGATCAAGCTGGGCCTGGTGCACCTGGCGGGCATCAATGCGGCCTGGTTCCATGGCCGCGACAGCCTGGGCAAGTGCGATGGCCTGGCCCGTGCACAAACCGTGTTGTCATCGGGGCTTTGGCTGGGCGCTATCGTCTGCGGCCGCTGGATCGCCTACCTTTGACCCGATACCGCATTGGAGAGTCCGCATGCAAAGACGCACCCTGATGGCCATGCCCCTGCTGATCAGCCTGCCCGCCTGGTCGCACCATGGCTGGAGCAGTTTTGATCAGAACCGCCCGCTGTACCTGGCCGGCCAGGTCACCCGGGTGGCCTGGCGCAATCCGCATGCCGAACTGCAGTTGGAACTGCCCGCCGACGGCCTCAAGCTGCCCACCGACCTGGCCAGCCGCAGCCTACCGGCGCAAACGGCGCCGGTGGACGGTGCTGCGCTGCTGAGGGCCGCGCAACTGCCCACCCGCAAGGACAGGCGCTGGGAGATCGAGCTGGCCCCGCTGCCGCGCCTGCAGGCCTGGGCCGTGCCGGAGATCAAGCCGGGCGATGCCTTGGCCATGCTGGGATTCACCTTCACCGGCGAAAAGGGCGAGCCTGTGCTGCGGGTCGAGTATCTTTTTGCGGGCGGCAAGACTTACGGCCTGCGGTCGTCGCCGGCGGCGTGAGTCGCTGACCCGCGCGCCCAGCCGCACGCCCAGCCGCGCATGTTCGTGATCAGCGCACTGGTGGGCGGGGGCGCTGAATCGGGCGAAGCCTTGCTGCTGGGGGTGCAGCCCGACGGCACGCCAAGGGTCATCGGTCGCTGGGCCGAGCTGGCCGCTTGAAGACCTGCCGGGCCCGGCGGACTCCTCGGTCGGCTTGCTTGCGCAGGCAAGCCCGCCGGGATCTCGATCTGGTGCATGCCGTAGACGGCCATCGGTTTTTCAAAGGCGCTGTTTTTGCGTTTGCTGACAGGGTCCACCCGCGCTGGCGCCGGCGTGGATCGGGACCAGTGCCTCGAACCCCGGGGGCTGCATGGACAATCCGGCGCCATGCACTCTCACGTCACGCTGCGCCAGTTCCGCTACTTCATCGCGGTGGCCGAGGGCGGCAGCGTGGCGGCGGCGTCGCGCATGCTCAACATCGCGCAAAGTGCGGTCACCAAGAGCTTGCAGGAGCTGGAGGACGACCTGGGCCGCAGGCTATTTGCGCGCAGTTCACGCGGCATGCAACTCACCACCCAGGGCCACCGCTTTCTGGCCAGTGCGCGCAAGGTGCTGGCCGCCGTGGCCGAAGCCACACGTGAGCACGCCGATGACGAAACGGCCACCGGCCTGAGCGGCACCCTGGCGCTGGGCGTGACCAGCCTGGTCGCCGGCTACTACCTGAGCGACCTGTTCAGCCGCTACCGACGCAGTTGCCCGCGTGTGGAAGTGTTTGTCACCGAGGACACGCCGCGCTTTCTGGAGCACCTGCTGATCAATGGTGAGCTCGATGTCGCCATCATGCTCAGCAGCGCGTTGAACGAGCCGCAGGCCCTGGTGGCCGAAACCTTGACGCGCAGCCCGAGCCGTGTCTGGTTGCCGTCGAACCACGCCCTGTGTGCACAAGAGGAACTGGCGCTGGCCGACTGTGCGGGCTGCGACCAGATCGTGCTGGAGGCCGACCGCATCGACGAGGTGATGCGCGCGGTGTGGGCGCGCCACCAGCTCAAGACCCGCACCATCCTGCGCACCGGTTCACTGGAGGCCGTGCGTTCGCTGGTGGGCGCGGGCGCGGGCATCGCCGTGTTGCCCGACTTTCTGTACCGGCCCTGGACCCTGGATGCCGAACATGTCGAGGTGCGGCCGCTGCGCGACGCGCTGCCCACCGTGGATGTGGGCCTGGTGTGGCGGCGCGGCAGCGGGCTCAAGCCCGTGGCCGCCGAGTTCATCGAACTCACGCGCGAAGCCTCGCGCCTGCGGCGGGGCTGAGAGCCCGAAGCAGAAGCTGAGAACCTCGTGTTCACCAAAACGACAAGACAGGCGCCGACCGTTCAGCGCGACGCTGCCAACGCCGACCGCTGTCCCGCAGGCCCCAGCGGGCTGCGCATCCGGGCCATGGCCGGAAAATCCGCGTTCGAAGGTCCTGTACGCCTCCGCGCCCCTGGGAAACCGCCATCGCGTCCGGCGGCGGCATCGGGCCTGTGATGCAATCACGCCCGATGGTCACGTCCCGTCCCCACGACTTCGTCGTCGCCTGCAACACCTTCTCGCGGCTGCAGGTCAGCCAGGCGCTGGCGGCGGTCGGCGGGCGCGCCCAGTCAGCGGCGACGGCGTGCTGATCGGCGCACAACGCGGCCCCGGCCGCCGCGCGATGCGGGTGGTCGCGCCCGGCTTTGCGGGCATCGCGTGCAGCAGGCGGTATCAGCGCGGCATCGCGGTGCGCTTGCCGCGCGGGCTGCGCTGGCGCCGGGACAAGCCGGTCGAGCAGGCCTACACGCCGGACACACTGGCGGCGTGGTCACCCCCATGAGCACGGCATCGGGGGCTGCGAAGCGGGCGCTCGACGCCTGGTTTGCCCTGCGTGGCTGGACGCCGTTCACCTTCCAGCAGGACGTGTGGAAGGCGATCGCTGCAGGTCGGTCCGGCCTGCTGCATGCCACCACCGGCGCCGGCAAGACCTATGCAGTGTGGCTGGGCGCGCTGCGCGCCTTTGCCGAGCCCTTGTCCGTCAAGACCGCCACCGCCAAGACCGCCACCGCCAAGCCCGGCCCCGCCAAGCCCGGCCCCGCCAAGCCCGCCGCCACACGAGCGCAGGCTGCCCAGCCCCTCACCGTGCTGTGGCTGACGCCGATGCGCGCACTCGCGGCCGACACCCTGCGTGCGCTGCAGCAGCCGCTTGAGGCGCTCGGCGTGCCGATCCACCCTTGGAGCGCCGGTGTACGCAGCGGCGACACCGGGTCGGCCGAACGCGCGGCCCAGAGCAAACGCCTGCCGACCGTGCTGGTGACAACGCCGGAGAGCCTGTCGCTGCTGCTGGCGCGCGCCGATGCGCAGGCCGTGCTCGGCAGCATCCGCCTGGTCGTCGTCGATGAATGGCACGAACTGCTCGGCAACAAGCGCGGCGTGCAGGTGCAACTCGGGCTGGCGCGGCTGAAGCGCTGGAACGGCGGGCTTTGCATCTGGGGCATGTCGGCCACGCTCGGCAATCTGAACGGCGCGATGCGCGCCTTGCTGGGCGCGGACGACGGCCTGCTGGTGCAGGGCGAGCTGCCGAAGCCGCTGGTGATCGACTCGCTGCTGCCGGGCCGCGCCGAGCGCTTCCCGTGGGGCGGGCACCTCGGGCTGACGATGCTGCCGCAGGTGATCAACGAGATCGCGGCGAGCAGCACCACGCTGGTCTTCACCAACACCCGGTCGCAATCGGAGATCTGGTACCACGCGATGCTCGAAGCCCGGCCCGATTGGGCCGGGCT